>JBBJNU010000060.1:0-9247 GCA_037721005.1 Thermoleophilaceae bacterium | reverse complement strand
CTAGCGATGGACCTCGTCCCGACCCTCTTCAGCACCGGCTGGGCCTCGGGGGTGAACGCCTACCTCACGGTCGCCCTGCTCTCGCTGCTCGGCCGCAGTGGGGTGGACGCAGTGCCCGAAGCGCTGCAGGGCAACACCGTCCTCACGGTGGCTCTGGGCATGTTCGCGATCGAGTTCGTGACCGACAAAGTGCCCTTTCTCGACTCGATCTGGGACACCGTTCACACCGCCGTGCGCCCTGCGGTGGGCAGTGCGCTGGGCGTGGCCTTCGCCGGAGACGCCAATGTTACGGGCCTCGAGGAGGCCTACGCGGGGGGCGGTTCCGGGGCCACCGCTTTGGTGAGCCATGGGGTCAAAGCCGCTCTGCGACTGGCAATCAACGCCTCGCCGGAGCCCCTTTCGAACATCCTCATGAGCCTGTTCGAGGACGGCCTGGCGGCGGCCGTCGTGGCTTTTTCGGTGGAGTTCCCTTACATCGCGGCCGCGATCGCGTTACTATGTCTCGTCCTCGGAGTGAGCCTGGCGTACTTCCTGGCGACCCGAATACGACGTGCCCTGGGTGCTCTGCGCGAGCGCCGCAGGCCGCCGCCGCGCGGAATCTAGACCTCCGCCGGTTGCCAGCTTACCAAACGTAAGCTATTATCCGACGACGTTGAAACCGCTAGAGAAGGACCTGTTGTGCCGAAGAAGAACATTCTCACCCCGGAAGTGACCACCGACTCGCTGCAGCTCTTCCTCAATGAGGCTGCTCGCCACCCCCTGCTCACCGCAGAGGAGGAGATCGAGCTGTCCAAGCGGATCGAGATGGGCGACCTCGTGGCAAAGGACCGCATGATCAACGCGAACCTGCGCCTTGTCGTCTCGATCGCCCGCAAGTTCCAGGGCCTCGGGCTGCCCCTGGGGGACCTGATCCAGGAGGGCATGCTCGGCCTGATCCGCGCCGTCGAGAAGTTCGACTGGCGCAAGGGCTTCAAGTTCTCGACCTACGGCACGCTTTGGGTGCGTCAGGCGATCGGTCGTGGCCTTGCAAACTCGAGCCGTACCGTGCGCCTGCCCGTGCACATTGCGAGCCAGGCGCGCAAGATCGCCGATCGCGAGCGCACGCTGGGCGCCGAGATGGGTCGCGACCCGACCGACGAGGAGCTGGCCGAGTCGCTCGAGATGGAGATGGAGGAGATCATCGCCATCCGCGCCGCCGACCAGTCGCCCACGAGCCTCGACCGCCGCGTCGGCGACTCCGAGGACACGGCGCTCGGCGACCTGATCGCCGACAGCTCGCCCGGTGTCGAGGAGGACGTCGTCCGCGACGAGGACGAGCGCACCGTGCTGAAGGCCGTCGGCGGCCTGCCCAGCCCGGACCGTGACGTGCTCAAGCTGCGTTACGGCCTCGGTGGCACGGAGACCGTGGCTCTGAAGGAGACAGGACGCCGCCTCGGCATCTCCGCTGAGCGGGTGCGCCAGATCGAGGACCGCGCGCTGCGAAAGCTGGCCGAAGAGGGCGAGCTCGAGGCCCTGCGCCAGGCCGCTTAGCGCCTGGCGCGGCCTCGCGGCCTCACCCTACGGGGTCAGACCCTTCGACCTGCAGCTCGCCGCCGGGCCCCACCACCACGGATCGGCGCCCGGCGATCAGCTCCTCGAGCTCTCCGCCGACGAGCTCACGGCGCCATCCGCGCAGGGCGCGAACGCCGTCCTCACCGTCCTTGGCCGGGCTACGGACCTGAGAGACCAATGCCGCCAGCTCGGCCTGGGTGGCGATCAGCTCCGTTGCGATGTCGCTCTCGAGCGAGCGGTGGCGCACCACGGCCTGGGCGAGCGAGACCAGCGGCGCCTCTGCCGGATCGCGCCTCGGAGCCGAGGGCGGCGCGGGGGGCGCCTCCTCGTCGCGGCTGCGCTCGATCTCGGCCACGATCTCCGCGCCGCGGCGGTGCAGCGTCTGCTGGGGGAGCCCGCGGATCTGCTCGAGCGCGGCGCGGTCACGCGGGCGGCGGCGGGCGAGCTCGACCAGGGCTTGGTCTGGCACCACGTAGGACGGCGGCCGGTCCATATCGCGCGCGATGCGCTCTCGCCACTCGCACAGCCGGCGTGCCGCGGTCCGCTGCCCGCTCTCCAGGCGAGAGAGCTTCGGCAGGCGTTCGTAGGCCCGCTCGGGTCCCCGCTCGTCGTTGGAAGCCTCGACGAGCCGGCTCTCCTCGCGCGCCCATTCGATGCGCCCCCGCTCGGCTAGGTCGCGTTGGAGAGAGTCCGCGAGCGCGAGCAGCAGGCGGGCGTCGTCGCCCGCGTATTCGATCTGCTTCGCCGTGAGCGGCCGTTGATCCCAGCGCGTAAAGCCCTCCCCGCCGCGCAGCTGCACGTCGAGCACCCGCCGCACGAGCGTCTCGTATCCCTCCTGGTTGCCAAAGCCTAGGAAACCGGCCGCCACCTGGGTGTCGAACACGTTGTTCACCTCCGTGGACCACGTGCGGCGCATGATGGCCACGTCCTGGCGCCCGGCATGCATCAGGACCTCGATCGCTGGGTCGGCGAGTGCCTCGGCGAGCGGGCCGAAGTCGGGCGCGCCCTCGTCGAGGGGATCGAGCACCTCCGTGCGAACGCCCTCGTCGGCCTCGGGGTCGGGCACGGCGACCTGCACCAGGCAGAGCTGCGCCTGGTAGCGGCGCTCGGACACGAACTCGGTGTCGATGGCGAGGCGCCCGTGCTCGGACGCCCGGCCGGCCAGGGTCGCGGTCAACTCAGCTGCCTCGCTTGCCTGGCGGCGGAGTAATCGCTGGTGCCCACGTCGGCATTCTTAACATCCTTCGGGGAACGCGCTACTCGACCGGGGCGCTACCGGCCGGCCGGGCGGGTGCTGTCCTCACCGGACAGTCTGCGGCCGGAAAGCTGAAGGACCCATCGCTGGGCTCGCCCGGCGAGCGAACGGGCGGCAAACACGAGCAGGTCCACCGCCACGCTGTAGAAGTGCCCGAGCGGACCCGTGAACACCCACGCGAGCACGCGCTCGCCTGGTCCGCGACGGGTCTTTGAGCCAGTGTCAGACACCCGAGCCACGCTATCGTCACGCGTTCTCTTGAGCGCTCTGACCACATCCACGAAGGAGCTTGGCGAATCGCGCGTGCGGGTGGAGGTAGAGGTGGGTCCCGACTCGGTCGAGGCGGAGGTCCGAAGCGCCGCCGACGTGATCGGCCGCGACATGAAGGTGCCCGGCTTTCGCAAGGGCAAGGTGCCCGCTCAGGTGGTGCTCCAGCAGGTCGGGCGTGACTCCCTGCTCGACGAAGCGGTGCGCCGCGCGCTGCCCAACTGGTACGAGGAGGCCGTTCAGGACGCCGGGATCGCCACCGTCGGCAGCCCCGACGTGGACCTCTCGGACCTCCCGGACAAGGGCGACGCGCTCTCGTTCTCCTTCGAGGTGGCCGTGCGCCCGCCCGCCACGCTTGGCGCCGTGAAGGGTGTCGAGGCGCCCCGCCGCGAGCCCGAGGTGGCCGAGGAAGACGTGGAGAACGAGGTGGGCCGCCTGCGCGAGTCGCTGGCGTCGCTCGAGACCGTCGAGCGCCAAGCCGAGAACGGCGACTACGTGGTGATCGACTTCGAGGGCAAGGTCGACGGAGAGCCGTTCGAGGGCGGCGAGGCCCGCGGCTTCCTGCTCGAGCTCGGCTCCGGCCGGCTGATCCCCGGGTTCGAGGATCAGCTCATAGGAGCCTCAGGCGCAGAGGAGCGCGAGATATCCGTGCCGTTTCCGGACGACTACCAAGCCGAGCACCTCGCCGGAAACGCCGCGACCTTTGACGTGACGGTGAAGGAAGTGAAGGAGAAGCGCCTCCCCGAGCTTGACGACGATCTGGCCGTGGAGGCCGGCGGGTACGACACGCTCGACGAGCTGCGCACGGAAATCCGGTCGCAGCTCTCGCAGGCCCAGGAGGAGGCGATCGAGCGCGAGTTCCGCGAGGCGGCGGTGGACGCGGTGGCCGCGGCCGCCACGATCGACGTGCCCCACGAGCTCGTGCACGCCAAGGCACATGAGATGTGGCACGTGACCTCGCGGCGCCTACAGGAGCAGGGGCTCGACCCAGCTCAGTACCTCCAGATCACGGGCAAGACCGAGGAGGAGCTCATCACGGAGTCAGAGCCCGACGCCGAGCGAGCGATACGCCGCGAGGCCGTGCTGGCTGCCGTGGTGGAGGCTGAGGGCATCGAGGTGGGCGACGACGAGCTGATGGACGCGCTGCGCGAGGCGGCCTCACAGCCGGGCACCCCGGGGGCGAGCGACAAGGCCCTCCAGCGCTCGCTCAAGAAGGCCAAGGCCCAAGGGGCTGACGACGCCCTGCGCGAGGACATCGCGATGCGCAGGGCGGTGGACATGATCGTCGAGAACGCGAAGCCGATCGCGGCCGAGCAGGCCGCGGCGCGCGAGGAGATGTGGACGCCTCGATCAGAAGAAGATGCGGCGCCCAAGAAGCTCTGGACCCCCGGCTCGTAAGCGCCTCGGAAGCCCCCAGGGCCCGGTAGGCCCATTGCTAGACTCGGCGCCCCGGGCGCCGCTTTGGTTTCGCGGACTCTCGGGAGGAATCTTTCCAAGCAAGCGAAACAGAGCGAGAGCAATGAGCCCACTTGTACCAATGGTCGTCGAGCAGACTCCTCGCGGGGAGCGCGCCTTCGACATTTACTCCCGCCTGCTGAACGAGCGGATCGTCTTTCTCGGCACGCCGGTCACCGACGACATCGCGAACCTCGTCGTCGCGCAGCTGCTGCATCTGCAGGCCGAGGATGCCGACAAGGACATCTCCCTGTACATCAACTCGCCCGGCGGTTCGGTGTACGCGGGCCTCGCGATCTACGACACGATGCAGTACATCAAGCCCGACGTGCAGACCATCTGCGTCGGCATCGCCATGTCGATGGGCGCGCTGCTCCTCGCGGGCGGCAAGGAGGGCAAGCGCATGTCGCTGCCCAACTCCAAGATCCTCATCCACCAGGTCTCCTCGAGCTTCCAGGGCCAGGCGTCGGACATCGAAATTCACGCCAAGGAGATCATCGACACCCGTCAGCGCCTCGACGAGATCCTCGCCGAGCACACCGGGCAGGAGCTCGAGAAGGTGGCCCGCGACACCGAGCGCGACTACTTCATGACCGCCAAGGAGGCGCAGGAGTACCACCTCATCGACAAGGTGATCACCTCCGTCTGAGAAGCCATGGCTCGTCCTACGGACTCAAACGAGCAGCTTCTCTGCAGCTTCTGCGGCAAGTCTCAGCGACAGGTCAAGAAGCTGATCGCCGGGCCGGGCGTGTACATCTGCGACGAGTGCATCGACCTCTGTAACGAGATCATCGACGAGGAGCTCACCGGCACCTCGACCTTCGACCTCGAGAACCTCCCCAAGCCCAAGGAGATCTGGTCGGTTCTCCAGGAGTACGTAGTAGGACAGGAGCCCGCCAAGCGGGCTCTTTCCGTTGCGGTGTACAACCACTACAAGCGCGTGCAGATGATGCAGGCCGAGGGCGAGCAGGACCTCGAGCTTCAGAAGTCCAACATCCTCCTGCTCGGCCCCACGGGCTGCGGCAAGACGCTCCTCGCGCAGACTCTCGCGAAGATCCTCAACGTTCCCTTCGCGATCGCGGACGCCACCGCCCTCACGGAAGCCGGCTACGTGGGCGAGGACGTGGAGAACATCCTCCTCAAGCTCATCCAGGCCGCCGACTACGACGTCAAGAAGGCCGAGACGGGGATCATCTACATCGACGAGGTCGACAAGATCGCGCGCAAGGCCGACAACCCGTCGATCACGCGCGACGTGTCCGGCGAAGGCGTGCAGCAGGCGCTGCTGAAGATCCTCGAGGGCACCGTGGCCTCGGTGCCGCCCCAAGGTGGGCGCAAGCACCCCCACCAGGAGTTCCTCACCATCGACACCACCAACGTGCTCTTCATCTGCGGTGGCGCGTTCGCGGGGCTCGACAAGGTGGTCGAGCGGCGCATCGGCCACAAGGGCGTGGGGTTCGGGGCCGACGTGTCCTCGAAGCACGACAAGGACACCGACGACCTGTTCGAGAACGTTCTTCCCGAGGATCTCGTGGAGTACGGACTCATCCCCGAGTTCATCGGCCGCCTGCCGGTGCTGTCGATCATCCACCAGCTGCAGCGCGAGGACCTGGTGACCATACTCACCGAGCCCCGCAACGCGCTTGTGAAGCAGTTCGAGCGCTTCTTCTCCTTTGACGGCATCGACCTCGTGTTCGCGGACGACTCACTGGACGCCGTGGCCAACAAGGCGCTCGAGCGCGAGACCGGCGCGCGCGGACTGCGCTCGATCATCGAGGAGACCCTGCTCGACGTTCAGTTCGAGCTTCCCTCGCGGCGCGACGTGAAGAAGTGCGTGGTGACCAAGGAGACGATCACCAAGGGGCTGAACCCGACCCTGGTGACCGAGGCGGCAAAGGACGAGCCCGAGGACGAGCAGGCCGCCGAGTCGGCCTAGCGCTGGCTGCGTCCGCGCGAACGTGCAACACTTCGCCCCGGGCTGATGACCCTCACCCGTGAGATGGGCGCGCGTCTCGAGGAGAGCCCGGTGCCAGCGCGAGGTTGATCAGGCCGATCGCCCCCAGCAGCACGGCGTAAGTCTCCCAGTCGACCAGCCATCCGGCCTGTCGCTCGAGCATGAAGAGGAGGCCGACGCCAGCCGCTGCCGCCGCTACGCCGAGCAGGTCGACCGCGAAGCCCTGCCGGGCGAGCGCCGCCCCGGCAAGAGCCCCCACGCCGATGCCGAAGACCTGGGCGGCCGGTGCGATCACGTCCGGGTTCGCCACGTTGAGCCAGGCCACCGAGAGGCCCCAACCCGAGACCGTGACGGCCGTGGCCCAGTAGCTGCCGTCCCGCCCGCTTGCGGCCGCCGCGGCCAGATACACCAGGCCAACCCCCAGCGGTACCCACCAGAACGCGAGGTCGAGCGCCACGAAGGCCAGGGCGAACACGGCCGCGGCGGCGAGCATGGCTGCGCCCTGGCGCGCGCGTCGCTCGCGGGAGAGGTGACGCATGCCCGCGATTAAAGCGTCTCGGCGTTACGGCTTCCTCACGGATAGGGTGAGCTTCCATGCGGCAACTGGCGCCCGATGTCTGGCAGCTGAAGGGCCGGCTGCCGATCCCCAACGCGATCAACGCCTACCTGCTGGGCGACGTGCTCGTGGACGCGGGTGCGCGCTTCGACGCCAAGAAGATCCTCGGGCAGCTGCGGGGGCGCTCGCTCAGCGCGCACGCCCTGACTCACGCCCACCCCGATCACCAGGGGGCGAGCAAGCTCGTGTGCGAAACGTTCGGCGTCCCGTTCTGGGCGCCGGAGGGTGACGCCGACGCGGCCGAGCGCCCCGGGCTGATCCGCGAGCGCCAGCCGTCGAACCCGATCAACACGGTCTTCTTCAAGGCGATGGCCGGGCCCGGCCACCCCGTCGACCGCAAGTTGCGTGGGGGTGACGAGGTCGCCGGCTTTCAGGTGCTCGACACGCCCGGGCACTCGGCGGGGCACATCTCCTTTTGGAGGGAGTCCGACCGCGTGCTCGTGCTGGGTGACGTGCTGAACAGCATGGACGTGATCACGGCCCTCCCCGGCCTGCGCGAGCCGAAGAGCTACCTCACGCCCGACCCGGCCGTGAACCGGGCCTCCGCGCGGCGCCTGGGTGAGCTCGAGCCGAGCCTTGTGTGCTTCGGCCACGGGCCGCCCGAGCGCGACACGCGCAAGTTCGTGAAGTTTTGCGCTTCGCTGCCTGCCTGATCAGCGGGCCAGGCGCGTCTTCAGGTCTTGTAGCGCCTGGAGGCGCTCGACGTCCTCCCGGTCCTTCGGGCGGTCGGCAGAGCGCTTCATCGCAAGCAGATCCTCGATCGACGCCACCAGGACGGCTGTCGCGCCTACGTTCACGCGCAGGGCCCTGCTGCGCAGGGACTTATACGGGGGGCTGCCGTCGGGGCGGGTGAGGATGTCGAGCGGCCCCAGGGTGGTGTCGAGGGTCAAGATCTGCATCCCGGCGAGTGAGCGTCCGTCAGGGACGAACGGAATGTCTTCTTCGATGCCGCGCAGCTTTGCCTCCAGCTCGATCAAGGTTCTGCCGAGAGCGTCGAGGTTCTCCTGGTCCTGCGCGGGGCACACGTCGAGGTCGAAGGTGTTTCTCTCCGAGCCGTGCAGCACGGTCGCGATACCTCCGACGATCACGAAGTCCACGCCACGCAGCGTCAGATGGGAGAGCAGTGCTCTCGGCCGAAACTCAGCGGGCATCGGTTGCCAGCTTCTTCAGTTCCTCGAGCTCCCGGTGCGCGGTCTCGAAAGCGGCAAGGCGCTCGGCGGGAGTCATGCGCAGGTTGCGAGCCAACAGGGTCTCATCCACGCTCGGCTGGTGGGCAACGAGGGTGAGCTCGAGCCTGTGGCCCGTCGCGCGGAGGGCAGCCTCGAGCCGGTCGACCGTCGGGTTGGCGTGGGCGTGCTCGAGCTGGGCGATGGCGCTCTGCGTTGTCCCAAGGCGCCGGGCGAGCCCCGCCTGCGTCAAGCCCGCGGAGGTGCGGGCCTGTCGAAGGAGGGCAGGGGGAGTCATCATCCAAAGATTAGCGTAACCCAATATCAATCGAAACTAATGAGTGGCGGCGGGTCAGGGAACCCGTTGGGCGCTGGCAAACTGATGGACCAGTGTCAGACGACCGCCTCGAAAGCCTTCGCGCACGCACCCGCTACACGCCAGCCGACGTGGAGCAGCGGGTGTTCGCCCGCTGGGAGGAGGCGGGGCTCTTCCGAGGCGAAACCGGCGGCGACGCCGGCGAGAGCTTCTCCATCGCCGTGCCTCCGCCCAACGTGACGGGCGTGCTGCACATGGGCCATGCCCTGAACGCCTCGATCCAGGACTCGCTCGCCCGCCTCGCGCGCATGAGGGGCAGGCGCACGAAGTGGATCTACGGCACCGACCACGCGGGCATCGGCACCCAGGTCAAGGTCGAGCAGGCGCTGGCGGCTGAGGGAAAGACAAAGGAGGACCTCGGGCGCGAGGCCTTTGCCGAACGGGTGTGGGAGTGGCGCGAGGAGCACGGCTCGGCGATCACCGAGCAGTTCAAGCGCATCGGCGCCTCGCTCGACTACTCCGACGAACGCTTCACCATGGACGACGAATACGTGCGCGCCGTGCGCCACGTATTCGTGGCCCTCTATGAGAAGGGCCTGGTGACCCGCGGCCACTACATGGTCAACTGGGACCCGGGAACCCGGTCGGCCATCTCCGATCTCGAGGT
>JBBJNU010000059.1:0-9287 GCA_037721005.1 Thermoleophilaceae bacterium | reverse complement strand
TCTTCTCGGGCGAGAGGATGGCCGCGGTCTCGGCCATGAAGTGCACGCCGCAGAAGGCGATCACGTCGCCGGCGGCGTCGGCCGCCTGGCGCGACAGGCCCAGCGAGTCGCCCACGAAGTGGGCCACGTCCTGCACCTCGGGCACCTGGTAGTTGTGCGCCAGGATCACCGCGTTGCGCTCGTCGGCGAGCGCGCGAACCTCGCGCTTGAGCGCGGGGATGTTCTCCAGCTCCAGGGGTGCCTGTGTTGCCCCCGCGGGGGGCATCGTCTGGACCGGCATGTTTCGAACCTCTCTTGGTTGCGAAATGAAGGCCTAAGGCACGAATGCCACAAGCGCTTTACAAAGTGTAGCGCTCTAGCAGCAGCGACAGATCGAGCGCAGGTGCTGAGTGCGTGAGCGCTCCGACGCTCACATGATCCACCCCGGTCGCGGCGATCTTCCGGACCGACTCGAGCGTGACACCGCCTGAGGCCTCGAGCTTCACACTGGCCTCCTCCGTGCGCAGCGCCGCCGTTCGCATGTCATCGAGGCTCATGTTGTCCAGCAGCACACGGTCCACCCCCGCCCGCACCACCTCGTCGAGCTCGTCGAGCCCTTCGATCTCCACCTCGACGAAGTCTGCCTGGCCGCGCCCGGCCACGGCCCGGCGGGCTGCCTCGCCCACCCCTCCGGCCAGCGCCGAGTGGTTCTCCTTCACGAGGATCGCGTCGTAGAGCCCGGCCCGGTGCGCGACCCCGCCCCCGGCCACCACCGCTGCCTTTTCGAGCTCCCGCAGCCCGGGCGTGGTCTTTCGCGTGTCGAGTATCTCGACCCCGGTGCCCTCGACGGCGCGAACGTAGCGAGCCGTCATCGTGGCCACGCCGGACAGGCGGCCGAGCAGGTTCAGAGCCACCCGCTCCCCCGCGAGGATGCCGGGCGCCCGCCCCTCGATGCGCGCCACTTCTCCCGGCTCGCGCCAGACGCCCTCCTCGGCCTCTGCGGTGACCACCAGAGCGGGATCGGTGCGAGCGAAGACCTCACGGACCAGCTCGAGCCCGAAGAGCACTCCGGCCTCCCGCTGCTCGATCCACGCGCGCGCCTGCGCATCACCGGGCACCACGGCTGCGGTGGTGAGGTCGCCGGCGCCGAGGTCCTCCGCGAGTGCGCGGGCGACAACGTCGCTCACGCCGACGCCGGCGTGCGCTCGATCCCAGCGGCGGCGTAGGCGTCGGCCTCGTCGAGGGTCTCCTCCTGCAGAAGGGCCTTGGCCAGGGCGTCGAGCCTGGAGCGCTCTCGGTCAAGTAGCCCACGGACCTCGTCCTGGGCCTCGTCGACGATCCTGCGCATCTCGCGCTCAACGAGCTCCTGAGTGGCCTCCGAGGCGCCGTCGGCGCCAGGCAGCAGCATCCCCTGGGGCTCGGAGCCCTGCACCGCGAGAAAGCCGATCTCCTCGCTCATACCCCAGCGGGCCACCATCCCTCGGGCGATCTGGGTGACCTGTTGGATGTCAGACTCGGCGCCGGTAGTTACATCGCCGAACTCGAGCTCCTCGGCCACCCGGCCCCCGAGGGCCACCTTGATCTTGCCGAGCAGGTACTCCTCGTCGTAGTTGAAGCGGTCGGCTTCGGGGGCGGAGAGGGTCACGCCCAGCGCCATGCCGCGGGGGATGATCGACACCTTGCGCACGGGGTCGGCCCCGGGGGTGAGCATCCCCACGATGGCGTGCCCGCCCTCGTGGTAGGCGATCCGCCTGCGGTCCTCGGGCGACTGCAGCACCTTGCGCTCGGCGCCAAGGATGATCTTTTCGATCGCGTCGCTGAAGTCGCGGGCCTCGACCGCCTCGTGATCGCGAATGGCAGCCACCAGCGCCGCCTCGTTCACCACGTTGGCCAGGTCGGCGCCCACCATGCCGGGCGTGGTCGCGGCCAGGGCGTCGAGATCCACGTCGTCCGCCAGCGGCACCGAACGGGTGTGTACGTCGAGGATCTTCCGGCGGCCGAAGAGGTCCGGCGGCTGCACCGCCACCCGGCGGTCGAAGCGCCCCGGTCGAAGCAGCGCCGGGTCGAGGATCTCCGGGCGGTTGGTGGCCGCCACCACGATCACCCCCACGCTGGTGTCGAACCCGTCCATCTCGGTGAGAATCTGGTTGAGGGTCTGCTCGCGCTCGTCGGTGCCGCCGCTGGAGAAGGCGCCGCCGCCCCTCGCCCGGCCGATGGCGTCGAGCTCGTCGATGAAGATGATCGCCGGCGCGGCCTCCTTGGCCTGGTTGAAGAGGTCACGCACGCGCGAGGCGCCCACGCCTACGATCGCCTCGATGAACTCCGACGCCGATATCGAGAAGAAGGGCACGCCGGCTTCTCCTGCCACCGCCTTCGCCAGCAGGGTCTTACCCGTACCCGGCAGCCCCGACAGGAGCACTCCACGCGGCATGCGGGCTCCAAGGCGGCGGAAGCGCTCCGGGTCGGCGAGAAAGCTCACGATCTCGGTGAGCTCCTGCTTGGCCTCGTCGATGCCGGCGACATCGTTGAAGGTGATGCGCTGCTCGGAGCTTTCGGCGCGGCGGGCCTTCGAGCGGCCGAACTGACCGAGCATTCCGCCTCCGGCCTGTTGCGACGCGCGCCGGGCCATGAAGACGAACAGGCCCACGAGGAGCAGCACCGGCCCAAAGGAGAAGAGCAGGGTCTCGAGCAGGTTGCGGTCCTGTGGCGGCTTGGCGTTCACCGTCACGTCGTTGGCCTGAAGAAGCTGGGACAGCTGATCCTGGTCGGCGAAGGTGGGCACCTCGGTCTCGAAGCCCTTCGGGTCCCCCTCTTTCAGCTCTTTGCGAAACTCGCCCTGCACGGTCTCGCCCTTGGAGGCAATCTCCTTCACGTTGCGCTTCTGCACCTGCTCGATGAACGTCGGCGTATAGGGCACACGCTCGCGTTCGGCCGGCGGGGCGAAAATGGCCACGAACACGTAGTTGGCCACCAGCAGCACGGCGAGGATGATGAGAAAGCGCCGGATGCCGAAGGGGATCATCGGCGGCTTCTCGGGCTTGGCGCCCCGGCCGTCGGGCGAGGGGTCCACGCGCCAGCCGGGACCTCGGTCGTCGTCCTTGCGCGCCGGCAGGGGCGTGCGCGGATCGGGCGTGCGCGTGGCGGCGCGGTCGTCGGCCATCGATCTCAAGCCTAATCGGGCGTTGACAGCAGGTGCCGGTCAGGAGGCTTCGCGAAGGTCGATCAGCTCGACCGGCCCATCGAGGGCAAGGATCTCAGGATCGCCCGTCGCGAGAGGCGCGTCGTGGCGTAGCGCCGTAGCCACACAAAACGCGTCGGCGTAGGACAGGCCGCCGCGGGACTTGACAAGGGCGGCAGCCTCGATGAGCGGCCAGTCCGGATGAACCGTCTCGACGGTCTGGCGAACACCGTTGGCGATACTCGTGGCGCGATCTAGACCGTGGCTTCGAGTCAGGGTGTACAGAACCTCCCCCAGGTTCACGGAGCTGATCGCCGTTGCGCCTGAGTCGATCAGATCCTCCACCCGCTCGGCCGCCGGCTCGTCGCGCACCAGGGCGAGGACTGCCCATGCGTCCAGCACGGTCAGAGGAAGCGATCCTCGCGGATTCGATCGAGGCGGCGCTCTTCGAGAAGTATCTCCAACGGGTTGAGGTCCGACGGTAGAAGGGAGCCCCGGAGGTCAGACGCAGTGACCGCCTTGGAAACCTTCACGCCATTCCCCTCCCGCTCGACGGCGACGCGATCGCCGGGATGCAAACCGAGCTGGTCCCGGATCGCCTTCGGTATCACGACCTGCCCCTTGGGGCCGAGCTTCATAGTCATACCGGCAGTATAACCGAGTACCTACGACGCTCCGGATCCCGCCCGGCGCAGCAGCTCGGCGCGCACGAACGGGTCCAGGTCGCCGTCGAGCACACCCTGGGCGTTGCCCACCTCCACGTTCGTACGGTGGTCCTTGACCATCGTGTAGGGCTGGAGCACATACGAGCGGATCTGCGATCCCCAGCCCACGTCCTGGGCCTCGCCCTTCTCCTTTGCGATCTCCGCCCGGCGGCGCTCCTCCTCCAGCTCGATGAGCTTCGACGTGAGCATGGCCATCGCCGTGGCCTTGTTCGCGCCCTGGGAGCGCTCGTTCTGGCACTGCACCACGGTCTTCGTGGGCTTGTGGGTTATCCGCACGGCGGAGTCGGTCTTGTTCACGTGCTGGCCGCCGGCGCCCGACGCGCGGTAGGTGTCGATCTGCAGGTCGTCGGGCTCGATGTCGATGCCGGTGGCCTCCTCCACGAGCGGCGCGACCTCTAGTCCCGCGAAGGCGGTGTGCCGCCGGGAGGCCGAGTCGAAGGGGGAGATGCGAACGAGGCGGTGAACGCCCTTCTCGGCCGAGAAGAGGCCGTAGGCGTTCTCGCCCCTGGCCAGGAAGGTGGCCGACTTGATGCCGGCTTCCTCACCCGGTGAGGCCTCTTTGAGCTCGGTCTTTATCCCGCGGCGCTCGGCCCAGCGCATCTCGGTTCGCAGCAGCATCTCGGCCCAATCCTGCGAGTCGGTGCCGCCCGCGCCGGCGTTCACGGTGACCACGGCGTCGCCTGCGTCGTAGTCGCCTGCGAACAGGCGGGCCTCCTCGAGGGTGGCCAGCCGCGCCTCGATGGCGGCGCGCTGCTCGGCTACCTCGGCAAGGATCGACTCATCGTCCTCGGCCATCGTCTCCAGCTCTTCGAGGTCCGCGACATCGGACTCGAGCGAGGTGAACTCCTCGAGCCGGCGGCCCAGCCGCGAGTGCTCGGCCGAGACCTTGGCCGCCCTGCCCTGGTCATCCCAGAAGCCCGACGCCCCCATCTCCTCCTCGAGCGCACCCGCGCGCTCCTGCAGTGAAGCTGGGTCAAAGGTAGTCCGAGAGCAGCTTCAGCTGGTCTCGGAGGTCAGTGGCGTTATCCGCCATGACCGTCGTCTACGCGCCGTGACACTTCTTGTACTTCTTGCCGGACCCGCACCAGCACGGGTCGTTGCGGCCGATCTGCTCCTTTGGGTCCACCGTGCGGGTCTGGACCTGAGCAGGGGCCTCCATCTCGTCGTACTCGAAGTCGCCCTCGGTTGCCATTGCGCCGCCCCCGCCCGCGCGGGCCTCGGCCAGCGCACTCGGCTGCTCGGCAGCCGTGCCGCCCGCGTAGGAGAAGGAGGCTCCACCGCCGGTGGAGGAGGTGTTGGCGCCGGACGCCCAAGCCTGGCCGGGGGCGGCGGCGGTATTCCCGTTTTCGCCCTCCACCTCGATCTCGACCACGAACACGTAGCGCCCGAACTCCTCCCACACGGAGTTCATGAGGCCGCTGAACATGTCAAAGCCCTCGTTCTTGTAGGCCACGAGCGGATCTATCTGCGCGAAGCCGCGGAGATGGATGCCCTCGCGCAGGTAGTCCATGTCGTGCAGGTGCTCGCGCCAGCGCTCGTCGATGATCTGCAGGAGCATGAAGCGCTCGAGAGCTCGCATGAGCTCCTCGCCGAGCTCTGCCTCGCGGTCGTCGTAGGCGTCCACGATGTCCTTGCGAAGCTCGGCCAGGAGGGTCTCGCGGTCGAGCTCGCCGAGGTCCATGCTCTCCAAGTCGATCCCCACCGGGTACATCTGCTCGAGCTGGGTGTAGAGCGAAGAGAGGTCCCACTCCTCGGGGAAGTCGCCGGGCATGTACTCGTCGGAAAGGCGCTGCACGACCTCGGCGAGCTGGGCGCGGGCGCTCTGGCCCATGTCCTCGCCCTCGAGAATCCGGTCGCGGTACTCGTAGATGATCTCTCGCTGCTGGTTCATCACGTCGTCGTACTCGAGCACGCGCTTGCGGATGAGGAAGTTCTGCTCCTCGACCTTCTTCTGGGCGCCCTCGATCTGCTTGGAGAGCATCTTGGCCTCGATCGGCTCCTCCTCGCCCTCCTCGCCCTTCGGGCCGAGGCGATCGAGGATCTTGTAGATCCGGTCGCCCGCGAAGAGGCGCACGAGGTCGTCTTCGGCGGAGAGGTAGAAGCGCGACTCGCCCGGGTCGCCCTGGCGCCCGGAGCGCCCGCGGAGCTGGTTGTCGATCCGGCGCGACTCATGGCGCTCGGTGCCGAGGATGTAGAGGCCGCCGGCCTCCATAACCTTCTCGCGGTCGCGCTCCACCTGGGCCTCGATCGAGGGAAACAGCTCGTCCCAGGCCTTGTCGTACTCGGGGCTGCCGGACTCGTGCTTGGAGTCACGCAGCGCGACCTCGGTGAGGTGCTCGGGGTTGCCGCCGAGCTTTATGTCCACGCCGCGGCCGGCCATGTTGGTGGCGATGGTGACCACACCGGGGCGCCCGGCCTCCGCGATGGTCTCGCCCTCGATCTCGGCGTACTCGGGCTTGGCGTTGAGCACGGCATGCTTGATGCCCTTCGCCTTGAGCTGATCGGACAAAAGCTCGGAGACCTCCACCGAGATCGTGCCCACCAGCACAGGCTGCTCGGTCTCGTGGCGAGCGGCTATCTCCACGGCGACGGCGTTCCACTTGCCGTCCTTGGTCTTGTAGATCTGGTCGTTGTTGTCCGCGCGCTGCATCGGGCGGTTGGTGGGGATCTCGACGACCTGGAGCTTGTAGATCTTCATGAACTCGGTGGCCTCGGTGAGGGCCGTGCCGGTCATGCCCGAAAGCTTGTCGTAGCGGCGGAAGTAGTTCTGGTAGGTGATGGTGGCGACGGTCTGGTTCTCCTCCTGGATCGCCACGTCCTCCTTGGCCTCCACCGCTTGGTGGAGACCCTCCGACCAGCGCCGGCCCTCGAGGATGCGCCCGGTGAACTCGTCGATGATCTTCACCTCGCCGTCGATCACCTCGTAGTCCACGCCGCGCTTGTAGAGCGACTCGGCCTTCAGCGCCTGCTGGAGGTGGTTCACGAGGTTGCCGTGCTCGGCCTTGTACATGTTGTCGATGCCGAGGAACTTCTCGGCCTTCGCCACGCCCTGCTCGGAGACGGCCACGGTCTTGTGCTTCTCGTCGGGCTCGAAGTCGAAGTCCGCGATCCAGTCCTTGGACTTCGACTCGATGCCCTCTGGCTTCTTGCCGGGCTCCATCTTGGGCGCGAGCGCCGCGAAGCGGTAGTAGAGGTCTGCCGCCTGCTCGGGCGCGCCGGAGATGATCAGCGGGGTGCGCGCCTCGTCGATGAGGATGTTGTCCACCTCGTCCACGATCGCGTAGCCGTGCCCGCGCTGGGACTTCTCCTCCTTGTCGGTGGCGAGGTTGTCGCGCAGGTAGTCAAAGCCGAACTCGGAGTTGGTGCCGTAGGTCACGTCGGCCTCGTAGCCGGCCTTCTTGTTGTCCCAGTCGCGCTCGTCGGACTGCAGGATGCCCATGCTGATCCCGAGGAGGTCGTAGATCGGCTTCATCCACAGGGCGTCACGGCGAGCCAGGTAGTCGTTGACCGTCACGAGGTGCACGCCCCGGCCCGCTGCCGGCCTGCCCTCGGCGTCGCGAGAAGTGAGGGCGTTCAGGCAGATGGGCAGCGTGGAGGTGAGGGTCTTGCCCTCACCCGTCTTCATCTCGGCGATCGAACCGTCGTGGAGAACCATGCCGCCGACGAGCTGCACATCGAAATGACGCTGGCCCAGCGTGCGCTTGGCCGCCTCGCGGGTGCAGGCAAAGGACTCGAAGAGCAGATCACCGAGCGGCTCGCCGCCCACGGCGCGTTCGCGCAGGGCCTCATAGCGCGAACGCAACTCCTCGTCGGACTCGAGCTCGAGCTCGGGCTCGTAGTCGTTGATGCGCGAAACGTTCTTCTCGAACGCCTTGAACTTCTTGCCCTCGCCTGCGCGGAGGGCCTTCTCGAAGATGGCCATAGGTCCTCCGAGCCTAGCAATGGGGCGGGGTCATTAAGACCCCTATCGGGCCGGTCGCGCGAAGGGCTTTAGGGCCCTGCGACGCGGGGCGACGCCCGGTGGGCCTCGCGGCGTTTGCGGCGCTTGTCGCGGTGGCGCTTGACCTGGCGCGCGAGGTCCTCGGCGGCCAGGTTCACGGAGTGCGCCATGTCCTCGGAGCGCTCGCAGGCCCTCAGGGTGACGCCTTTGAGGTGCAGGGTGACCTCGGCCACCTGGGAGAGGCGGATCGAGGGGTTTCGCTCCTCGCAGAGCTCCACCTCCAGCTCGGCGAACTCGGACACCTGATTGGCGATCTTGGCGAACTTCTTGTCCACCCGCTCCTTGAGCTCGTCGCCGACCGTGACGTTGCGGCCCTTCACGCTGATGCGCATGCGATCTCCTCCGCTGATGCCGGATATGTGGTGTGTCGCTTGTGCGGGATGTTACGCCGGTCGAGGACACCTAACAAGTGACCATTTGTCGAGAGCTCATCGACCTGGTGTACGAGCGAAGGTGACCGCCATGACCCAGCGCGCCCCGGCCCGGTCGAGGACCTGGGCGCAAGCCGCGAGGGTGGCGCCGGTGGTGGCGACGTCGTCCACGAGGAGGGCGTCCGCCGGAGCAAGGACGCCCGGCCGAACCGTCACGTGAGCAGGCGGACTTTCGAGACGCTCGTTGCGCCCGCGGCCCACCTGCCGCGTGGCCGGCCCACCTCGGAGCAGGCAGTCGCTCAGCTCCAGCCCGCTGCGAGCACTGAGCGCCGCCGCCAGACGCTCGGCCTGGTTGTAGCCGCGTCGGCGCCGGCGCGAAGGATGCAGCGGCACGGGCACCAGCACCGTGGGCGCCTCGAGCAGACCGGCCGGGGCGTTGGCCACCATCTGGGCGGCCATGGGGTCCGCCAGTGCCACCGCGCCGCGGAACTTCATGCCCCGCACCAGCGCCTGGGCGGGCCCCTCGTAGGACACCGGAGCCCACACCGGCACGCCGGCCAGGGTCACCAGGTCGGGCCCCAGCCGCCGCAGCGAGCGGCGGCACTCCGCGCACAGCGGCTCGCCCGGGCGCGCCCCGGCCCCACACTCCCAGCAAGCGGGTGGCGCTATCGCCGAGAGCGCACGTGCCAGTAACGCGAACACACCTCGAGGGTGAACCGCGCAGGGTTACGAACGAGCCCCGGCTGCGACAATCGTGAACGTGCTGCGTGACGAAGCCGTGACGCTGGCGGCCGCCCCCCAGATCCACTGGCTACCCGATCCGCTCGTGCTCGCCCCCATCGCGGTGCTGGTGGTGATCTACGTGCGCCGCTTCCGCCGTGCGAGGCGCGAGGAAGGCGGCCGCGGCGCCGGCGTTTCGCAGGCAGGCTTCTTCGTCGCCGGTGCGATCGCCCTGTTGCTGGCGGTGGCCTCGCCCCTGGACGGCCTCGGCGAGGAGTACCTCTTCTCGGCTCACATGCTCCAACACGTGCTGC
>JBBJNU010000058.1:0-9486 GCA_037721005.1 Thermoleophilaceae bacterium | reverse complement strand
CCCTCGTCGAACAGGGCGTTGTCACCCAGCCCCGGCTCGTACGCCGCGTGGGAGAGAAAACCCGTGAGCGCGCAGATGACGATCAGCGGCAGGAGCGCCGACGAGAGGAACGACGCGAGCCACGGACCCCGCAGCGGGCTCTTCCAGAAGCCGCTGCGAAAGGGTCCTGCGTCAGGCAACGGCGGCGAGGGAAGCGGTCGGGCGCGGTCGTCGTCTTGCATCCACCTTCAGCATGGCGCTCCGGCCCTACGAGTTCTACGCCTGACGCCGAGCTGTAAGAGACCCGTTAGGCCGCCTACGAGGCCGGCTAGCCGGAGGACCCGCGGGCCTCGGCCTGCACGCTGCGCACGAAAGCGATCAAGAGCACCCCGCCCGCCACGTTGCCGGCGATCGCCACCGCGGTGTTTCGTACGAGGTCGACGAAGCCCGCGTCAGACGTGCCGGCCAGGACCCCGAAGAGAATCTCGCCGAAGCCGATCACCGAGTGGTTCGTGCTCGGGGCGAGGAGCACGAAGCCGATCAGCAACGCGATCACCACCCGGGTCAGGTCGCTCTCGGCGGCCTCCGCCAGCCAGGTGAAGGTGGTGATTACCGACCCCGCGATCACCGCACTCACGAAGGCGGCAAGCAGACCCCGCTCGGCGAGCGTGTCGGCCAGGTCGCCCGCTGCGTCGAGCGTTTCCGGCTCGAACACGCCGGGCGCGCTCGCGAAGGCAACGAACAACGCTATCCCCGCCAGATTGGCAGCAAGGGTGACCGCCCACAGCCTCAGCACGGCACGCTTGGTGGCGTGCCCGAACGCCGCGGCCGCCACCGGAATGAGGAAGTTCTCGGTGAACAGCTCGGCCCGGCCGACCGTCAGCAGGACGAAGCCCACGCCGAACGTGAGCGAGGCGAGCACGTGCGCGGTGAGTGGCGGCACGATTGCCGCCAGCGCGCCGGTGGTGACCACGAGCGTCAAGAGCCCCACGGTCACGTGGAATCCACCGAGCAGGCCCGTGGCGGCCAGCACCGGCAGAGGCTTGTTCAAACGTCGCTGTCCGTCCTCGAGGCTGTCCTGCCAGATCTCCTGCGGCTGGCGACCGATCAGAGGCCGTACTCCTCAAGCAGCTTCAGCCAGACCTCACTGCGGGTGGGAAACGAGGGGATCGAGTGCCAGAGCTTCTCGAGTGGCACCTCGGCCACGACGGCAATGGTGGCGGCGTGCAGGAAGTCGGCCACGTCCGAACCGGTGAAGGTGGCGCCCACCACCACCCTGCGGTCCTCGTCGATCACGAGCCGCGTGGTGCCCACCGCGTCGTGGCCGTAGAAGCTGCCTCCCGCGTTGCCCGACGTCGATTTGTCCACGGCGCGCACGTTCAGGCCGGCCTCCTTCGCCGTTGCGAGCGTGTGCCCGACCGCGGCGACCTGGGGGTCCGTGAAGATCACCCGTGGAGAGACCGGGCCGTCCTCGCTCACGATCGCCTCCTTGCCCACGATGAGGTCGGCAACCGCGCGAGCCTGGTACTTGCCCATGTGCGTGAGCAGCGAGCGCCCGTTCACGTCGCCGACCGCGTAGAGCCAGTCGCCGTCGACCCCGGTGGCGCGCATCCTGTCGTCCACCTCGATCGACTCGCCCGGCTCGAGACCCACGGTCTCAACCCCGAGCTTGTCGGTGTGCGGGCGGCGACCGATGCACACCACCAGCTCGTCCGCCACCACAGCCGGACCTTCCTCGAGCTCGATGGTGACCTCGCCGTTGCGCGCCACCTTCGTGGCCTTTGCGCCGAGGCGAACGTCCACCCCGCGCTCGCGCAGCGACTCGGCCACCTGTTCGCCGGCGAAGGGCTCCTCCCGGGCGATGAGGGAGTCGGCGGCTTCGATCACCGTGACCTCCGAGCCCAGCGTGCGCCAGGCCTGGGCCATCTCGACACCGACCACGCCGCCTCCGAGCACGGCCAGGCGCGCGGGCGCCTCCTTGGTCGTGGTGATCTCGCGATTGGTCCACGGCTCTGCCTCGTCGAGACCGTCGATGGGCGGGATCAGGGCGCCGCTGCCGGTGGCCACGATCACCGCCTTCTCGGCCAGCAGCACGTCGTCGCCCGCCCGCACGCGCTTCTCTCCGTCAAGCTTGCCGTGCTCTCGCACCAGCTCGATGCCGGCGTCCTCGAGGAAGGGGAGCTGGCTCGAGTCGTCGAGGTCGTGGATCACCTCGTCGCGGCGGGCGAGCACCGCCTCTACGTCCAGCTCGCCGGTCGCGGCCCCCGCGGCTCCGGGCACCCGTTTGAGCTCGGCCAGCGCCTCCGCGGGCCTGAGCAGCGCCTTCGAGGGCATGCACGCCCAGTAGGCGCACTCGCCTCCCACCAGCTCGGGTTCCACGATCACCACCGTTTCCCCCGCCTCGGCCAGCCGCCCGGCGGCCACCTCGCCGGCCGGTCCCGCCCCGATCACGATCACGTCGAAAGTGCGCTCACTCATTTCGGTACCTCCTGGCCCGGATCTCTACGGGGGTCGATGATCTGCAGCGTGCCGTCTTTGCGGCTCGCCACGTATACACGTCCGCTTACCGGATCCACGGCCACCGTGTTCGGCTGGCGTACCGCGGGGTAGCGCTTCAGGATCCGCCGGTCGGTGAGCTCGAGCACCTCGTTCGTCTCGGTGAGCGTGACCCAGAAGCTCTTGCGGCGCTCGTCAAAGGTGATGCCGTAGGGAACGCCGGGCAGTGCCGTGCGGCGGTGAATCTTCAGGTCCGGATCGGTGAGCACCTCGAGCAGGCCCTCGCCTCGAGTGTCGACCACGAAGAAGCGCCGTCCGCGGGCCACCACGTGCGTGGGGCCCACCCCCACGGCGATCTTGCCCAGCCGCTTCAGCGTCTGTGTGTCGAAGAGCTCGAGAGCGCGCTCGCGCACTCCCACGACCGCCACGAGGTCTCCGAACGTGCTGGTCACGACGCCGCCGGGCTGCACGGGGGCGTGGAGGCGCTCGACCACCTTGCCACGTTCGAGCACGGACATCGTGTCGCCCAGCTCGTCGCCTACGAAGATGCGACCTTTGCCGTCAGAGGCGGCGTCGTGGGGAAAGCGCCCTACCTTCGTGACCCTGGTGCGCCCGCTCGGCAGGAACACCTCGATCAGCTCGTCCGAGCGTTCGGAGGGCACGAGCACGGGGCCTCCGGGCTTGGCGAGACGCAGATGGCGTGGAGACTCGGGCATGGGTATGCGCCGCAGCACCTCTCCACTGTCCATGTCGATCAGGGTGAGTAGGTCGGGGTTGGTGAGCCCAACGGCAAGCACGCGGGTGCGGCCATCGGCCACCAGACCCTCGGGCTTGTTGCCCACCGCTTGTGTCCTCCCGGCGGGTCGGCGCTCGAGCGGCGGAGACGTGGCCGGCTCGGCGGCGGGTGTGAGGCCCGTCCCCGACCCTCCGCATCCGGCTGCGAAGGCAATCGCCAGCGACGCGATCGAGCAGATGGGGATCGAGCGCGACACACCCGTATTCGACATGAGGCAGCTTTCGGCTTCATTACGGTGGACCACCAGGGGGTGGACTGCGGGCGCTTCGCCGCCGTAGGTTGAGTCTCCATGTCAGCACAGAACGCTGCCGCCTACGCGGCCCCTGAGCACGATGCGGTCCGGCGCGCGCTCGAACCCGCCTTCTTTGCGCGCCTCCTGCCACGACTGCTCGCGAGGGCCGGCGGAGGACGAATACTCGACCTCGGCTGCGGCGACTGCCTGGCCGCCCGCCTCGCGGGTCCGGCCTTGACCGGCTACACGGGTGTGGACCACCGCGCCCTCGAGGACCCCGTTCCCGGCAACCTCGTGCACCACGACTTGGCCGAGGGGCTAGGACCGGTCGGGCGCGAGCCCTTCGATCTGTATCTGGGCACCTTCGGGGTAGCCTCGCACCTGGGTCCGGCCGAGCTGCGCTCGCTCCTTTACGACATCGCCGATCACGCGCGCCCGGGATCGCTCGTGGCGCTCGAGGCCCTCGGGCTGCACTCTCTGGAGTGGCCGGGCCTGTGGGACACGGCGCCCGGCTGCGCGCGCACGCTGAACTACCGCCTGCGCCACGACGTGGAGGTGCATCCCTGGTCGGCGCGCGAGCTGTCCGGACTGCATGAGGCGGCGGGCATCCAGCCGCTCTTCGCGCTCGACCGCAGCGCTCAGACGGGGCCGAAGACCGGCGACGCGGGACTCTGGCCCGGTGTCCCCGCGCTGCGCACGGCGATGAACGCGCTGCTAGAGGACGCGGGCGCGCCTCCCGGTCAGGCTCGGGCCACCCTGGCCCAGCCCCTTCCCCCGCTGCCGGCCGGAGCCGCGGCGGCTGTACACCATTCGCTGGCGCTCCGGCGCCGGGACCTCCTGGAGCACCCCGATCACGAGACGATGGACGGTGTGGACCTCGCGCACGCCATCTGGGCGCTGGAACCGCGGTCAGGCGGCGGCTTCGGCCACGGACTCACCGTGGTCGGACGCGTGTCCTGAAGCCTTCAGGGCGGCCGCGAAGTGCGTGCCGGGCGCGGCCAAGGCCACCGCCCGCGCCGATGACAGCGTGTCCACGTCCTCCAGTTCGCACAGCATCTCTGTCTCGAGACCGAGGGCATCCAGCCGGTCGCGCTGCACGGACCCCGTGGCCTCGCTAGACATGGGCACGCCCGCGAACACCGCCGGGTCGGGCCGCCGCAGGCCGATCCCCCAGTAGCCGCCGTCGGGGCAACGACCGAGCACCGCCCCCGGGCCCTGGGCGTCGTCGAGTAGGCCCAGGGCGTGCGCGAGCAGGTCGGGTGTGACCTGCGGCGTGTCCATGGCTAGGAGGAAGGCGGGCCCTGCGGCGTCAGCGAAGGCGCCGGCCAGGCGCTCCGCCAGCCCTCCCCCCCGCTGCCTCACCACCTCGAAACCCTCGGGCAGCCAGCTCCCCGGCCGACCCTCGAGCGCGAGGATCCTGCGCCGGGCCGCAGTGGCGGCCACGGCCTGGAGCGTGTCGAGGAGGGAGGCTTCGGCCACGCAGGCCGCCTGCTCGGGGGTGAGCGGCGGCGTGAGACGGGTCTTCGACAATCCCGGCTGGGGCTCCTTGGCGATCACGATGAGGCTCGCCGTCACGAGATCCCTCCCGCGCGCAGCGCCGCCGCCATGTCGCGCACCGTGCGAGCGGTGCCGCGCACCGTGCCGGTCACCTTCGAGCGCCCGGCTCGCGCCCGGTAGCCGACGGGCATCTCCTCTATCCGCCAGCCCGCGGCCGCCGCGAGGAGCACCATCTCGAGCGGCCACCCGAAGCGCCGGTCGCGAATGGCGAGCCCAAGCAGAGCTTCGCGGCGCGCCGCGCGCATCGGCCCGAGGTCGGCGAGCCGCAGGCCACTGCGACGGCGCAGCTCGAGGGTCAGGGCGCGGTTGGCCACACGCGCATGCGCCGGAAACGCACCCTGCTCGGCAAGGCGAGCGCCGAGCACGAGGTCGGCAGTTCCGGACAGCACGGGGCCGGCCACGAGCGGGAGGTCGCCCGGGTCGAGCGAGGCGTCGCAGTCCATGAAGCAGACCGTGTCGGCCTCGGCAACCTGCAAGCCCGCGAAGCACGCGGCGCCGAAGCCGCGTCGCGGCTCGGTGACCACCTTCGCGCCCAGGCTCTCCGCCAGCTCGGCCGACCCGTCGGACGAGCCGTTGTCCGCCACGATCGGCGCGTATCCCGCAGGCATGCGCTCGAGCACCCACGGCAGCGCTTGCGCCTCGTCCAGCACGGGCAGGATCACGTCCACCGCCGGCATCGGCCCGGAGCCTATGCCCGTTGCCTTACGGAAGGCGAACACCCTCACCGGCGGTCCCTTCTCTGACCCGGGCGCTCGTAGTCTCCCGGCATGGAAGCCGACCTCGGCGCGCCGCCTGCGAAGCGCACCCGCTCGCTTCGGGTGCCCGTGCTCGGATCGCTGCTCGTGCTGGCCGTCGTGGTGTTCGGAAGGATCGCGGCGGCCACGGGTCTCGAGCTCGGACCTGACGCGGCGCCCTTCGTACTCGGATGGGAGCCCGAGGTCTCCCCCCTGGTGCTCGTGACCGCGGTGGTCGTGGCGGCCGGCTTGGCCGCGGCCCCCAGGTTGCTCGCGCGATCCGTGTCGCCGGCCGCCTTCGCGCTGGCCGGGCTGGGGCTCGGCTTGGCTCTGCGGGTGGGGGTCGCGATCGGGCGCGGAGGCCTCGAGGACCTGCACGCCGTCTACGACGTCGCGCTCGAGGACAACGCCGCCAATGAGTACCTGCCGGTGCTGGGAGCCTTCGACTTCGGGGCGCGGCGGTTCCTGGACACGTTCGCGGAGATAGGCACCGCCCTCCCGGTTCACGCGGTCGGGCACCCCCCCGGCCTGCTGCTCTCGCTCAACGCCCTCGGCATCGATTCTCCCGAGGGCATGGCGGCACTCACGATCGGCGCCGGGGCCCTGTGCGTACCTCTCACCTACCTGGCCGGCCGAGAGCTGCTCGGGGACGAGCGCGCCCGCGTGGCCACGCTGCTCTACGTGTTTGCGCCCTCGGCCATCCTGTACGGAGCCACGTCGGCCGACGCTCTGTTTGCCACCCTCGCCCTGGCGTCCGGCGCCTCCCTGCTGGCCCGGCGCCGGATCGCCCGCGTGGTTGGACCCGTCGCCCTCGCGCTCGCCTCGTTCTTCTCCTACGCCAACCTCGCCATCGGTGCGTTCGCCGCGATCGTGACCCTGCGGCGCGATGGCTTGCGAAGCGCAGCGGCCCTGTCGCTCGCCTGCGCCGTGGCGCTCGCGGCCATGTATGGGCTGCTGCACGTGCTCACCGGCTACGACCCGATCGGCGCCGTGCGCTCCGCGGAGAGCGTGTACCGCGAGGGAGTAGCCGCGCAGCGGCCCTATGCCTTCTGGGTATTCGGCTCCCCGGTCGCCTTCCTCGTTGCCGCCGGGTTGCCGATCGCCTGGCTGGCCCTGCGCTCCCTGGGCGAGGGCGCGCTGGTGGCGGTGGCGCTGTTCGGTGTGGTGGGGATCGCCGCGGTGCTCGGCTTCTCAAAGGCCGAGACCGAGCGCATCTACCAGTTCCTCGTGCCCCTGCTCTGCCTGGCGGCGGGGGCGGCTGCGGGCACGACCCGGTGGTCACCTGCGCGACTCCGACTGGTCCTCGGCGCCCTCGCCGCGCAGGCACTCCTCGTGCAACTGCTGTTCTTCACGGTCTGGTGAGCGTGATCCTCGTAACCGGCGGCGCCGGCTTCATCGGCTCGCACCTGGTCGATTCCCTCGTGGCGGACGGCGAGCGCGTGCGGGTGTTCGACAACCTCGATCCGCTCGCCCACGCCACCGGCGAGCGCCCGGGGCATCTTTCAGACGACGCCGAACTGGTGAGGGGCGACCTGCGCGACCGCGAGGCGCTCGACCACGCCCTCGACGGGGTGGACCGCGTCTTTCACCTAGGCGGAGTGGTGGGCAACGGCGAGTCGATGGTGAACATCAGCAAAGCGGTCGAGGTGAACTCGGGGGGCACCGCCGCGCTGCTCGAGGCGCTGATCGAGCGACGCGACAACGTGCGCAGGCTCGTGGTGGCCTCCTCCATGGTCGTTTACGGCGAAGGCGCCTACTCCTGCGCCGAGCACGGACCGGTGTTCCCGGCGTTGCGGGAGGTCGCGCGACTCAAGCGCCGCGAATGGGAACCGGCCTGTCCGGCCTGCCATCGCGACCTCGCGCCCGAACCCACCACCGAGCACACGCCCCTTCGCCCGTCCAGCGTGTACGGCATCACCAAACGCGACCAGGAAGAGCTTGCGCTGGTGCTCGGGCACGCATACGGGCTCGAGACCGTGGCCCTGCGCTACCTGAACACCTACGGGCCCCGCCAGGCGCTCGGCAACCCGTACACCGGCGTGGCGGCCATCTTCGCCGCCCGCCTCCTGGCCGGCAAACGACCGCGGGTGTTCGAGGACGGCGGGCAGGTGCGCGACCTGGTGCACGTGTCCGACGTTGTTGGGGCCACTCGAGCGGCGATGGACGCGCCCGGGGCGCCCGGTCACGCCATCAACGTGGCCACGGGCCGGCGGGTGCGCGTGGCCGAGCTGGCACGGCAACTGGCCACGGCCATGGGCGCCGAGACCGAGCCCGAGGTCACGGGCGAGTTCCGTGCGGGAGATATCCGACACTGCTTCGCTTCGGTTGATCGGGCGCGGGAGCTGCTGGGCTTCGAAGCAAAGAAGACCCTCGGCGAAGGCCTTCCCGAGCTGGCCGAGTGGGTAGCCGGCCAGACCGTGACCGAACGCGGCGACGCCGCCGTGGCCGAGCTGCGGGCCCGCGGCCTCGTGGGCTAACGTAGCTTTCCTGTCGGTGACCCGTCTTTCGACCCTCGCGGCGCTTGGGCTCTTGGGGTTGGGTCTGGCCGGATGCGCTGGAGGGTCGGGCGAGAACGGCGAGGCGTCGGCAGGGGCGCCGCCGCGCAGCGCCGCACCCATGCGCCCGGCACTGCGCTCCGTGTCCGCACTGGCCACCCCGGGCGAGAGCCAGCTCGACACCGGCGCCGGGTTGTACCCGGCCCTGGTTCGACCCGGCGACCTGCGCTTCCCGACTCGCCGGGCGGTCGCCAGGGCGAACCGCTGGCTGGCTTCTCGTAGGGGAGAAGCCGCATTCGCGGTGGTGAGCGACCGCGGGGTGCTCGCTGGGCGCAACGCCTCGCGGAAATTCCTGTCGGCGAGTCTCACCAAGGCGATGCTCCTCGTGGCCTTCCTCCGCCAACTCGAGGCCGCCGGGGCGAAGCCCACGGATGCGGAACGCGCGAGCCTCGGTTACATGATTCGCCTCTCGGACAACGACTCGGCCGACTCGATCTACGCCGAGGTGGGCGACGAGCGCCTGCGCGATCTCGCCAGGCGCGCCGGCATGCGTGGCTTCGAGATCTCCGGCGACTGGGCCAACGCCACCCTCACCGCGGCCGACCAGGCCCGCTTCTTCCTGGCGCTCGACCGCCTCGCGCCCAAGCGCTTCCGCGACGAAGCCCGCGGTCTGCTCGAGACCGTGACCGGCCTCCAGTCATGGGGTATCCCCGCGGGTGCGCGCCCGCGCTGGAGGGTGTTCTTCAAGGGCGGCTGGCGGCCCGAGACCGACGGCGAGCTGGTGAACCAGGCCGCTCTGCTCGAGCGTGGATCGAGGCGGGTGGCCATCGCCGTGCTCACGAGGGCCAATCCGGACATGGTCTACGGAGAGCGCACCGTCCAGGGGGTGACAGAACGGCTTCTCGCGGGTGATGATGCCCCGCGGCTGATCCCCAGCAAGAAGTAGGAAGCTCCACTGCCTACTTTTGCTATAAGGGCCTCCCCCCGCGAGCCAGAGGAGAACCAGTGAGCAGTGGAGTAAGCCCCGCCGTAGACGTCGCCGCCTCCGACAAGGTGCTCAAGCCCAACTTCGGCGCCAGCCGCAAGCACTTCATCTTCACCGAGGAGCACGACGCGCTGCGGGAATCGATCGGCAACTTCGCGGAGAAGGAGCTTGCCCCCCACGCCGACCGCTGGGAGGAGGAGACCTTCGACGAC
>JBBJNU010000244.1:0-2512 GCA_037721005.1 Thermoleophilaceae bacterium | reverse complement strand
CGTACTTGTGGTGCATCAGGTCCGGTATGCCGGGGATGCCGCACGTGGGAAGGCGCAGGGACTCGATCAGGTCGGGTTGCGTGACCGGCGGCGGAGGCACCGGCACCCGTGCGTCAGCCTCATGCTCGTCGTTGTAGGCCAGGCGCACCTGCACGCCGCGCCCGGCCGCTCCCTCCAAGGCCTCGCGCACCACGGCGCCAGCGGGGTCGGGGAGGCGGATGTCATAAAGCGCGAGCTCGAGGGTCTGCTCGGCAGCGACCAGGAACTTCGCCACCCTTTGCGCCACGTCGAGCGGCGTCTGGGCGTCCGGGTCGAGGGGGGTGAGCTCGATCAAGCGCTGAAGCGAAACCCGGTCGGGGCGATCGGCAGGTCGAGCGGGCTTTCGGGCAGCCCCTCCGGTGTCTTTGGCAGGTTGAACTCCTTCGGCGCGGTGTCGTTGGGAGTGTCGGGATGAAAGAGGGCTGCGAGGTACTGGATGTGGTCGCGGCCCACCGACAGCTCGGTCTGGCCTCCGCCGTAGGCCGCGATGCCGCGCTCCTCGCAATAGTCATACGCCGCTCCGAGGGCCTCCAACGGGCCGAAGCGCGAAGGCTTGATGTTCACCATCTTGGGAGCGAAGGGAAGGGCCTCGATGTCGGCGATCGAATGGATCGGGGCGTCCCAGGTGATGCGGTCGCGGTGAGGCTCGAGCACCGCGTCGGCGGCGGGATCGGACAGGTCGGGGTCCTCGATCCATGCGTCCGGGAAGCCCTCGGCCACCTTGCGGTAGAGCTCGGGGTCGGTGTCCACGTCGACCGGCGTGCCCTTGTAGTGACCCTTGAGGTCGACCGAGTCAACCGCCCCGGTCGCCACCAGCTCGGCGATCAGCTCGTCGGTCCAGGCGTTGGTCGGATCGAGCTTGAACCGGGTGTTTGGGTAGGTCTGCACGAGGCGCTTGAGGCGCTCGGCGGTTTCGGGGCCCTCGTGGCCGGGGGGAGCCAGCCGCATGGAGACCACGTAGTTGAGCGGTTGCGGCGTGCGGCCGAGCACCTCGCCGAGCGACTTGCCGGCCTGCGCCAGCGCAAGGTCCAGAGCGGCGGACTCGACACCCCAGCGGCGGTAGTTGCGCGACACCTCGTGGGCGGGTGGCGAGCCCGGGAAGAGGTCGAGCCCGTCGAGCTTCTCGGCGAACGAGCCGAGCGTGTAGGACCCGGCGAAGTCGAGCTGCGGGCCCGCGTCACGGAAGGCGATGTGATCGAGACCCTCGTAGACCACGTCCTCCCCTGTTCCCTCCTCGCCGCCGCCGGTGAAGCGGATGACGGTGGTGAGGCGCGTGAACTGCGGGGAGAACTCGAGCTCGTGCCCCTCGAGCTCGTGCGACTCGATCTCGATCGGCAGGTCGCGCAGGAGGTCCCAGGTGCCCACGGCGCTTGAGTGTATGCCCGTAGCCGGGAGGCAGGCTCAGGGCCCCCGGCGCCATCGCGTCGAGTGGCGATTAACGACGAGATAGTGGACGCGCACAAGCTGCTGCACCTGGCGGAGCCCGTAGGTCTTGGCCAGATCGATCGCCTTGGTGAGCGCGGCCTTCGAGCCGGGCGAATCGTCGTAGCCGAGCACCACCGAGGCCATCAGACCGCCTTCTGCGGCACGGCGGCTATTCCGGGCTTTCGGCCCGCCGCCACCTCGGGATCGACGATGCACGGCCGCCAGCGAATAGGCGGGCGCGGTGGAGGCGATCCCGATGATCAGCGCGTCGACGAAGCCGATCGCGTTCTCCTTGAGCCCCTTGGTGCCCTGCTCGCCGCTTCGGTGCTCGGGTGCGGCGCCCGCCGCGACTGCTCCACCCTCCATGTACAGCTCCCTCCTCGGTGGCGTACCTCGTTGCCGACGGTAATGCCCTTGCCGGCCCCGCCGCAAGCGTCGGATGCCCAAAACCTGAGACCACCGGTTGTACGATTTGTACAACGCACCGGGCCCTGCATTTGCCGTCCGGCGGGTTGAGGGTTGGCCTGGGCGCCGTTACGGTTGTCCGGAGCGTCCACTCGGAGGAGATGCATGGCTGCCACCACCCCGCAGTACGTCCAGCAGCCCGCGGAGGGCGAACAGAGCTCGCTCCAAGAGCAGGCTAAGCGCCACCTGTGGATGCACTTCACCCGCATGAGCGCCTACGAGGACGCCGAGGTGCCGATCCTGGTGAAGGGCGAGGGGTGCTACGTGTACGACGAGCACGGCAAGCGCTACCTCGACGGCCTGTCGGCGCTGTTCTGCGTGAACGTGGGCCACGGCCGGGCCGAGATCGCCGACGCCATGGCCGAGCAGGCCAAGGAGCTCGCCTTCTTCACCAACTGGAGCTACGCCCACCCGCGCGCGATCGAGCTGGCGGCGCGGGTTGCGAGCCTGGCGCCCGGCGACCTCAACCGCGTGTTCTTCACGTCGGGTGGCGGGGAGGCCGTGGAGTCCGCGCTCAAGCTCTGTCGTACCTTCCACAAACAGAACGGAGAGGCCGGGCGCTACAAGCTCATCGCCCGTGAGA
>JBBJNU010000003.1:0-32616 GCA_037721005.1 Thermoleophilaceae bacterium | reverse complement strand
ACCCATTCCGGCATGACGCCATTCTAATGGCGCTCTTCCGCGGGGAGGAGCGCAGGCCGACCGGGAGGAGCGCAGGCCGACCGTCGATCGGGCGAGCACCGCACCGTTCGCTACTCGAGGATCGCTCGGGCGAAATCGTCCGCGTCGAAGGGGCGCAGGTCCTCGATCCCCTCTCCGATCCCGATGAGCTTCACGGGCAAGCCAAGCTCCTGCGCGATGGCCAGCGCGATGCCGCCCTTGGCCGTGCCGTCGAGCTTGGTGAGAACGATGCCAGTCACGTCGGTGACCTCACGGAAGAGCATGGCCTGGCGCAGGCCGTTCTGCCCCGTGGTGGAGTCGATGGTGAGCAGGGTCTCGTGCGGGGCGTCGGGGATCTTGCGGGCGATCACCCGGCGCACCTTGGCCAGCTCTTCCATCAGGTGCTGCTGGGTGTGAAGGCGCCCCGCGGTGTCGCACACGATCACGTCCACCCCGCGGGCCACGCCGGCCTCGACGGCGTCGAAGATCACGGCGGCGGGATCTGAGCCCTCGGCGCCGCGCACGATCTCGCAACCGGCCCGTTCGGCCCAGACTTCGAGCTGCTCGCCGGCGGCCGCGCGGAAGGTGTCCCCCGCCCCGAGGAGCACGGACAGCCCGAGCTCTCGCTGCAGGTGCCAGGCGATCTTGCCGATCGTGGTGGTCTTGCCCGTGCCGTTCACTCCGACCACAAGAATCACGGCGGGCGCGGCGGTGAGATCGATGGTGTCGTCGTCGGACTTGGCGGTCTCGGCCAGCAGCTCGCGCAGCCTGCGGGTGAGGTCCTCCCCGGTCTCCAGGTCTCCCGAACCCGCCTCGTTCTCCAGGCGCTCGACGATCGCCGCCGTGGTGGGAGCCCCCACGTCCGCGTAGATCAGCGCCTCCTCCAGGCGCTCGAAGGCCTCGTCGTCGAGGCTCTCAAACAGTGTGGCCTGAATCTCTGCGCCGAGCGCCTCGCGCGTCTTCGACATGTTCTCGCGCAGGCGGCGAAAGAAGCGCGGCTGGCGCTCTGACTTGGGCTCGGCCGCGGCTTCTGCGTCCTCCGGTAGCTCGCGCCCGGTTACGAACAGCTCGTTCCACTCGCGCGCCATCGGCGCGAGAGGTTAGACGTGACTCAGCTGCGAGAGGCGCGCAGGCCGATCGCCGATCGGCCGAGCACCGAACGAGGCTATCCCCCGGCGGCGCTCTCCGGCTCGGCGAGCCCTTCCTCGACCGACAGCTGCTCGAACGCCTTGCCTCCAAGCTTGCGCGACACCACGCGGGACACCCCGTCGCCGCCCATGCTCACGCCGTATAGGCAATCGGCAGCGTCCATCGTGCGCTTCTGGTGTGTCACGACGATGAACTGCGCGCGGTCGGAGTAGCGGCGCACCAGCTCCAGGAAGCGGTCGATGTTGAGGTCGTCCAGCGCCGCCTCCACCTCGTCGAGGATGTAGAACGGGCACGGGCGGGCGAGAAAGACGGCGAACATGAAGGCCAGCGCCACGAGCGACTTCTCGCCGCCCGAGAGGAGCGACAGGCGTTTGGTGGATTTGCCGGCCGGAGTGACCTCGACCTCGACGCCGGGCTCTTCCGTGGAGCGCTGCTCGATCTGCTCGGGTTCCTCTGTGGCCTCGGCGTCCGCCTCCGGCTCGGGCGCGCCGCCGCCCAGTACGGGGCGCGGCGTCTGCTCGGGGCGCACGAGCCGCAGCCGTCCGCGACCTCCCGGGAAGAGATGGGCCGCCACCTCCTCGAAGTTCTTGGCCGCCGCCTCAAAGGTCTCCTCGAAGCTCTCGCGGATGCGCCGGTCGGTCTCCGAGATGAGCCCCTCGAGCTCGTTCAGCGCCCCCTCGAGATCGGTGCGCTGGGTCTCGAGCTCTTCCACGTAGGCCACGGCCTCGTCGTACTCGGCTGCCGCGAGCGGGTTCACGGGCCCAAGTTGCTCGCGTCGGCGCGCGAGGCGCTCGACGCGGCCGGAGAGCTCCTCGCGGCGGTCTTCGGCCATCTCCTCGGGGGCCGGCTCCGGCGGGAGGCCAAGCCGGGACGCCACCTCGCCGAGCGAGCCCTCCGCATCGCCCGCCGCGTCGCGGGCCTGCTGAGCCCCGACCTCGCTCTGGGTCACGCGCTCTCCCGCGGCCCGCAGGCGGGTCTGAATCTCGGCCTCCTCGTGCGCACATGACCGCAGCGCACGGGCCGTGTCCTCCCCGGCCTCGGCTCCCGCCGCGCGTTGCGAGTCAAGGCCGGACGCCGAAAGGCCCACGGCTTCGGCCGCGGCGGTGAGGGCCTCGCCGGCCCGTGACGCCCACCCAGCCAGCGTTTGATCGCGCGCGATGCGGGCCGCGAGTCCGGTCACCCCCTGCTCGCGCGCGTCGTTCTCGCGCCGCGCGCCCTCGGCCATCCTTCGCTCGCTGCGCACCTCCGCGCTCAGCTCGGCACGGCGCACGGCGTCGGGTCCCTCGTCGGGGGAATCCCGGCGGCGCTGCATGAGCCATTCGGCCCGGTTCACGCCCTCGGTGGCTTCCTGAACTTCGCGTACGGCGCGCCGCAGCGCTACCTCGGCCTCCTCACGCCCGGCGTCAGCCGCTGCCACCGCGTTGGCAGCCCCGCCGAGCGCCTCGCGGGCTCGCGCCTCGGCCCGCACCGCCTCCGCGGATGCCGCCACCAGCTCGGCGCGCCGGTTTCGCTGCTCGAGCAGGCGCTCGGGGCCTCCCGTCGCCGGATGGCGCAGCTCTCGGGCGCGGGCCGACCACACGCGACCCGCACGCGTGACGGCGACGCCGTCGAACCTGTCCGGGAGTGCCGACAGCGCCGGGACAACCCAGACCCCGGCCAGGAGCCGGCGGGCCAGGTGGCCGGCCGGACCGTGGCCGGTCACGTGGTCGAGCAGAACGCTCGCCCCGGGGCAGGGTGGGGCGCCGGCCCCGGGCTCGGCGCCAAGAGTGCCATCACCCGCGACGAGCACGGAGCCGCCCTCGTCGCCCGCAGCGTCGAGTAGCCCTTCCCCCTCGGAGACGCTCCCCACCACCCCGGCCGCCAGCCGCGGACCGAGCACCGAGGCCAGCGCGGCTTCGTAGCCAGGCTCGACGTGCAGGCTCTCCGAAAGGCCGGTCGCGCTCCCTGACCCCGTGGTGCTCGCCGTGCGCAGATACTGGTTCACCGAAGCGAGCTCGGCGCCGGCGGACGCGCTGGCAGACCGAGCCGCCTCCGCATGCCCCTCGGCCTCGCGGCGCGCTTGGCGGGCGCCCTCGGCTGCCTGCTCGGCCTCCCCGAGGCGTGCTCGCAGACCCTCGGCGGCGCGCTCGAGCTCGACCCGGCGCTCCGAGGCCTCGTCACGTTCGCGCTCGAGCGCAGCGAGCGACTCACGCAAGCGCTCGTCGCGGGCGCCGTCGAGGGCGGCCAACTCGGCCTCCAGTCCGGCGATCCGTTCGTCCAGCCCCTCGGTGGGATCGCCACTCTCTGCGATCTCACGCCGAAGGATCTCGAGCTGAGCTCCCCGGCGCCGTGCCCCTTCCTGGGCGGCCCGGGCCTGGTCGTTGGCTCGCTCGAGGCGCAGCCCGATCCGCTCCGCGGCCGAGCGCGCGGCGTACAAGCGCCCGGACAGCTCCTCGCGCTCGCGGGAGAGGGCCGCGAAGGCCTCCTCGGCAGCCTCGCGGCGCCGCGCCACCGCTGTCAGAAGGCGCTCTGCTTCGGCCCTCTCAGACCGGGCGGCGGTGGCGCCCGACTCGGCGGCGGTGAGCAACGCGCGCGCGGCGCGCGCCGTCTCGCGGGCCAACTCGTACCGCGCCTCGTCGCTCTGGCGCTGGAGGCGCTCGTGCAGCTGTGCGGCCTCGGCCTGACGCTTGAGCGGCCGCAGCCGCGAGCGCGCTTCGCGCTCCACGTCGAGCGCGCGCGAGAGGTTGTCCTGGGTGCGCTCGAGCTTGAGCTGAGCGCTGCGGCGGCGCTTGCGGTGCTTGCCGAGCCCCGCGGCCTCCTCGATCAGCAGGCGCCGTTCACGCGGGCGCGAGAGCACGATCGACTCCACCCGCCCCTGGGACACCACGGAGTGCATCTCCTTGCCCAACCCGGTGTCCGAGAGCACCTCGACGACGTCCGCGAGCCGGCAGCGCGCTCCGTTGAGGCGGTACTCGCCCTCTCCCGTGTTGTCGAGGCGCCGATGGATCGAGATCTCCGAGAAGTCCGAGTCCACCCGGCCGTCGGAGTTGTCGATCACCACCTCGACCTCGGCAGCACTCGAGCCCTTCACGCCGTGCCCGCCCGCGAAGATCACGTCCTTCATGGTCTGGCCGCGCACGGCCAGCGGCGACTGCTCGCCCAGGGCCCACAGCACGGCGTCGGTGATGTTGGACTTGCCCGACCCGTTGGGACCGACCACCACGGCCACGCCCGGGGAGAACTCGAGCTTGGTGCGCCCGGGGAAGGACTTGAACCCCTTCATCGAGATCGAGCGCAGGTGCATCTAGCCGAGCCCCTCGAGAGCTTGCTCGGCGGCCGCCTGCTCGGCCGCCTTCTTGGTCTTGCCGGCGCCCCGGCCGATCTCGCGATCTCCCACCTCGGCCGCGGCGACAAACCTGCGGTCGTGTGGCGGGCCCTCCTCGGAGTCGATCCGGTAGGTCACGACCTCCGCCCGGCGGGCAAGGCGCTCCTGCAGCAGCGACTTGTGATCGAGCGGGTTGTCGAGTGACTCCTCGATCGCCTCGTCGAAGGCGGCTACCACGGCCGGCGCCACCCGCTCGATCCCGAAGGCAAGGTACGCGGCGCCGATCACCGCCTCGCACACCGACGCCAGCACGCGCTCGCTGTCGGTGAGCACCGCACGGCTGCGCCCCGTGCCGTCGGGCGCGGCGGCTTCGAGGCGTTCCGGCACGCCGAGGGCAAGGGCCACCTGGGCGCACGACGCCCCGCTCACGGCCTGGGCGCGCACCTTTGTGAGGCGGCCGGCGCCGTAGCTCTCGAAGCGCGGAAACAGATGGGTGGAGACGGCGAGGCTCAAGACCACGTCTCCCAGAAAGGCCAGACGCTCGTAGGACTCTGCGCGGTGCTCGGCCCAGGACGCGTGGGTGAATACCTGGCGGGCCAGCTCCTCGGGCAGCTCGCCGAGGAGGTCGCGAAGCCCCTCAGCACCGTCATTCGTAGCGAGAGGCGCGCAGCCCGATCCGGGAGGAGCGGAGCCCGATCGGTGATCGGGCGAGCACCGGACCGAGTCATCGGGGGAGCACCGAACGAGGTTCTCATTCTTCGACATGGGTCGCCACGAAGTCGGCGGCTTGGCCCACGGTGAGGACCTTGGCGGCTTCCTCATCGGGTATGCGGATGCCGTAGGCGTCCTCGAGCTCCACAGTGAGCTCCACGAGGTCGAGGGAATCCGCCTCCAGGTCCTCCCGGAAGCGCGTGCCCTCGGTTATCGCCGCCGGATCCACCTCCAGCTCGGTTGCCAGGTGCTCGCGGATCCGCCCCAGCACTTCGTCGCGGGTCATTGGGAGGCGAAGCTACCAGCGGACGCGGACCGCAAGACCCCGGCACTGCGCAGGGAGTCGGCGGCGCGCTCGACCATCCTCTCGTCCACCGCACGGCGGGCCAGGCGCACCGCGCCGGCTATCCCCTCGGGCCCGAAGCTGCCGTGTGCCACCACCACCGGCTTGCGCAGTCCGAGCAGGATCGCCCCTCCGACTTTCTCGGGGTCGAGCTCTGCGCGGAAGCGCTCGACGGAACGGCGGATGAGCAGGCCTCCGGCCGTGGACACGGGACCCGAGCGGATGGCCTCGCGGATGCCCGCTCCCACGACCTTGGAGGTGCCCTCCATCACCTTCAGAGCCACGTTGCCGGTAAAGCCGTCGGTGACCACCACGCGGACCCGCGCGGACGGGACGTCGAACCCCTCGACGTTGCCCACGAAGTTCAGCTGCCCGGCCTTCAGCCGCTCGTGGGCGGCGATCACCTCGGGGGTGCCCTTGCCGGATTCCTCCCCAACGGAGAGCAAGCCCACCGACGGGCGCACGTCCCCGGTGACCGCCTCCACGAATGCCGCCCCCATGTAGGCGAACTGCACGAGATGCTCGGTGCGCACCTCGGCGTTGGCCCCCACGTCGAGTAGCACCACGGGGCCGGCCGGCACCGGGAGCACGGCGGCCAGCGCGGGGCGGTGCACGCCGCGCAGGCGTTTCACGGAGAGCGTGGCCGCCGCCAGGGTCGGGCCGGTGGAGCCGGCGGACACCAGCGCGTCGGCCCTGCCCTCGGCCACGGCCTTGGCGGCCTGCACGATCGAGGCCTCGGGCTTCGAGCGCACGCCGCGCACCGGCTCCTCGTCCCCCGAAATGCGAACCGGGGCATCGACCACGTGCTCGTGACCGGTGAGCTCGGCGGCCGGTCCGAACAGCAGCACCTGTTCCCCGGACCTGCGCGCACCCTCGGCCACCACCGCCGGACCGCCGTCCGCTCCGTTGCAATCGACCGCGATCACGGCCGGCCCGGGCTACTCGTCGTCGGTGTCGGGCTTCGCTACGACGATCTCACGGCCGGCGTAGGTGCCGCAGTCACCGCACACGCGGTGCGGGATGCGCGGAGCGCCGCAGCGAGGGCATACCGACATCGCCGGCTTGGAGATCTTGTGCTGCGAGCGCCGCTTGTTCGTGCGCGAATGCGATTGGCGTTGCTTGGGGACGGCCATAGCGGCGGGGAAGGCTAGCAGTGGCCCCGTCAGTCGAGCTTGAGCTCGGACAGCTTCGCCCAGCGTGGATCCGGCTCTGGCTCGTGCTCGTGGCCCGGCTCGGCGTTGAGGTTGACCCCGCAGATCGCGCACAGGCCGCGGCACTCCTCGCCGCAGACGATCTGGGTGGGCAGGGCGAGCACCAGGGCGTCGCGCACCCAGGCGCGAACGTCAAGCGCCTGCTCTTCGAGGTAGGGCGAGCTGAGATCCTCGTCACCCGCGCCGGGCTGGTCGACCTCCCGGGCGTCGATGCGCGTCGCGGCGCCGGCGTCTTCCAGGCAGCGCATGCAGGGTCCGTGGAGGCGAGCGTCATAGCGCAGGCGCATGGCGTTTCCCTGCCCCGTGGTGCGCGAAACGTCGAGCCGCACGTCCACCGCGCCGTCCTCGACCTCGTAGGTCTGCGAGCCGAACTCCAGAGGATCGACCGACACGGCCAGTTGAGCACAAGCGGCCTCACCGGAGGAGAGCCGCAACGAGCCGAGGTCGAAGCTGTCAGCCTGCTGCGCCACCACGTTCGAGGTTAGCCGCGACCGCCGAGCAGTTCGGGGTTGCGCGTCGGGACGCTCGATGCTGAACTTGCGAACGTGTTTTCGATACGTCGCACTGTCACGAGGGCGACCCGGATGAGTGATGCGCGCACGCGTTCTTCTTGGTCGTGATTCTCCGGTGAGCCGGCCTGAGTCGCCACTACTCATGCGAGAACACAGGGAGGCGCCGTCCGTTGCGGTCCGTTTGACATCTGCGGTGACCTTCCGGCAGGCGCTCTGAGCGCCTCGGCGCTCAGCCGACTTCGGCTTCTTCGCGACCCTGCAGCCGGTCGCGCCCGCGCTGCACGGCCGCGGTGAACTTCTCGAGGTTGATCTCGAGGGTGTTGAGAATGTCGTCGGCGTAGTCCTCGGCGCCCAGGCGGATCTCGCGCTCGCGAGCGCGGGCGTCCTCCACGATCTCGTCGGACTGGCGCTCGGCCTGCTTCACGACCTCCTCGTCTGAGATCAGGCGGGTCTGCTCGTCACGAGCTTCCTTCACGATGCGCTCGGACTCGCGCTTTGCCTCAGCGAGCATCTCCTGGCGCTCCTTCACGATCCAGCGGGCCTGCTTGATCTCCTCGGGGATCGTGGCCCGCATCTGATCGAGGATGTCGTAGATCTCCTCCTTGTCGACGCGCACCTGATCGGTGAGGGGCACGGGCTTGGCGTTGTGCACCGTGTCGTCGAGCTTGTCAATGAGGACTAGGACATCCATTTGCAATTACCTCCGCAAGGCGTCCCGCCTCGCGTCTTGATGATCTTCGTCGACATCACGTCTCCGTTCAAGTTCTTCAACGCTGCAGCGCTTCCTGCAAGCGCCCAGCCACTGCGTCGGGTACGAGGCCGTTGAGGTCGCCGCCGAACATGGCCAGCTCCTTTACGCCGCTCGAGGATAGAAAGCTGAATTCGGGGGCTGACATGAGATACATGCTCTCGATGTCGGGAGCCATCTTGCGGTTGAGCTGATTCATCTCGAACTCGTACTCGAAGTCCGAGATCGCGCGGAGCCCCTTCACGATCGTGTGGGCCCCGTTCTCCCGAGCAAAAGCGACGAGCAGCGTATCAAAGGCTTTTACCTGCACATTCCCGAGTTCCGCAGTCTCGGCCTCGATGAAGGCGACCCGCTCCTCTGCGGTGAACACCGTCTGCTTCTTGCGCGCAGGGTGATCGACCACTCCCACCACGATGTTTTCGAACACCCGCGAGGCGCGGGAGATGATGTCGAGGTGCCCGAGGGTGACTGGGTCATACGAGCCCGGGCACACCGCCTTACCTGCGTTGCTATTCCCCACGGTGCACGGCGATTCGCGTATCGCCGTAGGTACGTTCGCGCAGGAGCGGGAAGGGAAGCTCGAGGGGAGTTCGTTTGTCGGATTCGGTCACGATTCGGGCGTCTTGGGTGAGGAGTGGTGGCAGCGCCTTGGCCAGCTGCCCAGCCAGCGACTGCGCGAGATCATAGGGCGGGTCGCAGAACACGAGCGCAAAAGGCTCCTCCTCCCTCGCCCGGGACATCCACGCCAGAGCATCACGACGATGCACTGGGGCATCCATGCCGAGAGCCCGCAGGTTGTCGCGCAGAGTGGCGATTGCCTGGCGCGAAGTGTCCACGAACACCGCCTCCCCGGCTCCCCGCGACAGCGCCTCGATGCCAAGAGCGCCCGACCCCGCAAAGAGATCGAGCACACGCAACCCCGACACGTCGCCGAGGATCGAGAACAGGGCCTCTCGCACGCGGTCGGCCGTCGGGCGGGTAACACCGGCCGGCACCTTCAGGCGCCGGCCGCCCAGCTCGCCGGCGATTATCCGCAGGCCCGTCGCACTCACGCCGGGATCGGGTCGAGGTCGGAGCCGAAGCGGCTCAACACGGCGTCGCGCAGCAGCGCATTCTCGGGGAGGCCGAGCTCGGGGTCTTCGGCGACAAGGGCGTCGGCGTGGGTCTTCGCGAGCTCGAGAAGCTCGAGGTCGTCAGGCAGGCGCGCCACCCGGAACTCGGGCAGGCCCGACTGTCGGGTCCCGAGCACCTCGCCGGCGCCGCGCAGCTCGAGATCCACCTCGGCGAGCTCGAAGCCGTCGCGATCGCCGGCGATGGCGGTGAGCCGGGGGAGCTTGGAATCGCCAAAGAGGATGCACACCGATTGGTGTCCGCCGCGACCCACGCGGCCTCTCATCTGGTGAAGCTGAGAGAGCCCGTAGCGCTCGGCCGCCTCGATGAGCATCACCGTGGCGTTGGGCACGTCGATTCCCACCTCGATCACGCTGGTGGCCACGAGCACGTCGGCCTCCCCGGCCGCGAACGAGCGCATGGCCTCGGCCTTCTCGGCCGAGGGCATCTGGCCGTGGATCAGCGCCACCCGCTGTTCGCGGAACTCCGTGGCCGCCAGGCGCTCGGCCTCCACCGTGGCCGCCCTCGCCTGCAGGGTCTCGGACTCGCTCACGAGCGGGCACACCACGAAGCACTGCCGGCCCTGTCCTATCTCTTCGCGGATGCGCTCGTAGGCCCTGGCCCGCGCTCGGGAGCCGTCGACCACGTAGGTCTCCACAGGTCGCCGGCCTGCGGGCAGCTCGCGGAGCACGGTGGCGTCGAGGTCGCCGTAGGCGGTGAGCGACAGGGTGCGAGGGATGGGGGTGGCCGTCATGTGCAGCACGTGCGGAGCCAGGTCGCCGGGCGCCTTGCCGTCGAGCGCGGCGCGCTGGCGCACCCCGAAGCGGTGCTGCTCGTCCACGACACAGACGGCGAGGTTGCGAAACTCGACTGCGTCCTCGATGAGGGCGTGGGTGCCCACCACGAAGCCGAGCTCGCCCGAGGCGAGCCGGCCGAGCAGCTCGCGCCGGCGCCTGGCGGGAGTGGAGCCGGTGAGCAGCTCTATCGACGTGAGGCCCCCCAGGAGGTTGTCGATCGTGATCAGGTGCTGCTCCGCCAGCGTCTCGGTGGGGGCCATGAGGGCGGCTTGAGCCCCGTTCTCGGCGGCGCGCAGCATGGCGTGCAGGGCCACGGCCGTCTTGCCCGACCCCACCTCGCCCATCAGCAGCCGCTGCATGGGCTGATCGCAGGACAGATCCGCGTCGATCGTCTCGCAGGCGGCGCGCTGGTCGCCCGTGAGGGTGAACGGGAGAGACGCGACCCATGGGTCCACGAGATCTCCACGCCCCTCGAGCGCGGCCGCCCGGTTGCCTTCGCGGCGCGCTTGGCGCCGCCCCGAGAGGGCGACCTGAAGGAGGAAGAGCTCCTCGAAGGCCAGCCGGCGGCGAGCGTCGTTCTCGTCTTCCTCGGAGTCGGGGAAGTGTGTGGCGGCTACGGCGGCCGGACGGTCGGCGAGGCGCTCGGAAATCCTCAGCGCCGAGGGAAGGGGCTCCACCACGTTGCGGATGCGGGCGTACTCGGCCCAGATGAGCTTGCGCAGCGTGACAGCCGAGAGCCCGTAGGTGGCCGGGTGCACGGGCACGAGGCCCACGCTGTGGCCCACCCCCGAGTCCGAGCCGATGCGCTCGTGCTCGGTCACGTGGAACTCGTTGCGCTTCTTCATCTTCCCGTGAAGCACCACCTGCGTTCCCTCCGAGAGCTCCTGCGCGACCCACGGGCGGTTCCACCACACCGCGAGCATCGGTGCTGTCTCGTCGGAGACCCGCGCCTCCACGCGCTTTCGCCGGCGGTCGCGCATCGGCTTGACCGACACGCTGCGAACGGAGACCGCCACCGTCGCCTCCTCCCCCACCCCCACCGAGGCGATCGTGCGCGTGTCACGCCGGTCGCGGTGGGTGAAGGGAAAGTGCTCGAGCAGGTCGGCGCGGGTCTCGATGTCGAGAGCGGCCAAGCCCTTAGCGGTCTGACCCCTGGCTTCCAGAGCCTCGGCGAGCACGCTCGGCCGCGGCAACGACCGGATAGCGGCCGCCCTGGCGTCGGCGAGGGTGAGCTCCTCAGCGCTGGCGAAGTAGGTGGGGATGCCTGTGGTCTAGAGGGTCGAACGGACGGTGCTACTCGGCGGAGAGCAGCCACCACCACGCGGATTGACCACCGTCGTGCATCTCGAGCTCGGCGCCTGCCGGAAGGGCGGCCTCCACGGCCTCTCGCCCAAGGGGGGCCTCGGCGCCCTGCAGGCAGGTAACGAGCTCCGCGCCGTCCGCCATGGCAGCCATGGTGGCCCGCAGAGTCTCCTGGGGGTCGCCGAAGGCCACCAGCTCCTCGCCGGCGTAGCCGAGGGCGTCGCCCGACACGAACCGCCCCTGCGGATCCTCGCGCGCCGACTGCGCCACGGCTCCGAGGCGCAGGGCTCTGGCAGCGCCGGCCACGGCCTCGGCGTTCTGGGCCGCCGAGAGCGCGGAGTCGAAGGCCAGGAGAGCGGTCAGGCCCTCCTGCTGAGCGCGGGTTCCCACCACTCGCGCCGGCTTCTCCGAGAGCTCCGCCGCGCGCTCGGCGGCCATGATCACGTTGGGGCTGTTGGGGAGCACGATCACCTCGTCGCCGGGGGCGGCGTGGATGCCGGCAAGGATCTCATAGGTGGACGGGTTCATCGTGGGCCCGCCGTCCACCACGAGCGTGCCGAGCTCCGAGAAGAGGCGGATCACGCCCGGTCCACTGGCCACCGCCACGACCGCGCAGGTGGCGTGCTCGACCGCGGGGGCGCCCGCGCCGCCGAGCCGGGCGGCGCGCTCGGCCACCTGCTCGCGCATGTCGGCCACATCGAGCCGCGAGACCTCACCCGCCCCTTCGAAGATCGCCACCGCAGCGTCGGGCGTGTCGGTGTGCACGTGCACGCGGATGGTGCGCTCGTCACCCACCACGAGCACGCTGTCGCCCAGATCTTCGAGCGCCGCCACGAAGGACTGGCCCTCCAAGCTGCTTCCCGTGACCGCGAAGTTCGTGCAGTAGCGAAAGCTCGAGGACTCGTGCTGAGGCAGGTGGCCCGCCCGTCCGGGAGCTAGGCGCCGGGCGAGGTCGGGCTCCTTGCCGCGCAGCGCTGCGACCACGCCGGCCACGATAACCGTGAGCCCGTAGGCGCCGGCGTCCACCACCCCCGCCTCCTTGAGCACGGCGAGCTGATCCGGCCCTCTCTCGACCGCCTCCTCGGCCGCGTCGAGAGCCCGTTCGAGCACCTCGGCTATGAGCTCGTCCTGTTCCTCGGCCGTGGAGCTCGCCGTGAGCCGCGGGGGGTCGAGGTGCGCGAGGTCCTGGGCCACCCGGTGAGCCATCGCGCGCACGGCGCTCAGCATCGTGCCCTCCGCAGGATCGCGAACCGACGCATACGCGGCGTCCACCGCCCTGGCCAGGGCGGCAGCCACCAGCACCGGGTCCACCAGCTCGCCGGGCCGCGAGGCCAGCTCCTCGGCGGCCCCGCGGACGATCTGGGAGAGGATCACGCCGCTGTTGCCCCGAGCCCCGAGCAGGGCGGCGCGGGCCACGGCGGCCACGAGCTCCTCGCGCCCGATCTCATCGATCGACCGGTCGTCGAGGCCGTCGAGCTCGTCGAGCACCGCGCGCATGGTCATGGCCATGTTGTCGCCGGTGTCGCCGTCGGCCACCGGGAACACGTTCAGGTCATTGACCTCCGAGCGCCGGTTCTCGAGCTCGGCGAGCGAGGCGGCCACGACGGTCCGGAAGCGGGTGAGGCTCTCGTCAGGCACTGAGACCTTCTACACCGCGGACCGCTGGGGTTTCAGCCCACGACCAAAGCCGTATGAGGCGAGCATGCCGAGGACGCAGGGAGACCGCAGTGCTCCGCACGCGGTCGACCGAGGACAAAGGCAGGCGAAGCCTCAGACGGCTTTGGTGACTTTGCCCGCCTTGAGGCAACGAGTGCAGACGTACTCGCGCGACGGGGTGCCCCCCACGTTTATGCGGACCTTCTGAAGGTTCGGGTTGAAGCGGCGGCGGGTGGCGACCATCGAGTGGCTGCGGCTGTTGCCGAACGCGGGACCCTTCTGACAGGAGTAGCAGACCTTTGGCACGGCGGGAGAGGCTAGCAACCGAGTGCGTACTCACAGGCCTCGAGCGCCTGCTCGATCGCGCCGCGATCCACGTCGAGGTGGGTGACCGCCCGCACGCGGGTTCGATCGAGGGCCCCCAGCTCTACGTCGCGCTCACCCGCTCGCTCCACGAAGCCGTGGGCGTCGGGCACCTCGAAGATCACGATGTTGGTCTCCACCGTGCCGGGGTCGATCTGGACCCCGGGCAGCTGCGCCAGCCCATCGGCGAACAGTCGCGCGTGCTCGTGGTCGTCCGCCAGGCGCTCCACATGGTGATCGAGGGCGTAGAGGCACGCCGCGGTGAGCACCCCGGACTGACGAAGCGCGCCCCCGAGCATCTGCTTGTAGCGCCAGGCCTCCGCGATCAGCTCGGCCGACCCGGCCAGCACAGCGCCCACCGGGGCTCCGAGGCCCTTCGAGAAGTCAAGCCAGGCCGTGTCGAACAGATTCGCGAAGGCGGCGGGCGGGACGCCCGAGGCCACCGAGGCGTTCATCAGGCGTGCCCCGTCGAGGTGGGCGCGCAGCTCGTTGGCACGGGCCGCCGCGAGCACGTCGCGAATGGCGTCGAGGGGCCACACCCGCCCGCCGCCCATGTTCGTGGTCTGCTCGACCGACACCAGCCTCGAGCGTGGCGCGTAGCGGTTGGTGGGCGCGCGCACCGCGGCTCGGACTTCCGTCGCGGAGAAGATCCCCGTGGGCGCGTCGATCTGTCTGGTCATCGCCCCGTTCACCGCCGCCGGGCTGCCCGCCTCGAAGCCCACCGGGTGCGAGTTCGCGGCCAGGATCACCTCGTCCCCGCCCGGGCGCAGGTGGAGGCGAAAGGCGATGAGGTTGCACATCGTGCCGCTCGGCAGGAACAGCCCGGCCTCCTGGCCCAGCATCCCGGCCACTCTCTCCTGGAGGGAGATCGTGGTGGGGTCGGCGAACTTCTGCTCGTCTCCCACCTCGGCCGACGCCATGGCGTCGCGCATCCCCTCCGTGGGCTGAGTCTGGGTGTCTGAGATCAGGTTGACCGGCCGCGCCACCACCGACTAGCCGGCCAGCTCGCTGCGCATCGTTGCCATCTTCAGCACGGCCTCCGCAGCGTCCACGCCCTGGTGGCGCTTGCCCCCACCCGCCCGGGCCAGCGCCTGTTCCATCGTGTCGACGGTGAGCACTCCGAACGAGCAGGGCACGCCGGTGTCGAGCGAAACCCTGGCGATTCCCCGCGCCGCCTCGGCGCATACGTAGTCGTAGTGGTCGGTTTCCCCGCGGATGACAGCCCCGAGGCAGGCCACGCCGCTGTAGTTGCCCGACTCGGCGCAGTAGGAGGCGGCGAGGGGCAGCTCGAAGGCGCCGGGCACGTCGTGGACCTCGACGCCCGCGCCGGCGTTCTCGAACGTCTTCACGGCGCCCTCCACCAGCGCAAGCGCCAGCTCCTCGTAGAAGCGCCCGATGGCGATGGCGTACAGCGGAGGCGAAGCATTCGGCATCCGTGCCAAACCCTTCCTAGGCACGGTCGTCGTCAACCTCGACCTCGTCGGGCCGGCGGTCTACCGGGGTGTGGCCTCCGTCGCGCTCGCGGTCGGCGCGGCGCTCCTTCTGCAGCATCTCGTCGTCAATGGCCAGGCCCTGGTGATGGAGCAAATGACCGAGCTTCGACGCCTTTGTGCGCAGGTAGTCGCGGTTGTGCTCGCCGGGAGGGTGCTCGATCGGCACCTGGTCACTCACGCTGAGCCCGTAACCCTCGAGACCCACGATCTTCTTCGGGTTGTTGGTGAGCAGGCGGATCGAGCTCAGGCCCAGGTCCACCAGTATCTGCGCGCCTATGCCGTAATCGCGCAGGTCAGCGGGCATCCCGAGCTCGAGGTTGGCGTCGACCGTGTCGAGACCCTCCTCCTGGAGCTTGTAGGCCTTCAGCTTGTTGAGCAGGCCGATGCCCCGGCCCTCCTGAGCCAGGTAGAGCAGCACGCCCTGGCCCTCCTGTTCGATGCGCGACAGAGCATCCTCTAGCTGCTGCCCGCAGTCACAACGGAGGGAGTGAAACACGTCGCCGGTCAAGCACTCCGAGTGAACGCGCACGAGCACGTCGGCCTCGCCGTGCACCTCGCCCTTGACCATCGCCACGTGGTGCTTGTCGTCCACGAGGGTGCGGTAGCCCACCACGTTGAAGTCTCCGAAGGCGGTGGGGAGCTTGGCCTCCACCACGCGCTCCACGAGCTTGTCGTTGCGGCGGCGGTAGGCGATCAGGTCCGCCACCGTGATCATCTTGAGGTTGTGGCGCTTCGAGTAGGCCTCGAGGTCGGGCACGCGCGCCATCGTGCCGTCGTCGTTGAGGATCTCGCAGATCACCGCGGCCGGGGTGAGGCCGGCCATCCTTGCCAGGTCCACGCCCGCCTCGGTGTGGCCCGTGCGCTCGAGCACCCCGCCGGCCTTGGCCTTCAGGGGGAACATGTGACCCGGCTGCTGTAGGTCCTCGGGCTGCGAGCGTGGGTCGATGGCCACCTGCACGGTGCGGGCCCGGTCGAGCGTGGAAATTCCGGTGGTGACCCCCTCGCGAGCTTCGATGGTGGTGGTGAAGGCGGTGCCGAGCCCTCCTTCGTTCTTTGCCGGCAACAGGTCGAGCCCCAGCGCGTCGCAGCGCTCGGGGGTGAGTGCGAGGCAGATGAGTCCGCGCGCCTCCTTGGCCATGAAGTTGATGGCGTCGTGGGTCGCAAACTGGGCGGGCAGCACGAGGTCGCCTTCGTTCTCGCGGTCCTCGGCATCGCAGACCACGAGCATGCGCCCGGCTCGGACCTCCTCGAGCGCCTCCTCGATCGGGCTGAAGGGCGCGCTCACGACGCTGCCCCGCCAACGTTGGCTACCAGCTTCTCCACGTACTTGGCGAGCACGTCCACCTCCAGGTTCACGGTTCGGCCGGGTTTGAGCGCACCAAGCGTGGTGCGCTCGAGCGTCTCGGGGATAAGGCTCACGGAGAACGACTCGCCGTCCACGGCGGCCACGGTCAGTGACACGCCGTCGACCGCGATGGAGCCCTTTCGCACCACGTAGCGGAGTACGTCGGGGGCGGCTGTGATGCGCACGATCCGGGCGAAGCCTTCGTCGCTCAGATCCTCCACCTCGCCGACCCCGTCCACGTGGCCCTGCACCACGTGGCCGCCGAGACGGCCCGTGGCCCGCAGGGGCAGCTCGAGGTTCACCTCGTCGCCCTGCTCGGCGGGACCGAGAGAAGAGCGGCGCAGGGTCTCGGCCATCACGTCGGCGGCGAAGGCTGCCCGCTCGACGCGGGTGGCCGTGAGGCACACGCCGTTGACCGCGACCGAATCGCCCTCGGCCAGCTCGCCGGCGAGGCCTTGCGCCGAGACCACCAGGCGCACACCCTCGTCCTCCTGCTCGACCGCCTTGATCGTGCCCTTCTGCGCCACGAGCCCCGTGAACACGGCTACCAGTCCCGTACTCGAGAGGTGATGAGCACGTCGTCGTCGATTCGCTCCACCTGGGTGGACAGGGCCTTCACCGCGTCGTCGATCCGCTCGAAGCCCTCGCCCTCGATCGCGGCTCTGGCATCCTTGCCGCCGGCGAGCATCGGCGCAACGAAGATGCGTGCCTCGTCGATCTCTCCCGCCTCGAGGAACACCCCGGCCAGATGCGGCCCGCCCTCCAGCAGGAGGGACTGGATCCCGCGCCCGCCGAGCTCTGTAAGCGCGTTCAGCACGCGGGCCGCCTCGTTCTGGCCCGTCGTCACGATCACCTCCACCCCTGCGTTGCGAAGGGCGTCGGTGGCCGTGCGCTTGGCGGCTCGCGAGCACACGAGGATCACCGGCACCTCGGCGGCGCTCTTCACCAGCTTCGAGCTCGGTGGCAGGCTGGCCTCGGAGTCGAAGACCACGCGACTGGGTTGCCGTGACACGCCTTCCAGCCGGGCCGTGAGCTGAGGGTCATCGACGATGGCGGTGTGGATGCCCACGGCCACGGCGTCGCACTCCGCGCGCCAGCGGTGCGCCCGCGCCCGGCTCGCCTCCCCCGAGATCCACTGGGAGTCGCCCGTGCGCGTGGCCACCTTGCCGTCAAGGGTCATCGCCGACTTGAACACCACGAGCGGCCGTCCCGTTCGGGCGTGCTTGCGAAAGGGCTGGTTGATCCGACGCGCCGTTGCGCCCACCTCGCCGTCCACCGTCTCGACCTCGACCCCCTCGTCGCGCAGCACGCCGAGGCCGCGCCCGGACGCCTTTGGCGTGGGGTCGTCGGAGGCCACCACCACCCGGGCGATGCCCGCCTGCACGATGGCTTCGGTGCAGGGCGGCGTGCGGCCCTCGTGCGCGCACGGCTCGAGGGACACGTACAGGGTGGCGCCGGCCGGATCCTCCTCGCAGTTGGCGAGCGCCACCCGCTCGGCGTGGGGCTCTCCGGCACGGGCATGAAATCCCTCGCCGATGGTGCGCTCACCTCTTACGAGCACCGCGCCCACCAGCGGGTTGGGCGAGGTGTGCCCGCGAGCCGTCTCGGCCAACTCGATGGCCCGGTGAAGGTGGCGCGTATCGCGCTCTGTGACCGTGGTCGGACCCATCAAAAAGGACGGTGAGCCGTTGATTGACTCGCGAGTCAACCTTACCAGCGCTTCGTCACAGCCTTCGGTGGCTGGGCGAGCCGGGAGAGGGCTCCTTCCTCACGGCCGAGGCCGTGTCGCCCGTCAGTTCAGCAAGCCACTGAACAGATCGGTGTTCACCAACTGCTCCACCGGCAGGGGCACGGCGGTGTCACGCCAGGCGGCGCGGTCGACCAGCAGGAGTGCCCTCTCGCGCCACCAGGCTCCGACTCGCGCGGGGCCCCCGTTGCAGGCGCCGTTCGAGTAGCCGGGACGTTCGACCCACATGAAGGCGTCCACGAGTGGGTGCCCGGTCGCGGTCGTGGGAAGCTCGCCCGCCGCAGCGTTCACGGGGTTGCACCACTCGGTGTCGATGCGCCAGAGTTTTCTCGTGCGGTTGATCCAGACCTTGCGGCGGATCGACCCGTTCCCGTTGTGGGAGGTGTTCACGATGAAGTGCTTGCCGCCCAGCGCGCGGGAGAGGCGCTCGCCGTAGCGGATGTTGTTGGCCGTGGTGTCCTGGTGGGTGGCGTTGAGCATGAAGCCGCGCACCTTGTGCACGCCCACGGCCTTGAGCTTCTTGGCCATCGTGGGCACGCCCTGCCAATCCGAGGCGCCTGCTTCGACGTACACGGTGGCGTTCGGCAGCTTCGAAAGCACGTCCACGCCGTAGGCGAGCATCGCCAAGCGCGCCTTGCGCCGGCTCTTGGCCAGGCACTCAACCGTGCCGAGCGAATCGGGCTCGAAGGCGATCACCACTTCGCGAGAGCCGACCGTAGCGGCGAACTGGTCGATCCACTCGCGGTAGCTGGCGTCCTCGACGGAACCTCCCGCCAGGTACTTCGGGTTGCAGGCCTTGCCCTGGTGACGGTGCACGGTGAGCAGAGGCACCGCTCCCGGCGCAAGCTGGTCCATGGCCTGGAAGCTGCCTTGGAGCTTGGAAGCGAGTGGCTTCTCCCACTGACCCCACCAGCGAAACTGCGGCGCCTGCGCGAGCTTGGACATCGTGAGGGCCTCCGCGACCTTGCCCTCCCGGTTGAGCTTGATCGTGTCGATCCAGCGCGGATCCCACTTGGGGTCCATCGTCCACCAGCGCTGCCCCACGAGTGGGTTGGGATCGGCAGCCCCCGGCGCCTGGCCTCCGCTGGCAACGGCGACAGTCGGGCCGGCTACGGCCAGCAGCGTCAGAAGAGCGGCGGAGAGAAGAAGGGAGCGGATCATGCCTACCTAATCGGTCCCTGAGCCCTTCTAGTTGAGACTTTTTCGGTGTGTCTGGACGCAACACCGCCCGGCCCGCAAGCTCCATGGTCGAACGCGCCAAATGGGAGCGGAACCGGGAGGGTGGTCAGTCTGGCGGGCGGGCCGCTCGGGCTGATAATGGTCGCCGGCGAAGGCCTATTTGAACCAGGCGCCCCACCCGCCGCCCTTATAGACGAGACGCCACCCGAACGCGTCAGTTGCCGCTGAGAGCCGCCCCGAACCAGGGGGCCCTTCGCACCATCAGAAGCCCCCGCTCCATCCACCACGCACCCACGCGCGCGGGCCCGCCGTTGCAGGCGCCGTTGGAGTAGCCCGGGCGCTCGACCCACATGTACGCGTCCACCTTCGGGTGACTCGTGTCGGTGGTCGGGCGCGCGCCTGCCGCGGCGTTGGACGGATTGCACCAAACGGTGCCGCGTCCCACCGAATCCTGGCGCTTGTAGAGCGGGCCCCTGCCGTTGTGGGAGGTGTTGATGATGAAGTGCTTGCCGCCGAGTGCCCTGGAAAGCCGCAGTCCATAACGGAGGTTGTTCGGCGTGGTGTCCTGGTGGGTGGCGTTGAGCATGAAGCCGCGCACCTTGTGCACGCCCACGAAGCGCAGCTTGCGGGCCATCGTGGGCACGCCCTGCCAGTCGGAGGCGCCGGCGTCGATGTACACGGTGGCGTTCGGCAACTTCGACAGCGCGTCAACCCCGTACCTGAGCGCCCTGAGGCGATCCTTACGGCGGCTGCGGGCCAGGCACTCCACGGTGCCCATGGAGTCGGGCTCGAAGGCGACCACGACCTCGCGGCTGCCGATCCCATCGGCCAAGCGCCGGATGAAGCTGCGATAGCGGGCGTCCTCGCGCGCCCCTCCTGCGAGGTACCTCGCGCCGCATCCGTCGCCCTTGTGCCCGAAGGCAGCGACGAGCGGCACGAGGCCTGGCGCCTGCTTGTCCATCGTCGCGAAGCTGTTGCGCAGGTTCACCTGAACCGTCAGTGGCTTGGCGGGACGATCCTCGTAATGGCCCCACCAGCGAAACTGTGGCTGCTCGGCCAGCAGCCTCAGGTGCTCGGCGCCCATGCGGTCTCCCGTGCGTAGGAGCGTGCGGTAGCCAGCGTTCCAGGTGAGGTTGTACTTCGTGTTCTGGTCCCACCAGGTCTGCCCGATCAGCGGGTTGGGATCGTCTGGTCCGGGGGCCTGGCCGCCCGAGCCCACCGCCGAGGCGGGGGCCATCGCGGCCATAGCGAGCACGATGCCCAGCAGCCCGAAGGCTCCCCCTGAAAGACTGCGCCGCTTCTGTGACATCGCTTTGACCAGCTCCCTTTGCCGAGGTTCATTGCTGCGTTCGTCAGAAGAACGCGGGCAGCCCCCTCGAGGGTTCATTTGCTGGCCGAAAGGACGACCTCAGTGCTTGACCGCCTAGGAGTGCAACGGCTCCTTTTGGGCCTCGGTCTCCGGTGCTTCGATGTAGGGCTGTTCGTCCTGCTCCTCGGTCTCGTGGTAGACCGACTCGGCGTTCACCGCCCAGATGTCGTGATCGGTGCCCTTGATGAGGTTGTCCACCGCGCGCATGGCGGTGAGCATCGAGTGGTCCGAGTTGTTGTAGCGGTGAAGGCCGTTACGCCCGACCTGCTGGAGGTTTTCGATCCCGTCGAGCCAGCCGCGGATCGCTTCGATGCGCTCGGCGTAGTCCATGTCGTACATGGGGTAGGCCTTCGGCACGCGCGTGGCGAAGCCGAACTCGAGCGTGTCCGGCTTGGCGAGCCCGAGCATCCCGAGCTCCTTCATGCCGAGCTCCACGAGCTTGTCGTCGTCCATGTTCCACAGCTCGTCGCCCGCGAAGCAGAAGTACTCGAGGCCCACGCACGCCTTGCTGGGATCAGGCACCATCCATGGGCTCCACGAACGGAAGTTCTGGATGCGGCCTACCTCGACATCGGGCTCGTGGATGTAGATCCAGTTGTCGGGGAAGAGATCCTCCCCGTCGAGCACGAGCGACACGGTGAGGAAGTCGCGGTAGCGGATGCCCTTGGCTGCCGACACAACTTCGGGCTTGGGGCGGGGCTCGGCCATGCCGACCACGTTGCGAAGCGGCAGCGAGGAGATCACGTAGTTGGACTCGTACGTCTTGCCGCCCGCCACGACGCCCTTGACCTTGCCGTCCTCGATCAGAAGCTTCTCCACCGGGGTCTCCATGAGGATCTGACCGCCGAGGTTCTGGATGTCGTCGGTCATCGTCTCCCACATCTGGCCCGGCCCGTAGCGCGGGTAGTGGAACTCGCCGATGAGGGTCTTGATGTCGCCCTTGTTGCCGAAGAAGGCAGCCTTCGCGGCAGAGAAGAACGAGAGGCCCTTGATGCGCTGGGCCGCCCACTCCGCGCGGATCTCGGAGGTGGGCACGCCCCACACCTTCTCCGTGTAGGAGCGGAAGAAGAGGTCGAACAGACGCTTGCCGAAGCGGTTGGAGACCCACTGCTCGAAGGTGTCCTCGCGGCCCTTGGGCTTGAGCTGGGCCCAGAAGTAGGAAAGCGTGGCCCGGGTGAGCTCGACCGGGCCGAGCTTCTTCATCACGTCCGGTCCGCGCAGCGGGTAGTCGAGGAACTTCTTGTTCCAGTAGATGCGCGACATGCGGGGGCGCAGGAGAAACTCCTCGCGCATGATCTCGTGCCAGAGGTCATCGACCTCCTTGACCTTGGTGAAGAAGCGATGTCCGCCGAGGTCGAAGCGGTACTTGCCTCCGGGGCCGTCGCGGACCTCGGTCTTGGCGATGCCGCCCACCTGGTTCTCGGCCTCGAGGATGATCACGGGAAAGCCCTGCTTGGCGAGCAAGTAACCGGCGGTGAGGCCCGCGGGACCAGCGCCCAGGATCAGGGTCGGGGTGTCATGGAGGCCCGGCGTGGCGGCCTCGACGGCAGGCGCGGCGGCTGTCTCGCTGGTGTTGTTGTCGCTCATCTCAGTTCTCGGTCTTCCGGTAGGGAACGCCGCGCACTCCGATGCGGCCCGCTCGGCGATAGAACGCGGGCACTGCAGCCTCGCGCACGAAGCGGTCGTCCAGCTCCATGGCCCTGCCCCACTGGGCGCCCCTTCGCCGCACGAGCTCCGTCCACGGCGCGTCCCAGTCTCCGATTTCGCTGGTGACAGGGTGCACGAGCAGCACGCGCCGGCCGACGGGCAGCCTATCAAGCAGGGGAGTGAGGTTCTTCTCGGGAGTGGCTGCCTTGAGGCGCTCCTGCGCGTCGCGCCAGTCCATCACCCCCTGGGTCTTCACCTCGCCGAGCTGGGTGGCCTCGTCCAAGCCCGGGCGAAGGGTGTAATCCATGAGGGGCGCCTGCTCCGGCTGCAGGGTGACCACGAGGTCGCCCGGCTTCAGGAGGTCCTTTGTGGCGAAGCCCAGGTCGGCCACGTTGGACTTGTTCTCGAGGGTCCCAGTGTGAGGAATGGCCCAGATACCCAGCACGATCACCAGCCCCGCGATGCCCAGGTTGCCCGCGCGGGCAAGGCCAAGCGCGGCGAGGAGGAGGATCGGCCCGAGGGCCGCGCCAAGGTAGCGGGTGGTCCACGCCGGCGAGAACTGCGAGAAGAGCCAGGCGATGGCCAGGGTCCCGACCGTCATGGCGAGGATCGTGAATACGGCGCGACGGTCGCGGTCGTTCGTGCGCGCGGCGAACACGGCGGCTATGCCCGATCCGGCTGCCAGCACCAGCGAGGCCGTGGAGGTACCGCCGCCCAGGAGGCCCTCGGCGATCTGAATCGGAGCCCCGAGGCGTGGCGGATCCAGCCACGGGGCTCCCGTGTGTGCGGTCTGGTAGAGCAGCGTGGGAATCCACGGTACGTAGAGGAGAAAGGCAGCGCCGTAGCCGATCGCGACGTCTTTCAGAAAGGCGCGCCGGTCTTCAGACATGAGCCCGGCGGCCACCGCGGCCACGAGACTCCCGGCGGTGAAGAAGATCCCCCAGCTGTGCGTGTAGAGCATGGCCGCCAGCAGCACCGCGAACACGGGCAGGTACTTGCGCCGGCGGTACACGAACACGTGCAGGAAGGCGCCCGTGAGCAGGAGGCTCAACACCACCATCAGGGTGTACATGCGCGTCTCCTGCGCGTAGTAGGTGAGGAACGGGTTGAGGGCCCCGAGCGCGGCGCAGATCAGACCGGCGCGCTTGCCGAAGAGCGTCCAGCCGGCCCACAGCCCCCCCGGTATGGCGAGCAGCGAGATCGCCACCGACAGGCCCTGTGTGTCGGCGGGGCCGCGGCCCACCACGGCCATCCACACGTGGAGCAGCAGGTAGTAGAGCGGCGGCGAGCCGTCCTGGCGCAGAACCCCTGGGATTTCGAAGAACGGCTGCGAGGCGATGCCGATCGAAAGGCCCTCGTCCATCCACAGCGACGCTCCGAGCGCCCGTGTGCGCAGGAAGAGCGAGACGAGCACAAGCCCGCCCACGAGAACGACCACCCCGGGGAGGCCCGCACGCAGCGATTCGAAGCGCGGAACAGCGCGAGGGCGGGTAGCGACCGAGGCCATCAGGGAAAGATAGTTACGAGCTCGGGGGTGTAGTCCTTTGCCGGGGCGCGTGGGGCATCGGGGCTCGCCGCCGGGCAGCTGTCGCCGATCTCGTCGTCTCTGGGCGCGGTGGCCACGATCCAGCGCCGGTTCGAGGTGACCTCGCGGAAACGGTCATCGGTGATCTTGGCCACAAGCGGTCCGTTCGGGATCGTGTGCGTGCGAAAGGCCACGCCCGGGGCCGGCGTCTGGAGGGTCCCGATGTTCTCCCCGTGGAGATCGAGCGCATAGGCCACCATCTGCGTCTGGAAGGGCCCCGAGTACACCCCACCGCAACGCACCAGCCCGTCGCGCCCGCCGGCCTTCTCGATTACTCCCGGCAGCTCCTCCCACAGGCTGGCCTCGTAGCCCAGCTTCTCCACCACACGCTCGGTGTTGTCCGCCTTATCGCGGATCACGGGAATCAGACTCAGGCAGGCGAGGAGAAGCACCCCAGCGGCGCCGGCGAGGCCCACCCGCGGACTTCCTGACAGCCGCTCGACCCCAACGCGAACGCCCTGGAACATCCGTGCGACCCCCACCCCGCCGAGCACGCAGATCGCGGCGGTGGTCACGATGAGATAGCGCTGATTTCCGGCGTAGCCCAGCTCGGTCATCAAGCACACCACCAGCAGCCAGGCCAGGCCGATCGCGGCCAGGAAGAGCGCAGGCCTCTGCGTGCGGAAGCGAAAGAAGCCGAACAGGGCCACGAGCAGCCCGACCGCCGCCGTGGCCTGAATGGTCCACAGGGTCCGGGTGGTGAAGCGGTAGGCCACCTCCAGCCCGGGATGCTCGGCGAAGGCGGCGCTCTCCGGGTTGGGATCGTTTGCCCGCGTGGATGCGCGCAGGGCGTCCCCCGAGCCCCAGACCTCGGGAAGAAACCACAGGGCGGGAATGAGCAGGCCGCACACGATCACGGGCAGCCTCATGCGGGGTTCCTTCACGAGGAGCCAAAGGCCGTAGAGCCCTATGAACGGCCAGGCTTCCGGGCGCAACAGGGCTACGGCGAAACCGAGGAGAAAGGCGTGGTCTCGCCGCCCGTCGAGATGGCGCTCGAAGGCCCATAGCGCCAGCCCGGCGAGCAGCGGCTCGGAGTTGCCGAGCGCGGCGTCGCGGGCGTAGTTGTAGGTCGTGGCGAGGAAGGCGGCGGCGGCAACGCCACCGACCACTCCGGTCATCTTCGAAGGACGGTTGGATTCACGCGTGAGATCGGTGAGCACGCGCCGGGCCAGGCGAAAGGCCATCACCAGCGAGAAGAACCCTCCGGCCCGCGCGATCCACAACCACAGCAGCGGAGCGGCGTCGTCGCCGAAGAGGGCGAACACGGTCGTGAACATCACGGGCAGCGGCTTCCACGACGGCCCGCCGTTGGTGACCAGGTCGAGCTGCGTGATCTCCCGGCCCCAGAGGATCCAGGCCCACGGGTCGTAGGTGGGGGTAGCCGGCAGCACAAGCGTGAGCGCGGCCAGCGCGAGGCAGGCGATCAGGATCGGCCCCATGGGCGTGCCCCGGACGCCCTCGCTTGCCACCGCCGCCGGTGTTGAGTCGCTCGCCGTCGCGGGGTCCTCCCCACGTCCTCGCTGGCGGAGGCGTAGCGCCAGCGGCCGTGCGGCAGACGGGCGCATCGCCTACGCCCGGCTCGTCTGCAGCCGGGCCGAGCGCAGCGCGGACAGGCCGCCGTAGCGCACCAGCATCACCAGCAACCCTACGACGGTTATCGGCACGTAGAGCACGAAACGCAGGAGCAGCGCATAGGAGAGCACGAGCGCCTCGGCGCCGCCGAGCGCCCGCGCGCCGAAGAGCACGGCGGCGTCGAAGGTTCCGATCGAACCGGGCGCAGCCGGCACGGCGGCCACGAAGTTGGTCAGGGCTACGAGGTACATGGCCCCGGTGGCGCTGATGTCGAGCTCGACCGCCCGCGCAACGGCGAGGTACACCGCTCCCTCGATCGCCCAGAGCACGAACGTGGCGGCGAGCATGAGCACGCCGGGGCGAGAGATCAGTGCACGCGGGGCACCGGCGAGAGGTCGCGCGAAGCCGCGAAAGCGTTCGAGTGCGCCGCGTCTGCGCAGGACCACGGCCGCGAGGGCCAGGGCTGCCAGGAGCACCAACGCCCCGGCGGCGATGAGCAGCGGGCGGTCTGTGGGCAGGATGTCGCGTTCGGAGAGCACCCCGTACGCGGTGCCGACGATGATCACCCCGAGCACGATCACGTCGAGCAGGCGTTCGGCCACGATCGTTCCGAGCAGCGTGCGCTTGCCCGCCTTGACCTTGCTGTCGAGCAGCACGACCCGCAGCGCTTCACCCGCCCGCGCGGGCAGCACGTTGTTGCCCATGTACCCGACGGTGGTGAGGCTGTAGCAGTCGGCCCGTCCCGCCTTGATGCCGATCAGGTGCAGGATGCGGTGCCAACGCTCCGCGCGCACCACCGTGGCCGCCGCATAGAGGCCCGCGGCTGCGGCCATCCAAGTGAGCGCGCGGCCGCTCGTGGGGATCTCCGGGGCGTCCTGTTTCGAGGCCCACCAGATCACCGCCGCGAGGGCGACGAAAGAGAAGGCGGCTTGGAGTAGCGCAAAGCGACGGTTCATCGTTGTGAACTACACAGATGGACCCTGAGGGAGACAGCAAGGGGCCAAAAAGGCGGGCGCACGGCTGCCCACGGGACGGGGAAACCCTATCAGGAGCCGAGGCGGATTCCGGGGCGATGGCTACCCTGCGCGGGCGATGAGACCCCGCGCCCCCGCCGCTGCCACCTCGTGCGCGATCCTCTGTCTGCTCGCCGGTTGTTCGTCGGACGGCGGATCGAGGTACGAGGGCATCACCGACCCCGGAGAGAGGCAGGCGGCGACGGTCGAATGCCTCGAGCAGGCGGGTTTCGAGCCCCGCTCGGAAGGCGACACCATCGAGGTCGGCGGCCCGGACGACCCGCGCGTGGAATTCAACATCTCAGGCGGCGAGTCTGAGACCCGGGCGTTTAAGGGCGAGGCCCAGGGCGCCATGCAGATCGGCACCACGCTGCTCTTCGTAGGCTCGGCCGGGGACGCCGAGCTCGAAAAGGTCGAGGACTGCGTGATCGGCTAGGGGCCGGTCATGCTCCTCAGCCTCTCGCCGCCCCGCTCGGCCTCGAAGATCTCTACCTCGTTACGCCCGCCGCGCAGGGCGCCCGGCGGGACCATCACGGCGAAGATCTCCCCTCCCCCACTGGCGAGCTCGAAGGTGTTGCCCACCCCGCGCACCGTGCCGTTCACGGACACGGCGATGTCGCGCTTCGGCCCTCCCCCGCCCGAAATCCTGCCGACAATCCACGACGGCACCACTCGCCCCGCCGGGTCGACCTCGCGGAGGGCGTCCTCGTCCACGAGCGTGGCCTTGGCTTCAGACGCTTGGCCGGCGTCGAGCGACGCCGCTCGGCGACCGATCAAACCTGCGTTCGGTCCGACCCGGTAGATCCGCTCGGGTCCGTCCGCCCCCTCGCCGAACACACGAATCTTCTCCCGCAGCACCTCACGGCGCTCGGCCTCGAACTCGCCAGCCGGCACGCGGATCTCCTCCTCCAGCGAGCGGGCGAACACCTTCACCTCGTCGCGCGCCTTCACCTCCTCGCTGAACGCCGAGAACCCATCCATGCCCTCGGGTTTGTCTGCACCGAGCACGTCGAGGATCGTGGGTAGGACATCAGTCGTCTCCACCACGGAGTCGTCGACCTCTCCCTCGGCCTGATCCGGCTTCTTCACGAACAACGGCACCGGGCTTATCTCGTCCAGGGTGGAACGGTTCGCCAGCCGGCGGTTGAAGCGGCCGTCCTGGAGCGCAACGCCGTGGTCGGCGGTCACCACGATCAGTGTCTCGTCGTAGGTGCCGATCTTCTTGAGCCGGGCGATCACCTTGCGCAACTCGAGATCGGCGAAGCCCAGCTGCAGGAGGTGTCGCAGCTGGAGCTGATCGACCTGCGCCGGGTCCTGATAGGACTGCCGCGATAGGTTCGGTATCGGGTCGTCGGCCTGCTGCCGGTAGAGGCTCCCGTCGGGTAAGTACTGCCACGGCACATGGGGAAGGAGCGTGTGCTTGAAGTTCAAGGCTGGCCGGTTGCCTGGCTCGATCGCGTTCACCCAGTCCTCGAAGCGCCCGCGCCGGTTCCCGTTCAGGTTGGCACGGGCGTTGGGCTGAGAGTCGCCGGACCCGGCGCCGGCGGTTGAGGCAGGCGCAGGGCCCGGTGAGCCGCCCTCCGATCCGCCAAAGGCGCCCCAGGTCTCAGAGACCGAGGGAAGGTCCTCCTCGATGGAGGGCGGGGAGACCACATGCGCGTACACGAGCCCGAGGTCCGAGGTCATCGAGCCCAATCGAGAAACCAGGGACTCATCAAGCCGAGCGTCCTTGCAGAGGTCGCGCGGGCACACGCTCGTGGCCTCCTCGGAAACGTTCATCCGATGGCTCTTGCCGAGCAGCGCAAAAATCGAGTTCGGGTGGTCGGCCGGGGTGGGAAGCTGCTCCTTCTCCGGATAGGTGCCGTCCATTATCGCCGGTACCGCGCGCGTGGTGGAGTCGTAGATCGTGTGGGCGCCGCGAAACCAGGTGGCGTCCTGGGAGAGGGCGGCGAACCCCGGGTAGCGCGCCGGGTCGACGCGCCGCTTGGCGTCCATCAGCGAGCCGCTGGGGAGCTCGTCGAACACGATCATCACGATCGGCACCCGCGAGATATCGCCGACTGACTTGGCCTCGGCCTCGCCCGCCAGCGTGATCCGTGACACGGGAGAGATGAACAGAAAGAGCACGAGGAAGACGATGGGAGCCAGGGTGAGCACGCTCATGAAGGCCCGCACCGGCTGCGCTCGGGCGTAGGCGAGCGCGGCAAGGGTCCCGAGCACGAACGCGAGGGCGATGAGCACAGCGTCCGGCGCGCCGAGCAGCTTCTTCAGAGCCTGGGCGAAGACCAGAGTGGCCAGCAGCCCCAGGAGCCCGAGGTGCACGGAACGCCTGGCGCGGGGCCCGCCAAGCCCCACGAGTACCTCGACCGCGAACAGCACGAGGGGCGGCACGAGTACGAGCAACAGCGCGAACACCACGATCTCGCCGGGCGTTGAGCCACGAGCTGCGAAGAACTCCGGGTTGTTGGAGAGCAGGTCGAAGAGAGGCTGTGCGAGCGCGAAGGTGCTCAGCACGGCGAGGTGCCCGAAGGCGATCAACCCCTCCTTGGGGGCGGGGAGCCGGCCTCGGCTTCGCCCGTCGTTCCCGGGTTCGCCGACGGCCTCGCGGCCGCTCATCTAGTGCTCGGGGGCGGCGAGGTCGATCGGGCTCCCCGAGCCCTTGGGGCGCGCGAAGTAGAGGAGGCGGGTGCCCGACGAGGAACGCTCCCGGCGCTCGACGTCGAAGAGGCCGGAGAGCACGCGCTCGAAGTTCTCGCGCTCGTAGTCCGGGTGCAGACCCTCACGCTTGGGGGCCAACAACTTCTTGACCATGGGGTCCTCGCGGGTGGGGAACTCGATCACCAGCGAGGTGTCAAGGCTGGCCAGCCAGTCCACGAACTCTGCGACCGGCACGTTGGCGGCGATGGTCACGTGGTGTATGAGCGCCAGAGCAAGCACGAGGTCCGGCGAGCCGCGCTCGGGCAATGCCTTGCGCTCACGCCCGCGCCAGCCCAGACCGGGCGAGGGATCAGCAAGGTTCATGGTGAGGGTGAGGATCTGCTCGTCACCCTCGTCTCGCAACGAGCGGTAGAGCAACTCGATCGGGCCCGGGTCGGCATCCACGGCCAGCACGTTGCGCGAGCCTTCGGCCGCGATGCGCGAATAGCGGCCGTTGTTGGCTCCGATGTCCCAGGTGAGTCCCCACTCCTCGGAGGTCACCACTTCGCGCACGTACTCGTCCTTGCGCTTGGCGTCGTCGTCGGAGTAGGAGTTGCGCTCGCCGTAGGCCACCCATACGCCCTGCGGCGGACTCCACTCGAGACGCTGCACGGTCTTGCGCATGCGCTTCACGTTGGCCACGATGAGCTCCTTCTTGAAGCCCGCCTTCTTGACCTCGGACTTCACCTCGCCCCCACGGTCGCCATGACGCTCCTCGAGCTTGGAGTGCAGGAACACGTTGAGGTAGAAGCCCTTGCGGGTGCGGTCGCGTCCCGACACCAGACCTCGCATCTGTGCCGGCGTGATCCCGTCGATTGCCCCCCGGAGGAAGGGGTGGTAGGACACGTCCTTCACCGCCTGCAGTAACAAAGGGTAGAGGTAGAGCATGCAGAACTGCCGGTAGCCCACCCACGGCTCACCGTCGCGCAGGCGCTCGAAGGAACCGAGGTCCACAAACACGGGCTTCGACCCCTTGAACTGCACGTTGTAGGGCGAGGAATCCTTGAGGATCATGTCCTCCTCAAGGGCGGCGAGCAGGAGGTCGAGTTGCAGCAGCGCGGCATCCTTGAGCATCGAGAAGGGCCATTCGTACGGATAAGACACAAACGGGATGCGCTCGTGGCGCAGCACCCCGGCGCTCTCCTTTATGAGCCCCGGAGGCAGGTCAGGCGTGCTCCGCGCCAGCTCTGTCTTCACGAGCCGCCCGTCTTGCATGAAGCGCTCGTAGAACGAAGTGGAGGCCAACGCCTCGAAATCCCTCAGACCGTCGGCGGAGAGCGTTCGCAGAACATCGTCGCCCGCGTAGAACACCCGGCTCTCAGGGTCACGGAAGGACCCCGGCTCGAGCCGGGGGTCCTGGCGTGGGGTCTCGGTGGGCATGGAGGAGGCCCCGGACCGCGTCCGGGGCCCGAAGCGGCTACTCAGGCCGAGTCGGCCTGCTCGTTCGCCCGGACGACCTCGTCCTCGGGCTTGCGGATGCGCAGGAAGGTGAGGATGCGCCCCCAGTAGAGCCTCGCGGTAACCGCGAGAGCGGCGAATCCGCCGGCGAGGATCTGCAGGATCATGCTGCCGCTGCCGGGGTCGAGGTAGGCAAGTTCCATTGCGGGCGGGCTCCAGTACGTCGGGGGTCAGTGCGACCGCCGCAGGCTAGCAGGTGTTACTGGGCTGTTACCGTCCTGTGACCATCTTTTACATTCGGCGATTTGCGGGGCATTCGCACGTGCCACGCCCCCACGAGCCTCTCCGTCCGCGAGAGCTGTTTTCGGTTCGGGGCGGGCCGTCCCGGGGTGGGCACGTCGGCGATGAACACGTACCCCAGCCCCGGCGACTTCTCGATGTCCTCGAAGTGCAGCTCGAGCTCCCACGCCATCCGCGTCATGAAGGCCGGGCTGATCCGCGGCATGCCCTTTGCCGTGACCGCGTCCTCCCCACCCAGGCGCCTCACCACCGTCAGAAGATCCCGCTGGCTCCGATCGAGGCTTCTCGCCTGCTTGGCCTGGGCTTCGAACGCCCTGCCGTGATCTATCGCCCACGGCCCCGCCGCTACGGCCAGCAGCACCGCTACGGCAGCGGCGGCGGCACGGCCGGGCACCACCTCCACCAGTCGCGCCGCGCCCACTCCGGCGAGCACGCAGCCGAGCACCACCGCGGGCATGAAGTAGCGCGGGCTTCCCGAGAAGCCGGCCTCGACCATCACCACCACCAGCACGAGCCAGACCACCGCCACGGCGGCAAGAGCCAGCGTGACCCGGTCGAGGCTGTTGCGACGCCGCCACGCCAGCGCGGCAGCCGTCAGGGCGCCGAGCTCGAGCGGCAGGCCGGCCAGGTTGTGCGCTCGCTCGAGCGCCGCCCGCCACGGCTGATCGGTCAGGGAAAGGCTCCATGAAGGCTCGCTGCGCGCCTGCGCGCCTGCGCTGAGGGGGTTGCCCGAGCCGATCCACTCCGGTACGAGCCAGAGCAGGGGAAGCGCCGCGGCGAGGCCGAGGATCAGGGGCCGGCGCTCGGGCGCCGCGCGAAACATCCATACGCCGTACGCGGCGAGGAAGGGAAAGACCTCGGGGCGCAACAGACAGGCCAGGAAACCAAGGGTGAGCGCCCATGAGCGCTTCCCGTCGAGGTGGAGGTTCACCGCGAGAAAGAGCAGTCCAACGGCCAGCGGCACCTCGTTGCCGTGGGCGGCGTTTCGCAGCCATTGGGGAGTGAGGGCCAGGCCACCCGCCGCCAGGAGGCCCGCGCCGATGCCGACCGCGCGCGATGGCCCGGCCAGCCGCTGGGCGAGAATGAAGGCGGAGGCCATGGCCAGGAGAGCACCCGCCCGGGCCACCACGAGCCACAGGGCCGGGGGCACGCCGTCGTCGATCGCGCCGAGCGGCGCAAACACGGTGGTGAAGAGGACGGGGAGCGGCTTCCATGACGGACCGCCCACCGTGTTCAGATCCAGCGAGGAGACCTCGCGGCCCCAGACGATCCAGGCCCACGGATCGAAGCTCGGCACGGAGGGGAGAAGGAGCGAGAAAGCGGCCAAGCCTAGGCACACCGCTAGAAGTCGCACCCACGTCAAGTTAGGAGCGCAGGGATCTTCCCTGTGAAAGGACTGCTGCGAAATGGTGAAAGACTCGTGAAGGCGGCGGGGCCGCTCTGCGCCGGCGTCGCCCCCGACGGCTAGCCTGTTGGCGCGCCATGAAGCTCATCGTTCAGATCCCCTGCTTCAACGAGGCCGACCATCTGCCGGCCACTCTGGCCGACCTCCCCCACGAGCTCCCTGGCTTCGACGAGGTCGAGTGGCTCGTGATCGACGACGGCTCGACCGACGAAACGATTTCGGTGGCCCGCGCCCATGGCGTGGACCACGTGGTGCGCCTCACGAACAACAAGGGCCTGGCCGCCGCGTTCCAGGCCGGGCTCGACGCCTGCCTGAAGCTCGAGGCCGATGTCATCGTGAACACCGACGCCGACAACCAGTACTACGGCGGAGACGTAGCCACGCTGGTGAAGCCCATCCTCGCGGGCGACGCAGACATGGTGGTCGGCGACCGCGAGACCGACCAGATCGAGCACTTCTCCCCTCTCAAGAAGCGCCTGCAGCGCCTCGGCAGCGCGGTGGTGCGCCGGGCCTCGGGCACCACCATCCCCGACACCACATCGGGGTTCCGCGCCTACAACCGCGAGGCCGCGCTGCAGATGCAGGTGGTGTCGAAGTTCACCTACACGCTCGAGACGATCATCCAGGCCGGCAAGATGCTCG
>JBBJNU010000057.1:0-9864 GCA_037721005.1 Thermoleophilaceae bacterium | reverse complement strand
GCCCGGCGTGGCGGCGGCCGGGGAACATCTGCACCTGCTCGGTGATCCGCGCGCCGGCGGAGTCCACGAGGTAGATCATCGGCATCAGGTGCTCGAGCGCCTGCTCCTGGATGCGGATGATCTTCTCCACGGTCTTCGGCCCCCACGAGCCGGCCTTCACCGTGGGGTCGTTGGCCATCAGGCACACCGGACGCCCGGCGATCGAGGCCATACCGGTTACCACGCCGTCGGCGCCGAAGCCCTCGTTCTCCCAGTTGGCGAGAAGGCCGTCCTCGACGAAGGAGCCCTCGTCGGTCAGGCGGGCCACCCGCTCGCGAACGGGAAGCTTGCCCTGCTCGGAGGCCTTGTCGTGGTGGCGCGAGGGACCGCCCGAGCGGGCACGGTCGAGCGCTTCGGAGAGATCGTTCATGCGGCGAGCAGTCTATGTAGGCTGCCCGCCATGGCTAACTGGGAGTACCGCACGACAGTGATCACCCACGGATTGATGGGCCGCAAGGGGGATGAGCTCGACCGCGGGGCGCTCGACGCCCTGCTGGCCGAGCACGGCGCCGAGAAGTGGGAGCTTGTGAAGGTTCTGCTCCAGCAGAACCTTCACAACGAGAAGGACGGACACGTGCTCATCTTCAAGCGTCCGGCCTGAGACCGGCGTCCTACAGCTGGGTGTTGGCCACCGGCTCCTCGCCCGAGTAGTCGTAGAAGCCCTTGCCCGACTTCTGCCCGTACCACCCCGCGGCGAGCATCTTGCGCAGGGTGGGCGGCTGGGCGAAGCGGCGCTCGCGGAACTCGTCGAACATCACGTCACAGATCGAGCCCATCGTGTCGAGGCCCACGAAGTCGGCAAGCGTGAGCGGGCCCATCGGATGCCCGGCGCCGGCCTTCATCGCGGCGTCGATCTCCTCGATCGAGCCCACTCCCTCTTCGTAGGCGCGGATGGCGTCGAGCATGTAGGGCACGAGCAGGCGGTTCACGATGAAACCGGCCTTGTCCTTTGTCTGCACGCCGAGCTTCTTCTGGCTCTGCGCGAAAGTCACGCCCGCGGCGAAGGTCTCGTCGGACGTGGTCACACAGCGAACCACCTCGACGAGCTTCATCACCTGCGCGGGGTTGAAGTAGTGAAGGCCCAGGAAGCGCTCGGGCCGCCCGGTCACGGCGGCCTGCTCGATCACCGAGAGCGACGAAGTGTTGGTTGCGAAGATCGCGTCCTCCTTTGCGATCGCGTCCACGGCCTTCCACATCTCGAGCTTGGCCTCGAGGTCCTCGGTGATCGCCTCGAGCACCAGATCGCAATCGGCGAGGTCTGAGTAGTCGCCGCTCGACTCGATCCGCCCGAGTACCTCGTCGGCCTCGCTCTGCTCCATGCGCCCCTTCTCGACCGCGCGGCCGAGCTGCTTCTCGATGCGGCCCATGCCCTTGGCGAGCTGGGCCGGGTCGATGTCCTTGAGCACCACGTCGTAGCCGGCCTGTGCGGCCACCTGCGCGATCCCGTGGCCCATGAGCCCGGCGCCGAGCACCCCCACCTTCTTGATCTCCATAATCCGAGTCTCCTGACAAGTCATCGAGCGCTGCGAGCGCGGGGAGCCTATATGTCACTGGTGGGAATCGAAGATCGCGGCGCCGTGCGCCACCTCGTGTTGCAGCGTTCGGAGAAGCGCAATGCGTTCAACGGGGAACTCACTTCGGATCTCGGACACGCGCTCGAAGCGGCCGCGGGCGACGCGTGTGTTCGCTGCGTGGTCGTGCGTGGCGACGGGGCGATGTTCTCCTCGGGCATGGACCTCAACGACCTGCGTGAGCTCTCCGAGAACCCGGGGCAGCTGCGCCCCTTCCGGCGCTCGATCCTCTCCTGGTGGAACCTGCTCGAGGAGATGCCCAAACCCACGATCTGCCAGATCCATGGCGCCTGCCTCGGCGGCGCCTTCGAGCTGGCGCTGGCCGCCGACTTCCGTGTGATGGCCGAGGACGCCATGGCTGGGATCATGGAGGTGAGGATCGGCCTTCTGCCCGACGTGGGCGGCTGCTCGCGCCTGCCCGCCATCGTGGGCCTCGGCAACGCGAAGGAGCTGATCATGACCGGCAAGGTAATCGACGGGCGCGAGGCGCACCGCATCGGCTTCGCCAACCGGATCGCTCCTGCAGCCGAGCTCGACGCCCTCACGGAAGCCTTCACCCACGAGCTCCTGGCGTGCGCGCCCCGAGCGGTCGGGCTCGCCAAGCGGGTGATGGACGCCGCGGCGAAGCCCGCGCTGGCGGCCACCCTCGAGCAGGAGGTGCAGGCTCAGGAGGCCCTTGCCGCGAGCGAGGACTTCGCGGAGGGGGCGAAGGCCTTCTTCGAGAAGCGCCAGCCCGAATTCGCCGGGCGCTAACGCCCGGCGAACTCCCGAGCGGTCGCTTCCGCCAACGCGGTGCAGCGCTCGGCACACTCGAAGTCCACGTTCTCCGGGGTGTCGCTCGACAGGTGGTAGTCGTTAAAGGCGTTGCCGCGCAGGGAAAGGACCGAGAGGGCCCGAAGGCCGGCGAGGGACGCCAGTGCAGGGTCGGTCCAGCCGCCCACACGGAAGCGGCGCGGTGGATCCAGGCCCGCGCGGCGGGCACCGGCGTCGGCCAGCGCCAGATCCTCGTCGTGGTAACGCACGGGCCACAACAGCGGTCCCTCCGCGCTCGCCACCATGGGCTCGCCGGCACCAAGCGTGTCCAGGGACAGCACCAGCGTGGCGCCTGGATCTAGGGAGGGCAGGGCGCCACGCAGCCACGCCGCCATCCCTCCCATACCCGACTCCTCGGCCCCCGGGAGCACCACGATGACCTCGGTGCCCGGTAGCGGATCGCCAACAAAGCGTTCTGCCAGGGCGAGGACGCTCGCCACGCCCGAGGCATTGTCGCTCGCCCCGGGCACCGTGGGGCCGCGTGCCACCTCGAGCGAAAGCGCCACCACGCCAGCCAGCACCGCCCGCGCCGGCGCCCGCAGGCGCCTCGGGCCGAGCGCGATCGCAAGCATGGCGAGCTCCGGGCCGAGCGAGAACGGCGTGACCCCGTGAGCGCGGGCAGGGGGAGCCACGCGCGGGTGCCACATCAAGCCGGTGTTGGCAGCGTCGTGGTGGGCCACCAGCACGAGCGTGCGCTTGCGCTCGCCCCCGGCCGGAACCCGGGCGATCACGTTTGCGCCCTCGCCTCTCGGTAGCAAGCGCCGCAGCGGCTGCGCGCGACCCGAGTAGTCCAGGAGAAACAAGAACAGCGCACCCATCGCGGGCACGCGGCCGATGGTGGCGGCCGCGAAGTGGGCCGCGTGCACGTACCCGAAGGTGGCCTGGTAGGTGAACGGCTCGATCCGAACGTCGACAGCGCCGGCCTGGCGCAGGCGCGCCGCGCACCACCCAGCCGAGGCCCGCTCCCCCGGCCCGGCCGACCCGCGGTCCATCGCGGCCAGGGCTTCGATGTCGGCCCGCAGGCTCAAGCTGGTGACCAGTCGACCGGCCCGGCCTTCAAGAGGTGGCTGCCGAGGGGCCGGCCCAGGATCTGCTGAGCTTCGCGCGCGCAGTCGAGCAGGGCGGGCAGATCGATTCCCGTGTCGTGGCCCATCTCATGGAGCATCGATATGAGGTCCTCGCTGCCCACGTTGCCAGTCGCCCCCTTGGGCACCGGGCAGCCGCCCAGCTCCCCGAACGAGGACTCGAACGAGCGCACGCCGGCGTCGAGGGCGCCCAGGGCGTTCGCGAGGCCGTGACCGCGGGTGTTGTGGAAGTGAGCGGTGAGCTCGACGCCGTCTCCGAGCCGCTCCAAGGCCGTTGCGTAGAAGAGGCGCACCTGCGCCGGGTTGGCCATGCCGGTGGTGTCGCCGAACGCCACCTCCTCACACCCGGCGTCGCGGAGTCGCTCGGCGAGGGCGAGCACCCGGTCGATCGGCACCTCTCCCTCGTACGGGCACCCGAACGCCACCGAAATCACGCCCTCGCAGCGCAGGCCCTCCTCGCGCCCGCGCGCGACCACTCGCTCGAGACCGCTGAGCGACTCCTGGATCGAGCGGTTCACGTTCTTGGCGTTGTGGGTCTCGCTCGCCGAGAGGAACACGTTGATCTCCGAGAAGTGCTCGCGCAGCTCCATGGCGTTCTCGAGCCCACGTTCGTTCGGTATGAGCACGCTTACGGCCACGTCAGCCGGGATGTCGGCCCGCCGCAGCACCTCGGGGGCGTCGGCGAGCTGGGGGATTACGTCAGTGCGCACGAAGCTCGTGACCTCCAGCCGCCGCAGCCCGGTTCGGGCGAGCATCTCGATCAAGCGGATCTTGTCCTGAGTGTCGATCGTCTCCGGCTCGTTCTGAAAGCCGTCCCGGGGACCTACCTCGCGTATGGCGACTGTGTCAGCTGGCACCGCTACATCATGCCGAGGCCGCCGCTCACCCCGATCGTCTCCCCGGTCACAAAGGACGCATCCTCGCTCGCGAGGTAGGCGATCGTGGCCGCAACCTCCTCGGGCCGGCCCGCCCGGCGCATGGCGGTGGAGGCCACCATGCCGGCCACGAAGCGCTCGCCCAGCTCGCCGAGGGCGTCGGGAGCAGCGCGCAGCATGGGCGTATCGATCGGGCCGGGGGCCACAGCGTTCACCCGCACACCGAAGCGCGCCGACTCCTTGGCCAGAGCCTTTGTGAAGCCGATCACGCCGGCCTTGGTTGCCGAGTACACGGTGGAGAGCTGAGAGCCAACCCGTCCCGCCTCGGAGGCGATGTTCACGATCGCCCCGCCCCCGCGCTCGTGCATGCCGGGGAGCACGGCGTGGGTCACGGCCAACACGCCCCGGAGGTTCACCGCGATCACGCGGTCCCACATGGCCTCGTCGGTGCGGGTGAAGAAGTCATCCTCGGCGATGCCCGCGTTGTTCACGCACACGTGTATCGGCCCGAGCTCGGCCTCCGCGGCCCGCAACGCATCGCCCACCGACGCGGTGGACCGCACGTCGAGCTCGACCCCCATGCCGTCGAGTCCGGCGGCCAGCTCTCGGGCGCGATCGGCGTCGAGGTCGGCCACGACCACCCGGGCCCCCTCACCGGCGAGGCGCTCACACGTGGCAGCGCCGATACCCCCGGTGGCGCCGCTCACAAACGCCGTCTTGCCCTCGAGCCTCACGAGCCGCCCACCCTATGGGGTCAGACCCCTTGAGTGGCCGCGACTCAGGGGGTCTGACCCCTTGAGTCAGGCCCCGTGTAGGGGTCTGACCCCGTCGGTTAGGCTCGCGCCCCCTTGCGCCAGCACCAGACCATCCCGATCGTCGGCGGAACCGGGGCCCTCGGTTTCGGCCTGGCGCTGCGCCTGGCGAAGGCCGGCCGGCCCGTAGCGATCGGCTCTCGTGATGCCGGCCGGGCCGAGGAGGCCGCCGGCCGGGTGCGCGATCAGGTGCCCGGCGCGCAAGCAACGGGACTCGAGAACGCCGAGGCGGCCACCCGAGGGCCCATCGTGTTCCTCGCCGTTCCCTTTCGCGCGCAGTCGGAGAACCTCACGAACCTCAAGGGGGCTCTCGCCGAGGGCCAGGTGCTCGTGGACACCACCGTTCCGCTGGCCGCCGCCGTGTCCGGCAAGGCAACGAGGCTCCTCGGGGTGCCACAGGGCTCAGCCGCCCAGCAGGCGCAGGAGATGGTGCCCGACGGCGTGACCGTGGTGAGCGCCCTGCACACCGTGAGCGCCGCCAGCCTCTCCAAGCTCGACACACAGCTCGACGAGGACGTGCTCGTGGCCGGCGACTCAAAGGACGCAAAGGGCCGCGTGGCCGAGCTGATCTCGCTCATCGACGGCCTGAGGGCGGTCGACGCCGGCAAATTGGAGACCGCACGGCTGATCGAGGGGCTCACCCCCCTTCTCATCTCCGTGAACATCCGCCACAAGGCTCACGCGGGCGTGAAGCTCACCGGCCTTCCCGAAGACCTCTGGCCGTAGCGCTCCTCAGTGGAGGCACCGGCGGCGCGAAGCTCGCCCGAGGTCTGCTCGACGTGACCGGCCCAGGTGCACTGGCGGTAATCGCCAACACGGGCGACGACGCCGAGGTTTACGCGGCGCACGTGTCACCCGACCCCGATCTCATCACCTACTGGCTGGCCGACGAGATCGACGAGCGCGGCTACGGCCTGCGCGGCGACACGTGGGAGGTGGTGTCCGCCCTGGAGCGAGCCGGGCGCTCGACGTGGTTTCGCCTCGGCGATCGCGACCTCGCGCTGTGCCTGCTGCGCACCGAGCTCATGAACGCCGGCGCTCGGCTCACCGAGGCCCACGCCACGGTGGTCCGAGCCATGGGGGTGGACGTGGCGGTGCTGCCGATGGCCGACGAGCCCGTACGCACGAAGGTGACGGCCCAGGGACGAACCCTGGGTTTCCAGGAGTTCATGATCGTCGCGGGGGCCGAGGGGCCGATCGAGCGCGTGGAGTACTCCGGCGCGGCCGAGGCTCGGCCCACGCCCGAGGTGCTGGCGGCGATCGCCGGCGCCGATGCGATCCTCATCGGCCCCTCCAACCCGGTCGCCTCGATCGGGCCGATCCTTGCGGTCCCCGGCCTCCCTGAAGCGCTGCGCGAGGCTCGCGCTCCCGTGGTGGCGGTGAGCCCTTTCGTGGGCGGTGAAGTGCTCAAGGGCCCGACCCGGCTGTTCTGCGATCACGCCGGAATCCCACCCGGAGCCGCGGGGGTGGTCGAAGCCTACGGCGACCTGCTCGACGGGGTGGTTGCCGACGAGCCGGTGAACGGCGTGCGGTCGCTGGTCACCGACACGCTCATGCACACTCCCGAGGCCCGGCGCAAAGTGGCCACGATCACCCTGGAGTTTGCGGCCTCCCTCTCCGAATAGGCCGTTTCACGGGTGCGAGGATCACTAGAGTCGCACGACCCGCCGGGTCGGTCAATGCGGACGATTGCGATCTTGCCCATCAAGAGCTTCGGCGCCGCCAAGCAGCGGCTGTCGACCCTGCTCGCAGGTGGGGCTCGGGAGGCACTCGCTCAGGCGATGTACTCCGACGTGCTCGCTTCGCTCCGCCACGTAGACGGCCTCGACGCCGTGGCGGTGGTGACCTCGAACAAGCTGGCCGAGTCCGTGATCAGCCGTACCGGCGTCCGGCTACTCCGTGACGTTCACGAAACCGGTCATAACGCCGCCGCCGAGCTGGGTGTGCGCCACGCGCTCGACGAGGGCTACGAGCGTGTGCTCCTCGTTCCCGGCGACACCCCGCTGCTCGACCCGGTTGAGGTTGGCGCCATGCTTGCCCGCGCCGAGGAAGAGAAGACGCCCGTGACCATCGTGCCCGATCGCCACGGCACCGGCACGAACGCTCTCCTGCTCTGTCCGCCGGCCGCGATCTCTCCCAGCTTCGGCCCCGGAAGCCTCGAGCGCCACCGCCAGGCAGCGCGCGACGCGGGCCAGGCCCATCGCGTGGAGGCCATCTTCTCCCTGATGCTCGACGTGGACACGCCCGAGGACCTCGCTGAGCTGTCCGACGCCCTCGGCGAACGGCGCGGGCAGGCGTCGATGACCCGTGGCGCCCTGCGTCAACTCGACCGCTCTCAGATGCGCGGTCCCCTGGCCTCGCGGCGCCGGGAGCCGGCCCGGATCCAAGTCTGAGCGGCGTTCTATGCATCGTCCCCCTCGCCGGTGTGGGCGAGGTGCTTCCGGGCGAAGACCTCGCCGCGCTATTGGCCGCCGCTGCGCCAAAGGGGCTCGGTGACGAGGACGTACTCGTGGTGGCCCACAAGGTGGTGTCAAAGGCCGAGGGCCGCGTGCGCAGCCTCGCTGCGATCGAACCGGGGAAAGAGGCGCTCGAGTTCGCGCGCGATCACGCCAAGGACCCCCGCGTGGTGCAGGCCGTGCTCGACGAGACGGTGCGCGTCGTGCGGTCGGGCCACGGGGTGATGATCTGTGAGACACGTTACGGGCTGGTGTGCGCGAACGCCGGCGTCGACCGGTCGAACACCTCCGAGGCGAACACCGTTCTGCTCCTGCCCGAGGATCCCGACCGCTCGGCGCGCAAGCTACGCGGCGGTATCGAGGCAGCCCGGGGGGTTCGTCCGGCGGTGGTGATCTCCGACTCCTTCGGGCGCCCGTGGCGCCTCGGTCAGACCGACGTGGCGCTCGGCGCCGCCGGCCTCATCGCGCTGGACGACTGGCGCGGGCGGCGTGACGGCCGCGGCCGCGAGCTGGAGTCCACGGAGATCGCAGTGGCCGACGCCGTGGCCGCCGCAGCGGATCTGGCCAGGTCAAAGGACTCGCGCGAGCCCGCTGTGCTGGTGCAGGGGCTCGGGCACTTCGTGACCGACGAGCACGGGCCCGGCGCCGCTGCCCTTCGCCGGCGGCCGGAGGAGGACCTCTTCCGCTGAACGGGCTCTACGCCTGGCGCCCGAGGAAGGGGCCCGTGACCTCGTAGATCTCGCCCTTCATCCCGCGCGCGCGCTGTGAGGAGAAGTAGAGGCGCGAGCCCGAGGGGTCGAAGGCCGGCCCGGTGAGCTCTGAACCCACATGGTTGGGTCCCCCCACCGTGAGGAACTTGCCCATCTTGCGGTCGCGGGTCATCACCCCGAGGTTGATCTCGCGGCTTGCGATGTCCTCGCAAACGAACAGCTCACCCGCCCTCGAGGCGGTCACGTTGTCCATCTGCACCAGAGGCGCCTCCTTCGAGGCCAGGCCGTCGTAGATCACCTCGACTCGTTCCTGCTTGGTGTCGTAGGCGTGAATCCTCGAGTCGAAGGTGGTGGCCACGTAGACGGTGCCGCTGTCGAACCAGAGTCCCTCGCCGCGCTTGAACTTCGTCACGCCCGGCACCTGCCTGCGGGTGGGCTTGCGGCTGGCTAAAGGATCGGGCACGGGCACCCACGTGACTGCGCCGCCCTCTGCCACCTTTGCCATCTCCAGCAGCCCCGCGTCGAGCTCCGGCCAGCGCTCGGGGGTGAAGCGGTAGAAGGCGCCATCGGCCAAGTCCTCCGTGAGGTAGACGCGCCTGCCCTTGGGATCCACGGCCGCGGCTTCGTGCTTGAACACCCCCATCGCGTCATTCGCACGCGCCTCATTCTCCCCGCTGGGATCGCACTCCCACACCCGCCCCTCCTCGATCTCCTCGCAGGAGAGCCACGTGCCCCACGGAGTGGGCCCGCCCGCGCAGTTCTGGCTCGTGCCCTCGAGGATCCGGTACGCGTCGCGGATCTGGCCGTCCGGCGCGAAGCGGATGGCTCCCGCTCCGCCGTTGGGGGTGAGCTCGGAGTTCGACACGAGGATCCAGCCACCGTCGTCGGTGGGGAAGGTGGCGGCGCCGTCCGACGCCAGGTGCCACTGGTAGTCGCTGCCCTGCACCACCTCGCCGCCCCTCGCCACCCGCCTGGCCTTGAAGCCGTTGGGCAGCCGGATCCCGTTGGCGTCGGCCGCTGCCCGGGGGCCGTAGGGATCCACGCGCACGCGCGGTCCCTGCGCCTCGTCGTCGAAGGCTCCGCGCCAGAAGGCGGCGCCAAGGCCGAGCGCCGCGACGGCGCCTACCCCGGCTCCCACGAACTCGCGGCGACGATAGAGAGGACCCCTCACGGATCGCATGGTAGGTAGCGCCGGCCGCGGCTACGCGGCGACGGGAAGCTCGTAACGGCTGCGCACCGCGTAGAGCGTGGTCCGCTCCGCGGCCGGCCGCCCGGCGGCGTGGGCCGCCCCGATCAGGTCATCCGGCTCGAGCCGTACCCCGTGCTGTGAGCCTGCCAGTCGCGAGATCGACTCCTCCATGAGGGTCCCGCCGAGATCGTTGACCCCCCAGCGCAGGGCTTCGGTGGCGGCGTCGAGGCCCATCTTCACCCAGCTCGCCTGGAGGCTCGGCACGCTGCGCCCGAGCGCGAGCCGGAAGGCGGCCGTGTGCTTGAGGTTCTCCT
>JBBJNU010000243.1:0-2585 GCA_037721005.1 Thermoleophilaceae bacterium | reverse complement strand
TGACCTCGCCGCGGTGGGCCTGCTCGCTGCCGCGTTTGATGCATTCGAGGGCGCCGCCCTGCTGGCCGGGAAACATCGCCGAGTGATTTTCTTGGCCCACTCCTCGCGGCACATGATCATGCCCCCACGGGCCCCCCGAGGGTCTTGTGGATCGTGGTGGTGACCACGTCGGCGTAGGGCACCGGGCTCGGATGCTCACCCGCGGCCACCAGCCCGGCGAAGTGCGCCATGTCCACCATGAGCAGAGCACCGATCGAGTCCGCGATCTCGCGGAAGCGGGCGAAGTCGAGCTGGCGCGGGTAGGCCGACCAGCCGGCCAGGATCAGCTTGGGCTTGAACTCGTCGGCCCGTTGGCACGCACGATCTCGGCCGGGAAGGTCGGCAGGGCAGACATCCGCGCGGCCGGGATGCCGAGCGTGAGCGAAAGGTTGGGGTTGAGGTCGTTGTCGATCGCGAGCACCCTCCGGCCGCGGCGAGCCATCAGGCGCGCCAGCGTCCCGGTGATCGAGGTCTTGCCCGCCCCTCCCTTGCCGGCGATCGCGAGCTTCACGGTCGCATCCTCGGGCCCACGCGCAGAACTATGCGCGGCTCGCCACGCGAGCGCCGTTTGGCCGCGGTACCGACGGCGGCGGCCCCGCGAGCTCCTCGACCTCGGCCAGCGTGAGCGTCTCCTTCTCCAGGAGCGCCCCCGCGACCCGATCGAGCGCGTCGCGTGAGGCTTGGAGCGCCGCGAGCGTGAGCTCCTCGGCCTCGTCCACCAGCCGGCTCACCTCGGAGTCGATTAAGCGCACCGTCTCATCTGACAGAAGGCCCCACTGGGAGTTTCCGTCGTGGCCGAAGGGCAGCGCCCGCACTCGCTCGCTCATACCGAAGTCACACACCATCCGGCGGGCTATCTCACCGACCCTGGCGAGGTCCCCGGAAGCTCCTCCGCTCGACTCGCCGAGCACCATCTCCTCGGCCGCCCGTCCCGCCAGCAGCATCGCCATCCTCTCGATCAGGACGGAGCGGGGGTATAGGAGGCGATCGCTCGACTCCGGCAGCCACGCCACCCCCAGCCTGTGGCCGCGAGGGACGATGCTCAGCTTGTGCACCACGGTGTCGGTGGACAGGGCCCTCGAGACCAGCGCATGTCCGGCCTCGTGGTAGGCCACCGCCCGGCGCTCGTCGTCGGACATGATGCGGCCACTGCCGACCCCCGAAAGCGCCCGGTCGATCCCCTCCTCGACCAGGCCCATGTCGATCTCGCTCGAGCTGCGCCGGCCGGCGAGAAGGGCGGCCTCGTTCACGACGTTGGCGAGATCGGCCCCGGACAGCCCTCGGGTGAGGCCGGCCACGCTGTCGAGGTCCACGTCGGCGGCGAGGCGCTTGTTCTTGGCGTGAACGTCGAGGATGGCCCGGCGACCGGCCTGGTCCGGCAGGTCGATCGAGATCTGACGGTCGAAGCGGCCCGGGCGCACCAAAGCGGGGTCGAGCATGTCCGCGCGGTTGGTGGCCGCGATCACCACGACTCCCGGTCGCTGCCCGAACCCGTCCAGCTCGATCAGTATCTGGTTCAGGGTCTGCTCCATCTCTCGGCTCCCGCCGTCGGCGGATGCGCCCCGCTTGGACCCGATGGCGTCGATCTCGTCGATGAAGATGATCGTCGGGGCCACGGCCCTCGCCTGGGCAAAGAGGTCCCGCACGCGCGCCGCGCCCTCCCCGACGAAGATCTCGGTGAACTCGGTCGCGGCCACGGAGAAGAAGGCGGCGTTGGCCTCCCCCGCGACCGCCCTGGCGAGCAGGGTCTTGCCGCAGCCGGGCGGGCCACTCAGGAGGAAGCCTCGCGGTATCCGCGCCCCCAGGCTTGTGAAGCGATCGGGATCGGACAGGTACTCCCTCACCTCGGCGAGCTCCACCAGGGCGTCGTCCACTCCGGCCACGTCGGCGAAGGTCACCTGCTCCTCGGCCAGCGAGCGCTGGCCGAGGGTGCGGCCACGCATCGACAGGCGGCGCTGGCGCTCCGGTGCCTCCAGGATCCGCGTCAGGGCTTCCGCGAGCTGATCCTGAGAGATCTGCTGGTGTCCGGCGCGAGCGGCGAGCAGGCCGGCCTCGTTCACGACGTTCGCCAGGTCCGCCCCTGTCATCCCCAGCGCGCGGTGGGCGATGGCGCCCAGATCGACACCCGGGGCGAACGGCTTTCCCTGCGCGTGAACCTCGAGGATGGCGAGACGCCCGCTCTCGTCCGGGGTCTCGAGCCCGATGCTGCGATCGAAGCGCCCGGGCCGCAGCAGCGCCGGATCCAAGACATCGGGGCGGTTGGTGGCGCCGACCACGATGATGCCCTCCAGCGGCGAGAAGCCGTCCATCTCGGCCAGCAGCCCGTTGAGGGCCTGGTCCTGCTCCTCTCGCGAGCCGGTGGCCACGACACTGTCGCCTCCCCCCGAGCGCCGGCGCCCGACCGCGTCCAGCTCATCGATGAAGATGATCGCGGGCGCGTTCTCACGCGCCTCCCTGAACAGATCGCGCACTCGCGCGGCGCCTACGCCGACGTAGAGCTCCACGAAGTCAGAGCCGGAGATCGAGTAGAAGGACGCCCCCGCCTC
>JBBJNU010000242.1:0-2630 GCA_037721005.1 Thermoleophilaceae bacterium | reverse complement strand
CCCTCGCTGCGTATGCACTCCGACGAGGTGGCGAGCTACGTGGGAGCGGTGGCCGAGAAGCTCGACATCGACCCGCGGCGGCGGGAGGAGCTCCTCATCGCCTCGCTCCTGCACGACGTGGGCAAGATCGGCATCTCCGAGCGCATCCTCCTGAAGCCCGGGGCTCTCACCCCCGAGGAGCGCTCGGCCATCGAACTGCATCCGCGCATCGGCTTCCGCCTCGTGAAGCAGGTGCCGTCCCTCGACCCGATCGGGCCGGCGGTGCTCCACCACCACGAGCGCTTCGACGGCGACGGCTACCCGGCGGGGCTCGCCGGGGAGGAGATCCCTCTCGAGGCCAGGGTGATCTGCGTGGCCGACTGCTTCTCGGCCATGACCTCCGACCGCCCGTACCGCCCCGCCCTCACGCCCGAGGAGGCCTGCGTCGAGCTCGAGCGCTGCGCCGGAACGCAGTTCGACCCGCAGGTGGTGCGCCTCTTCGTGGAGGAGGTGCGCAGTCACCCCCCCAGCGAGCGCGCCCCGGAGGGACTGGCAGCCGCGCTCGACGACCCCGAGATCCGCACCCGGCGGCGTCCGGGCGAGAGCCTGCTGGGGCTCGGTCCCGTGAGCTCGACCGACAACCTGACCATGCTCTACAGCCACCGCTACATGCAGGAGGCGGCGGCGGCCCAGGCCGAACGCGCGACCGTGCAGCAGCGGCCGTTCTCGGTGGTGATGCTCGAGCTCAACACCCTGGTGGAGCTCAACGGGCGCGACGGCTACGCCGCCGGCGACGAGCTGATCCAGGAGGCGGCGCGCGCCGTGCAGCGCACGGCCAGCCGCTGCGGCGGCACGGGCTGCCGCTACAGCGGGCGGCGCCTCGCGCTGCTCGTGCCCGAGACCGAGGCCGAGAGCGCCGAGGCCCTCGCGCGCGAGCTCGAGATGGACCTGGACAGCCGCTCCACCAACGCCGCCACCGGCGTGGCCGCCTGGCAGGAGGGCGAGACCGGCTCCGAGGTGATCGGGCGGGCCCGGCTCGCCCTAGCCGCGCAGATCGTAGGCGCTGACGCCGCCCAGCCCAGCCGCTAGCCGGCTCGGGTAACCCACGAGGGGGCGGAGGCCCCTGCTGTAGGCGGCGGGAAGCTTCCCTTCACCGGACTCGCCCTGGCCCTGATCGCCGGGACGGGCCTGCTTCTCTGGGCTCCGGCGCGGGCTTGCGCCGGCGCTCCCGGCGCCCTCCCGGTCGCTGACCTATACCTTCGCGGCCGTGACCCGCCGCACGGCTGGCCTCTGGCTGCTGCTCTTCGCGCTGTACGCGAGCACCCTCGGCCTCGACGCCTTTGACCGATCTGATTACGCAGGTGACGAGCCGCACTACCTGCTGGCGGCAGGGTCGCTGGTGGAGGACGCAAGCATCGACGTGAAGGACGAACTCGCGGACCGCAGCTACGCCGGCTTCTACCCGTACGATCTGAGGCCCCAGGGACAGGAGACCGAGGGACGCCGGCACGAGCCGCACGGAGTGGGCCTGGCTCTGCTGATCGCACCGGCCTACGCGATTGCCGGCGAGACGGGGGTCGAGATCTTTCTCGCGGCTCTCGCCGCGCTGGCCATGGCCCTGGCCTACCGGCTGGCCCTGCGGGTTGCGCCTGACCCCTGGGCCCTCGGGGCTACCCTTGCGGTGGGTGGGTCGGCGCCGTTTCTGGCCTACGGCACCGCGGTGTACCCAGAGCTGCCCGCCGCGGCGGCGCTCGCGGGAGCGGCGCTGCTCGCCCTCCGCCTCGAAGAGCACGTGTCCCGCCGCGCTGCCTTCGGCTGCTTCGTGGCACTCGGGGCCGTGCCGTGGCTGGGGGTGAAGTTCCTGCCCGCTGCGGTGGTGATAGGCGTCTTCGGTGCGCGTTCTCTCTTTCGCGCCCGCCGGCGCACTCTCGGCGTGGGTTCGGTGGAGCTGGCGCTGTTCAGCCTCGCCCTGTGCGTAGGGCTCAGCGAGGGCCTCTTTGGCGGGGCCACCCCCTACTCGGCCGAGATCGGCCCGGCGACGGGCGCCGACACGCCCCTCGAGCACGCGGAGCGCGCCTACCGGCTGGTCGCCCTCTTCGTGGATCGCGACGCGGGACTCCTGCGCTGGGCGCCCGTGCTCGCTCTGATGTTCGCGGGCTGCTGGTTTCTCTACCGATCGCGCCGCGAACACCTCGCCCGCGCGGTGCCCGAGCTGCGCGCGATGGAACGAGCGGGCACGATGTGCGCCGCAGCGGCCGGCGCTCAACTGCTCGTGGCCGTGTTTCTCGCCCCCGAGCTGTCGGGGCCGTGGTTCCCGGGACGCCACCTGATCGCCGGGCTCGTGCTCGCGGTGCCGCTGGCGGCGCTCGGCCTGCGGCACCTGCCGCGTGCGGGCGTGGCACTGGCGGTGGTGTCGACGGTGGCGTCCGTGTGGCTGTGGCTCGACGTGCGCCTCGGCGACGGCGGACTGGCCGAGGGCCGGCCCGACGCTCCCTTCGGACCGCTCACCGCCCTGCTCCCTCGGTTCGGCGGTGATTCGCCGGGGCCCTACGTACTTGCGGGAGCCATCGCGCTCGCGCTGGCGGGCCTTGTGGCCTACGAGTCTCGGCGGGCGGAAGCGCTGCACACCTAGGCCCTCCGGGCAGTGCAGC
>JBBJNU010000241.1:0-2637 GCA_037721005.1 Thermoleophilaceae bacterium | reverse complement strand
TTGAGCGGGATGCGATAACGCAGGCGCCGAGGCCGCGCGTTATCGGTCCCGGCGCGGAGGAGAAGCGGCGCTGGGCCAGGCGCGGATATCCCGGATCGTGATTTGCGAGTAGCCGACGGAGGCCCCGGACCCGAGCGCGAGATCGTCGGCACAGACCCTGACGGCCACTGCTTGGTGATCGGCGCGAGCGATGGCGAGCAGGATCTTCGGCGCCGATGCGGACTGCTCGCGCGGTGGCCCAGGCCCTAGCGGTTCTCGGGAAGCCGCAGCCCGACCGCGCCCGCGGCTCCCCCCGGCATCGGTCGCCTGGGCTCCCTGACGCCCGCCGGCCCGAACCCCTCATCGTCTCCGGACCCCACCGCCCGAGGGGCGCGAGTCCGCCACAGCCACCAGCGATGACAGCGCGGCTCGCGCTGGACCCACACCGCCCTCCCGACCACGCCAACACCGGCCGCCAAACCGCCGTGCTCTGAGCGACTCAGGTGAATCACAACCAGCACAGTACGGCACGCCCCGCACCGCGCTGACCGGGGGGCGCATGGCGCCTTTGCGAGCGCCCCTACCGCGGTTGCCAGCTGGGCGGGGGCAGCGCTACGATCAGCGCATGCCTGGTTGACGCTAGACCCGACTCCCACCAGGATCAACAGCCGCAGCCTCGTCTATCTCGATCATCGAGGCGAGGGATTCTGCGCGCCCCCCACCCGCACAGCACGCGCGCCGGATCGAGTCCGAGCTCCGTGAGGACACCGGCATCGGCCTCGAAGTCGTAGAGGTAGTACTCCTCCTTCAGCCCCGGATAGCGCACGAGCTTGTCCCCGCGTGCCCCAAGGCGTTCCAGGCGCTCGATCGGGATCGCGTCGGGGACAAGCGTGCGCGAGGCGAGACGGCAGTTGAGGCCGAGCTGAGTCGTCGCCCACTCGTAGTCGAACATCGTCCGTGTTCGGTATGCCGAAGAGCCGGCAGGCCACCGGGAGGTCGGTTGACCCATGCGCCAGCGCGCAATCGAACCGTCGCCCACGGGCGAACTTCACGAGCTCAGCTACACGCTCCACGGCGGCCCGCGCCTTCCCCGCGCGGCCGGCTCCGCCGTGACGGCCGATCACCGTGTGCGGATGGCCCCAACCTTCCAGCGCCTGGACCGTCTGGGAGCGGGCGTGCGGTGATCTCGACGTCGTGACCTTGCTGCGCCAGACGCTCGACCAGTGGGCGGAACACGTAGATGTGCGCCGTGTTGGTCAGGTCGACCCAGACACGCACGCCCGCATTTAAGCAAGTCGGGCGGACTGGCTCCGATCACCCGACCAGTGGGCCGAGCTCGGGGCCGGGTAACCGCTGCCGACGGGATGTGCTCGCGGTAGCCTTCGTTTTGATGACGCGCGATCCGAGCGACCGCCCAACCGAGCCTCTGCGCCGGCAGGTCCCCGCCACCCGGGAGGCCGTGGCCGTGAGCGAGGTCGTCGACCCTGTGTGGGCCGAGCGGCTGGAGGACAGGGTGCGCTTCCTGCAGGGGCTCGCGGCGCTGGCCACCGTTCTCGCGCTCGCGGGGGCCGGGCTCAGCCTCTACCTCCTGCTGCGAGACGACGACGATCGCCAGGGCGCGAGCCGTGAGCGGGTGGCTCGTCTTGATGACCGAGTCGACAGGCTCGAAGGCCGGGTTGGCCGTGCTTCGGACGAGACCGATGTGTCACGCCTCACGGACCAGCTCGCGGGCAAGGCGGATACCGAGAGCGTCCAGGCGCTAAGCGACGAGGTACAGCAACTGAAGGCCTCGGTCGACGACGCCAGCCCTGGCGACGACACCTCGGCCGATGCCGTGGTCCAGCTCGACGAGCGGGTGGATGCGCTCGCCCAGCAAGTCGAGGACCTGAGCAGTCAAACTGCGCCGTAACCCTGACAGGCACAGCCTGCGCTCACGCTCACTTCGTCGCGAGAACCGCCGCCCCTCACTCCAAACGAAAAATCCGCTTTGCGGGGTTTTTCCTAGAGCCGACGCCCGGATTCGAACCGGGGACCCCTTCATTACGAGTCTGGTGGTTTTTGAGCACGAATCGGTAACCCAGGGGGCTTCGGACAGGCGATGTCTGCAGAGGCCGGGCGCGTATCCCATCCCGTTATCGCTTGGCGCCGAATGCGATCACGTCCGTTGGCCATGCCGGCGCTTCTGCTTTCGACGTCCGGGCCACCATGGCGGGTGGCTCCTGCTTCGAGTCGAAAGGGGGGCGGGCCGCGGCCCGGCAGGCCGGGCACTCGCCGTGCAAGCGCATCGCACTCGAGCACGCACCTGCGATACTATCGAGAATCATTCTCAGTAGTCGTCGGGGCCGGTCCCCTAGGGCCGGGAGTCCCGGCGCCGTCCGACAGCGAGGAGCCCAATGAAGATCGCCTACGTGTTCGCGACCTCCGGCACAACGTCAGCTACAAGCTCGGCAAGATGATCCTGCCCCAGCTCGAGTCCGATGACCACGGCGCCGAGGTCGTCGGGATGTTCTTCTTTGACGACAACACCTACGCGCTGCGCGCGGGCGACCCGATCGGGGAGCGGCTCGCGAAGGTGGCCGCCGACAGGGGCACGCTGCTGATGCTCTGCGACCAGTGCGCGCTCGAGCGCCAGCTGGCATCCGGCGAGCCGCGCGCCGC
>JBBJNU010000056.1:0-10166 GCA_037721005.1 Thermoleophilaceae bacterium | reverse complement strand
CATCGGGCGAGCACGGAACGAGGCCGTCGCCGAACGGCGTCCGCGCCAATGTCGGGAGTGCGGCTGTTCCTCATGGCCTCACGTCCGCGGACGCTTCCCGCGGCTGTGGCGCCGGTGCTCGTGGGCACCTCACTCGCCATCTCCGAGGACAAGTTCCAGCCGCTTGCGTTCCTCGCCGCGTTAATAGGCAGTGTGTTCATTCAGATCGGCACCAACCTGGCCAACGACTACTCCGACGCGCGGCGGGGAGCCGACACCGAGGACCGGCTGGGGCCCGTGCGGGTGACCGCGGGCGGCCTCATGCCGCCCAAGCGGGTGCTCATCGGGGTGTACGTGACCTTCGCGGTGGCGGTGCTCGCCGGGATCTACCTGGCCGTGGTCGCCGGCCCGGAGATGCTCGCCGTGGGCGCCGTCTCGATCCTCGCGGGGGTGCTCTACACGGGCGGCCCTCGCCCGTACGGGTACGCCGGCCTGGGTGAGCTCTTCGTGTTCCTCTTCTTCGGGCTGGTGGCCGTGGCGGGGTCCTACTACGTGCAGGCCGAGGAGCTGCCGTGGGAAGCCTTTGCCCTCTCCGTGCCGGTGGGCCTCCTGGCCGCCGCGATCCTCGTGGTCAACAACGTGCGCGATGTCGATACCGATCGCAGGGCCGGGAAGCGCACCTTGGCCGTGCAGCTCGGGCGCCCGGGGGCGCGCAAGCTCTTCGTAGCGATGCTCGTGGTCACCTTCGCGGTACCCGTGGCGATCCCGCTGGCGGGAGGCCTGTCGTGGTGGGTGGCGCTCGCGCTCGTGTCAGGGGTTCTCGCGCCGCCCCTCCTGCGCACGGTTCTGACCCGTACCGACGGCCCCGCGCTGAACGGTGCGCTTGCCGACACCGGGCGCCTGCTGGGCGTGTTCTCGTTGCTGCTCTCGGCCGGCGTGCTCCTATCGTGAGACGGTCGCTGCTTCGCCTGGCGATCCCGCTGCGGGATCCCTTCGTGACCTCGGGTGGCGTGGTGTCCGCCCGGGAGCTCGCTGTAATCAGGCTCGAGGACGACGACGGAACGACCGGCTGGGGGGAGGCCGCGCCACTCGAGTCCTACGACGGCGTGGCCGTCGACGACGTGATCGAGGCGCTTCGTGACGGCCCTCCCCGGCGCGGCGCCCCGCCCCAGGCGCGCGCGGCGTGGGAGCTGGCCGAGCTGGATCTCCAGGCTCGGCGGCGGGGCAAGCCGCTCGGGCAGCCCGGCGCCGACGCCATCCCCGTGAACCTCACGCTCCCCGCGGGCCCACCCGACGAGGTGGCGGCCGCGGCCACGAAGGGGCTTCAGAAGGGGTACTCGTGCTTCAAGGTGAAGGTGGGCCTGCCGGACGACGACAAGCGGGTATCGGCGGTGCGCGCGGCGATCGGTCCGTGGCCGGCGCTACGCCTCGACGTGAACGGGGCGTGGGGTCCCGATGAGGCGGTCGAGGCGCTCACGGGCCTTGCCGAGCACGACCTCGAGCTGGTGGAGCAGCCCTGCGCGACTCTCGAGGAGATGGCCGAGGTCCGACCGCGGGTGAAGGTGCCCCTGGCCGCCGACGAATCCATCACCGGGCCGGCCGACGTGCGCGCTGCCGCAAAGCTCGCGGCCTGCGACGCCGTGAACGTGAAGCTCTCTAGCAGCGGGGGCTTCTTTCCGGCCCGCGACGCCCTCCGGGCGGCCTCCGAGAGTGGCTTAGCGGCGTGGCTCTCGAGCACCCTCGACGGTCCCTGGGGCATCGCGGCGGCGCTGCAGCTCGCGGCCGGGCAGCACCTGCCTCTGGCGTGCGGCCTCGCCACCCTCGACCTCTTCGACGCCTCGATCGCGTCCGCCCTGCCCAGCCCCTCCATGGGTCTCATGGCCGTGCCGTCGGGCCCGGGGCTTGGGATCGAGGTGTCAGACTCAGACCTGGCCGAGGTGCTGGTCGAGGAAATCGAGTAGCAGTGCCGCCACCACCTCGGGGCGCTGGAGCTGGGGGGCGTGGCCCGCAGCCTCCACGATCTCAGCGCGGCCCCGGGGCGCTTCGTGCACGATCCGGCGGGCGGCGTCGGAGTAGCGCTCGTCGAGAGCTCCGGCGATCGCGAGGCAGGGCAGCTCACCGAGGTCGCGCAGGCGCTGCCAGACCGGCTCCAGCGTGCCCTGCCCGGCGGTGCGCAGGAGCATGGCAAGGCCCCGTGGGTCCTGGCGCAGGCGTCCCGGGCGCTGCTGGTCCACAAGCAGGTCCGATTGGTCGGCGAAGAGCGGCTGGCGCTCCCACACATCCACGATCTGCTCGATCGCCTGGGTCTCCATCCATGAAGCCATCTTCTCGTCCGCCTGTTCGCGCTGCGCACGGGTGCCCGGCGCATCGATGCCGGCGGAGACACCCACGATCACGAGGCCGGCGTAGCGCTTCGGAGCGCGCAAAGCGGCGTGAAGCGCCAGGCGGCCGCCGAGCGAGTAGCCGCAGAGCACCGATCCCTCTCCCGCGTCGGCGATCTCGGCCAGGCGGCCCTCGAAGGAGTGCTCCGCATGATCGAGCAGCACGCTGGAGTAGCGTTCGGGAAGCCGCCCGGCCACCGGCGCCCACGCGTCGCCGGGCTGCATGAAGCCAGGCACGAAGGCAACCTTGGGGCGGTCGGCCGACGCGTGCATCCCACCCATGATCCCGATCAACCGCACCTATGCGCCCCTGCAGGTGCTCGTGGACGAGCTCGCGCGGTGCGGGATGCGCCACGCCGTGACCTCGCCCGGGTCGCGCAACGCCCCCATCGCCCTCACGCTCGCAGCCGAGGAGCGGATCGACTCCGTGTCGGTGATCGACGAACGGGCCGCCGGCTTCATGGCCCTCGGGATGGCCAAGGCCAGCGGGCTGCCTGTGGCGATCACGTGCACCTCCGGTACGGCCGTCGCCAACCTCGCTCCGGCGGTGTACGAGGCCGCCGAGGGGCGCGTGCCGTTGGTGGTGCTCACCGCCGACCGCCCTCCCGAGCTTCGCCAGGTGGGCGCGGGCCAGGCCATCGACCAGGTGAAGATCTTCGGCTCAGCGGCCAAATGGTTCGTCGAGGTGGGATCCCACGAAGCGGGGCGGGCGACAGCGGTGCACCACCGCGCCCTGGCCTGCCGGGCCTTCTGGACCGCCCTCGGGGACCGGCCGGGCCCCGTGCACCTCAATCTGGCGCTGCGCGAGCCTCTTGACCCGTCGCCGGAGGCGCTCACGAACGGCGACTGGGAGGGGCGCGACGGCGACAGGCCGTGGATCGAGCTGCGCGAGCACCCGGCGGTACCCGGCCGCGATGAGGTGAGCGAGCTGGCAACCCGGATGGGATCCGTGTCTCGCGGGGCGATTTTGTGCGGCCAGACGAGCGAGGCCGTGGCGGAGCCGGTCGCGCGCCTTGCGGCGGCGTCTGGCTGGCCCGTGCTGGCCGAGCCCACGTCGGGCGTGCGCTGCGGAGGCCATGACCGCTCACACGTTGTGGCCCACTACGACGTTCTGCTGCGTGACGCGGCCTTCGCTGCGGCCCACGCGGCCGATCTCGTGCTGCGGGTGGGAGACACGCCCACGTCCAAGCCGCTGCGGGCGTGGCTGGCTGGGGCGCCGCAGGTGCTCATCGACCCTCAAGCGGCTTGGCACGAACCCACCCGCGCGGCCGAGCTGGCGCTGCGGGCTCGCGCTGCGCCGACCTGCGATGCGCTGGCCGGCGAGCTCGAGGCGCGCGGGGCCGTGGCGGACGAGGGTTGGGCGAACTTGTGGTGCGCAGCGGACGCGCTCGTGCCTGGCGCCCTCGGTGAGGCTCCCGGCAACTCCGAGCCACGCATCTACTCAGCTCCGGCCGGAGCGCTTGCCGACGGCTCGCTCGTGTGGGTTGCGTCCTCGATGCCTGTTCGCGACGTCGAGAGCTTTTGGCCGGCGGGCCCGGAGCAAGTGCGCTTCCTCTCCAATCGCGGTGCGAACGGCATCGACGGAACGATCGCCTCCGCCGCCGGTGCGGCCCGAGCCACGGGTAGGCCGACGCTGGTCCTACTCGGCGAGCTCGCGCTCCTACATGACATCGGCGGACTGCTGGCCGCCCGCCGAGCCGGGATCGAGCTCACCGTGCTCTGCGTGAACAACGGAGGCGGTGGCATCTTCGACTTCTTGCCCGTGGCCCGAAGCGCCGAGCTCACCGCCTTCGAGGAGCACGTGGCCACCCCAGCCGGCATCCACCTCCCGGCAGTCGCCGCCTTGGCGGGAATGGAGCACCGACTGCCTTCGGGTGCGACGGAGGTGCCTGACGCAGTCCGGGCCGGCCCAGGCCTCATCGAAGTACGCACGGACCGGACGGACAACGTGGGCGTACACCGGGCGATCGCCTCGGCGGTGAGCACCCAACTCGCCTCAGGCTAGGTGAGCAGGGGCAGCAGGGCCTGGAGCTTGACCTCGGTCTCGGCCAGCTCGTCCGCGGGCACGGAGTCGGCCACGATGCCGCAACCGGCGTAGAGGTGGGCGACCTCGTCGCGCAACAGAGCACAACGCAGCGCCACGCAGAACTCGCCGTCCTCGGCCAGATCGGTCCAGCCGACCGCGCCGGCGTACCAGCCGCGGTCGAGCCCCTCGAGGGCCGGGATCATCGGCTCGGCCACCTCCCCTGGCTCGCCCCCCACCGCCGGCGTGGGGTGCAGCCGGCCGGCCAGCTCCACCGCCGACACCGAATCCGCCAGCTGCGCGCGGATGGGTGTCGCCAGGTGCTGCACGTTCTGCACCTTCACCAGCACCGGCTCCTCGATCGCGGCCACCCACACGCTCACCGGGTCGAGCACACGCTCGATGCGCCGGCTCACGATGGCCTGCTCCGCCCGGTTCTTCGGGCTCTGGAGCAGCTGCTCTCCAAGGTGGGCGTCAACGGCGGGGTCGGCGCTGCGGCGGGTGGTGCCGGCCAGGGCCACGGTCTGAACCCGGGCGCCGTCACGGCGTACGAGCAGCTCGGGGCTGGCACCCACGAGCACCCCGTCCCCTGAGCCCACGCAGTAGCAGTAACACTCGGCGAACGCCGAGCGCAGGGCGCCGAACACCGGTGCCGGGTCGATACGAGACCCCGTATGGACCCGCACCTCGCGGGCCAGGACGACCTTTTCGATACGGCCGGCCTCTATCAGCTCGACGGCCCGCCGAACCGCCTCTTCGTAGTGGGCCGGAGCGGCGGCGCCCGCCACGCGGGGTCGCGCGACCGGATCAGGGTCGATCAACGGCATGGACTTTGGCCCCAGCGCAGCGAGCCGGGCTTCCGTGCGCGCTACGAGATCGGCGGGGTCATCGTCAGCGCTGACAAGCACGCTTACCGTCAGGCGGGCCTCCCCCCGCTGGCGAACGAGGGAGATCTCCGGCAGGAGCAGCTGGGCCGGGGCGAAGGACGACCACTCCGGCGTCCCCCCGCCGTCGGCGGCGAAGGCGAAGCCCCCCACGAAGATCGGGCCCGTGCCCGGCGGCGCCACGGGGTCCGAGCCGGGGTCGTCGGCGACCACCCGTGCGCCGATGGCCCTTGCGCGGCGCGCCGTCTCGCGAAAGCGCCCCGGCCCGGTGGCCTCGATCAGCGTGGCCGCGCCAAGCCCGCACACCGCGTGACCCCCCCGCTCGGGCTGCTCCAGGCAGAAGAAGCGTTCGCCGGGCCTGCGTGCGCCAAGAACCGTTGCGGACAGGTCGAAGCGAGCATCGACCGGCGTGGTCACGCTGGCCACGGCAGGGCCCGCGCCGTCGCAGGCAAGCTCCTTGGCCCGGATCATGTGGCGCTGCAGGCGCCGTGCCGTGGCCTGATCCAGTCCGAGGTCGTGTGAGGACTCGCGGGTGGCCACCCCTTCAGGATGACGCACTCAGGTCAAGCCGTCTGACGGACCGGGGACAGCGGACGAAGCACCCGCGCACTCAAGCCAGCGGTCAGGTGGCGGATCGGCCGCGGCTCACGGCGATCTCGCCGGTGCGGACCATCTCCACGAGACCAAAGGGCCGGACCATCTGCTCGAACGCCTCGATCTTCGCGTCGTCGCCCGTGAGCTCCACGGTCACCGAGCGCTTTGACACGTCCACCACGCGCCCGCGGAAGATCTCCGCGTACTCCATGATCTGCGCCCGGCTGTCGTTGTCGGCCGACACCTTGAAGAGCGCCAGCTCGCGCGCCACGGCCTCGGCGGGCTCGAGGTCGCGGATCTTGATCACGTTCACGAGCTTGTGGAGCTGCTTGGTGACCTGGTCGATGGGGTGCGCGGCGCCGTCGACGGTGAGCGTTATCCGTGAGATGGAGTCGTCGTCGGTGGGCCCCACCGCCAGCGAATCGATGTTGAAGCCGCGGCGCGCGAACAGGCCGGCGATACGGGCGAGCACGCCCGGCTTGTTCTCCACGAGCAGCGAGAGAATGTGCCGCCGGCCCGTGCGAAAGCCGGTCGAGGCCTGCAGCTCGTCGAGGTCGAAGAGCTCCTTCGTTCCCGGTTCACCCACGGCTCAGCCCACCATGTCCCGGGCGGCCTGCCCCGCAGGGATCATCGGGTAGCAGTTCTCCTCGCGTGAAACGCGAACGTCGCACACCACGGGCCCGTCGGTGGCCAGGGCGGCGTCCATTCCTTCGCGCAGCTCGGCTTTGTCCTCGATGCGCATTCCGGTGGCCCCGAAGGCCTCGGCCAGCGCCACCCAATCGGGGCTAGACCCCATGTCGACCGAGCTGTAGCGACGGTCCCAAAACAGCTCTTGCCATTGGCGGACCATGCCCAGATAGCCGTTGTTCATGATGAACACCTTCACGGGGATCTTCTCGGTGACGCATGTGGCCAGCTCCTGCACGTTCATGATCATCGACCCGTCGCCGGCCACGCAGACAACCTGCTCGTCGGGCTTGGCCACCTTGGCCCCCATCGCGCTGGGCAGCCCGAAGCCCATCGTGCCGAGCCCCCCGGAGTTGATCCACGTTCGGGGCTTCTTGAAGTGGTAGTACTGGGCACACCACATCTGGTGCTGACCCACGTCAGAGGTGATGATGGCGTCCCCGCCGGTGGCCTCGTAGAGCGTCTCGATCATGCTCTGGGGCTTGATCTCCGCGTCCTCGGAGGGCTCGTAGCCCAGCGGATACTTGTCCTTCCAGCCTTCCACCCGCTCCACCCAGCCGTCGAGCCGTGACCCGTCGGTCTCCAGCGCCCGGTACTCCGCGGTGAGCTTGGGCAGGATCCGCTTCGCGTCGCCCACGATCGGGATATGGGCCGGCACGTTCTTGGAGATCTCAGCCGGGTCCACGTCGATGTGAATGAACTTGGCCCGGGGTGCGAACTCGGAGAGCTTGCCGGTGATGCGGTCGTCGAAGCGCGCCCCGACGCAACAGATGAGGTCGGCCTCGTCCATCGCGTAGTTGGCCGCGCGGGTGCCGTGCATGCCGAGCATTCCCAGCCACTGGCCGTGCGGGGCCGGGAAGGCGCCCAGGCCCATGAGCGTGCAGGTCACGGGGAAGCGGTCGGACTCGCAGAGCTCCACCAGCTCCTTTGACGCCTCGGCGTTGATCACCCCGCCGCCCGCGTAGATCACGGGCCGGCGGGCGTTGGCCAGCGCCTTTGCGGCCAGGCGGATCTGCTTTGTGTTGCCCTCCTGTGTGGGCTGATAGCCAGGGAGGTTCACGGAGTCCACCGGCTCGTAGGCGATGTCGGCGCGTGAGAGGTCCTGGGGAACGTCGAGGAGCACGGGACCGGGACGGCCGGTGCGGGCGACGTGGAAGCACTCGTGCATGGCCTCTGGGATCTCCCGTGGGTCCTGGATCATCAGCGAGTGCTTCACGATCGGCATGGTTATGCCGGTCACGTCTGCCTCCTGAAAGCCGTCGGTGCCGAGAAGATCGGTGCGCACCTGGCCGGTGATGAACACCGTGGGCACCGAGTCCATCATCGCGTCGGCGATCGCGGTCACGAGGTTGGTCGCGCCGGGACCGCTGGTGGCCAGCGCCACTCCCACGCGGCCTGACGCCTTGGCGTAGCCCTCGGCGGCGTGGCCGGCGCCCTGCTCGTGGCGGCATTGGATGTGGCGCACTCCGGCGTCGTAGATGGCGTCATACGTCGGAAGGTTGGCGCCGCCGGGTATACCGAATACGTGCTCGACGCCCTCAGCCTTGAGGCATTCCATGATGGCGTCGACTGCTCGCATACGGGTCCTTTCCGGGATCTTCCGGGTGGATTTGAGGCGCAGCGGACGTGGTGGTCCAGCCGGCCGGACCGATGATCCTACCAGCGGGTTTGCCTCAAACGCGCCGGCGGGTTATCGTTGGCCGGTGCGTTTAGCGGCATCGCAGCTTCTTGCCGCCTTTTTGTTGTTCGCGTGCATGGCTGCGGGCGCTGATGCCCGCGCCCTCGAAGCCGAGCACGGCCGCGTGCAGGGGCCCGGGGCCACGGTGATACAGGACCCCTCCGCCCGCGCGGGCCGGGCCGTCGTGCTGGAAGGAAAGGGGACGGTGAAGCGCTTGGTCGTCACCCCCAAGACCACGGCTTTAATTATTCGCGCTCGCGGAACCGCATGCGAAGCAGCTCCACGGATGCGCGTGGCCGTCGATGGCCGCCGGCGCTTCTCAAGTCCCGTGCTCTCCCGGGGGTACAGAGCTCACCGGTTCGTGCTCCGCGCGAAGCCCGGGCGGCGTGTGCTCGAGCTCGGCCTAGTCAATCCACGCCGGTCGCCGGCCTGTCGGCGGCGGCTCGTGATCGACCGCATCACGTTGCGAAATGTTCCCGAACAGATGCCGGTGGCCAGCATGCCCGTCGCGGTACAGCCTCAAGCGCCGGCGAGCCCGCCGCCACTCCTTCCGTTCGGGTACCGCAACCCCGTCGCCCCGAGTAGCCCTGATCCGATGGTCCTGCGCGTCGGAGCGGAGAACCCGGTGTACTACGCCTTCTCGACCGGGGAGGGCTTTCCGATCAGCCGGTCGACCGACCTCGTGCGGTGGGAGCCCGTGGGAAGGGCTATGAACGTCCGGCCGGCCTGGTCACACCAGACGGGCGAGTACCACCCGTGGGCGCCAAGCGTGATCGAGCGCGCGGGACGCTGCCCTAATGCGCGGCGGGGCACAAGTTGCTTCGTGCTCTTCTACACGGCGCTACACGCGAGCTTCGCGCCAGGACCCCAGGAGCTCAATTGCGTGGGCGTTGCGACCTCGCCGTATCCCACCGGCCCTTACACCGACCTCGGCCCGTTGGAAGATTTGGCACGCACACGAGACTCGGTGGGCCGCCCACTCGGGTGCGGGGACGATCGGGGTTTCAGCAACATTGACCCCGCGCCGTTTGTGGACCCGGACTCCGGCAACGCCTACCTGTACCTCTCGACCGCGGTCGCGTGCAACCAGCCCACCGGCCTCTGCGAGTCGGTGAGGGAGCTTGGAGTGGTGCCCCTGTCAGCGGACTTCCTGACCGCCGCGGGCCCTCGCGAGAAGCTGTTCTCGGCCGATCGCGGCAATTGGGAAGAAGCCCCCTTCGCGCCGGTCGTGGAGAACCCCTGGATGGAGAAACGCGACGGCACCTATCTCCTCCTCTATTCGGGCGGCGACTACACGGGACCCTATGGGATGGGCTACGCGACATCGTCGTCACCCACCGGGCCCTTTGTGAAGGCGCCCCAGAACCCCTTCCTGCGAGAGCAAAGCCCGGCGCTCAGTGTCGGGGGCGGGATGGTGGTGACCGGGCCGAACGGCGGCGACTGGCTCGCCTACCACGGCCGGGACGAGCCCAACGGGCCCCGCACCCTGCGGATCGACCCTCTGCTTTTCGCCGGTGGCGGGCTACTCAGTACCGGCCCCACCACCACCGAGCAGCCCCTCGCCCCGTAGGGCCTCAGGCCTCGAACAGGCGCTCCTGGCGGTGCACCGGCTCGGGCTCGGCGTGCTCGTGGTCGAGCTCCACGGGAAAGTCCAGGTCCGCCCCGCAGCGGTTGCAGATCTGGTCGTGGATCGGCACGACGTTCGTGCAGTCGGGGCAACGCCGTAGCACCACCTCGCGCTCGCCGCGGGACACGAGCGCGGCCAGCGTGCCCAGGAAGGGCAGGCAGAAGCCGATCAGGAACCAGAGGAAGAACGACGAGCCTTTGATCTTCCCGATGGCCCCTGCCGACAGGCCGAAGAAGAAGAGGATCACGAAGAACTCCACGCCTTCCGAACGGTAGCTTGAGAGCCTCCGCCTCGTTCGGTGCTCGCCCGATCA
>JBBJNU010000055.1:0-10272 GCA_037721005.1 Thermoleophilaceae bacterium | reverse complement strand
CGATCGGGCTGCGCTCCTCCCGCTAGAGCAGGTGCGGCGGGCGGGTCGGCAGGTAGCGGTCGAGACCCGGGAGCGGAATGCTGCACATCACCCAGCTGGGCCACCAGACGCGAAAGCTCAGCTGGCGCAACCGGCGCAGGAGCCACCAGCTATCGGTGGCGCAGAACACGGCGAGGGTGTCGGGCTCGAGGGACTTTGCCACGCGGTCTAGGGCCTGAAGCACCACGGGCACGAGGGCCTCAGGAGTGGCCGCCACCGCCGGCCCGATCTCGCCCTCGGGGCCGATCCAGCAGAGGGCCGTGGCCTCTCCGGCCTGCGCGTCCATTGTCGCGAGGCATTTGCGCGTGCGCCCGAAGAACTCGTGCAGGAGCGGACGGCGGTGACCGATGGCCGGCGGCTCGAGGCGCTTCCACTCGGCCACCGCGCGATCGGACTCGAGCACCACGACCGCGGGCTCCGTCGCGTCGATCTCCTGCGAGCGGCGTTCGAGGTAGTCCTCGGCTCGCGCGCGCATGTGCCAGTGCCCGGCTACCGGCATCACCCCGAAATCGGTGTAGAGGGTGAGGTCGGTGGCGGCGCCCGCGGCCACCACCACTCGGCCGAGGTCGGGAGTGGGGTCGCCCGGCCAGAGGCGGTCGAGCAGTTCCCGGCCGATGCCGCGGCCATGGTGGCTGGGCAGCACCATGAGCTCCGCGAGCTCGTCCATCTCCCCGAAACGGCACACGCGCCCGTGACCGATCGGCACGCCCTCCTGCTCGGCGATCCACGCAGACCCGCCGGGCTGCGCCGCGGTGAACTCAAGCAGGTCGCGCCGCCTGTCCCAATCGTTTGCGATCTGGGTCTCCGACGGCGGCGGGCCTTCAACCACGCCGGCGCGGCGCGCAGTGTGGTGTACGGCGACCTCTGAAATCTCGAAGGCGGCGCGAAGGTCCCCGGCGGTTGCCTCGCGGAAAACGATTCCCGGCGCTGAGTCCGGCGCGGGCGTCACCCGACCTCCTGTGGCGCGCCCACCGCCTGCTCCTCGCGCAGATCGTGCCCCAGCGGCGCGGGGTGGCCGAGCTGTCCAAGGCCCGCGGAGGCCCGGCCAAAGGCGAGGCCCACGGTCCAGTCGGTCATCAGCCGCAGCCGGCGGCCGATCCCGGGCATGGCCGCCAAGTGGTAGGTACGGGCCGCGAACCAGGCCGGAAAGCCGCGAAGCGGCACGCCGGCCATCGTGGCCACGGCCTTGTGCTGGCCAAGGTCCACGAACACCCCGAGGGTGCGGTAGCGAAAGCGCCGCAGGCGGCGCCCGGCGAGGGTGGCCGCCACGTTGTCGGCAACCACCCGTCCCTGGCGCAAGGCGTGCTGAGCGGTGGGCGGACAGGGGCGCTTTCCCCGGTGGGCCGGATCGGGCACCGCCGCCGCGTCGCCGATGGCCCACACGCCCTCGCGGCCGGGAACCCTCATCTGCGAATCCGTCAGGATTCGATCGTCGTCGGTGAGGGGCAGCCCGAGCTCGTGCACCACCCGGGGCGGTTTCACTCCCGCCGTCCAGCACAGCGTTCGGGTGGGCACGTCCTCGCCGGTCGAGAGGCGCACGCTGCGCTCGGTCACCTCCTCGATTCGCGTGTTCGTGCGTATCTCCATTCCCCGGCCCTGCAGCTCGTTGGTCGCGAAGCGCGCCAGAGCTGCGGGGATCTCCTGCATCACCCGGTCGGCCGCCTCCACCACGATCCAGCGGGTGCCGTCGAGCCGACAGCGCGGATAGTGGTCGAGGAGATCGGCCGCGAAGTCCTGCAACTCGGCCGCGCCCTCGAGCCCGGCGTAGCCGCCCCCCACGAACACGAAGGTGAGATAGGCCCGGCGATCGTCCGGGTCGGTGAGGGCCTCGGCGATCTCCAGGTGCTGGACCACCTGATTTCTCAGCTGGGTCGCCTCCGCCAGGGTCTTGAAGCCGATGCCGTGCTCGGCAAGGCCCGGGATCGGAAGCACCCGCGACACCGAGCCGATCGAGACCACGAGCTGGTCGTAGGGCAGTTCGCCCTCTTCGCCTTCCGGCGTGAGGAGGGACAGCGTGCGCCTTTGCGGGTCTGCCCCCGTGACCCGCGCGAGGCGGATGTCGGTCCATTCGAGCTCCTCGCGCAGCGGCACCACCACGTGGCGCGGCTCGAGCGAACCCGAGGCCGCTCCGGGCAGAAGCGGCGTGTAAAGGAGGAAATTCACGTCACTGACCAGCGTGATCCGAGCGCTGTGGCGCGGGAGCTTTCGCTCGAGCCGCCGGGCGGCGTACAGGCCGCCGAAGCCGCCGCCGGCGATCACCACGTTCCAGGCCATGGGCGGCGAGGCTAGCGTCGGGCTGTGCGCGGCGCGTTCAGGCGGCTCGGGCGGCGAGCCGGGCTGCGTCGAGGGCCGGCCGCATCCGCTCTGGCATGCGCCGACGCACCCGCCACGGCGCGCCACAGAAGGCGTGATTGGCCACGGTGGCGAAGCCCTCTTCGTCGGTGCGAAGGGCCAGCAGGAGGTGCGCGATGCGATCCGAGGGAGGCAGCTCGCGGTCGGTGGTGCGTACGCAGAAGCAGTGCACCCGCCGCCCCCCGGGCGGGATCAGCAGGGCCCCGGCCTCGCCCACGAGCCAGACGCCGAAGCCGGCGTGTTGCATGGCCAGGCCCGTGGCGTGCTGGAGCTCCCGAGGCTCGTGGTCGAGCAGATCGCCGAGGAGGCCCTGCGCCGCCACCTCGCTCCTCTCGTTGCGAGGGCCCTTCGGGCGCAGCACGCTGGCCCCGCGAAACGCGTAGAGCTCGGGGATGATCCAGCCGTGCGCGAGGCAGGCCAGCGCCACCGGGAAGGCGAGCGGTTCCAGCAGCACGAGCGCGAGGGCCGCCGCCGGGAAGGGAATCGCGTACGCGAGCGTCCAGACGGTCCAGGTTCGCGCGTTACGACGCAGGTAACGCTGATCGGTACGTGCGCGCCACGGAACCTGCCCGAGCTCCGGGAGGACCGCTCGGCCGGATGCCGCGCCCATTGTCTGGTTTAACCGCCGGCGATCGGGCGGCGCAGGATCACGAGACCGGCGTCACGCGGAAGCTCGCGCAGCTGCTCGGCCTGTCCTGCGCCCTGGTCGTGCACGGCGATGAAGCCGTCGTCTAGTTCGGAGTGAAACTGCTGGACCGCTAAGTCGAAGCTTGCCTGGTCGGCCTCTGTCCACTCGGCCAGGGTCGTGTGCCCGGTGTGGTCCATCCTGATCAGTCTTGACATGACGGCGCGTCCCTTCTTCGGCTTGGGCTGTCACTCCATCCTACGCCTGGCGCCCGCGCGTGGATGCGCCTTCTCAGCGCCTCAGCCGGTGCTCTGGAGGATCAGGCGCGCGGCCGCTTGGGGCTGATCCCAGTGGGGGAAGTGACCGCCGTCCCGATCCGCGGCGCACGTGGGGGCATCACAGGCGCTCGCGTATGAGGCGCTGCACCTCGCCGCCGTCGGCGCGGCCCTTCGTCTCGCGCATCACCACTCCCATGATGGCGCCGATAGCCTTGTCGTTGCCCTCGCGGACCTTCTGGACAGCGTCGGCCTGCTCGGACATTGCGCGCTCGACGATGCCCGACAGCTCGCCGGCGTCGGCCCGGCCGAGGCCCTTCTTCTCCACGATCCGCTCCGGGTCACCTCCCTCGGCGACGAGGGCGCTCAGCACCTCCTTCGCCGCCGAACCGGCCACCGCGCCGTCGGCGACCATCGCCACGAGCCGAGCTAGCGCAGCCGGCTCCACCTTGCTCTCGCCCGGATCGGCGTCGCCCAGGTTTGCGGTGAGCTCACCCGTGACCCAGTTCGCGATCGCCCGGGCGTCGGCGTTCTCGCCGCCCGCCTGCACGGTGGTCTCGAAGAAATCGCCCAGCTCGGTTCGGAAGGCCAGCAGCGTGGCGGCGTCGGGCGCGAGCCCGAAGTCGCGCTCGAGGCGCTCCGCGCGCTCGGCCGGCAGCTCCGGCAGGGCCCTGCGTGCGCGCTCGAGCATCTCCTCGGTGGGCGCCACGGGAACCAGGTCGGGCTCGGGGAAGTAACGGTAGTCGTGGGCCTCCTCCTTTGAGCGGAGGGAGGAGATTGCCCCAGTGCGGGTGTCGTAGTGCAGCGTCTCCTGCACGACGCTCCCGCCCTCCCGGAGGATCGCCTCCTGGCGAGCGAGCTCGGCGTCGATGCCGCGCTCCAGGAAGCGGAAGGAGTTCATGTTCTTCAGCTCGGCCTTCGTGCCGAGCGTGGTCTGGCCGGCCGGACGCAGGGATACGTTGGCGTCACAGCGCAGCGAGCCCTCGTCCATGTTCACGTCGGACACCCCCAGGCTACGCAGGGTGACCCGCAGGAGGCGCAGCCACTTTGCGGCCTGGGCCGCCGAGCGCACGTCGGGCTCGGTCACGATCTCCACGAGCGGAGTGCCGCCGCGGTTGAAGTCCACCACGCTCGCCTCTGCTGAGTGGATACGGCCCGACGCTCCCGCGTGCACGAGCTTCGCGGCGTCCTCTTCGAGGTGTACGCGGTGGATGCGGATGTCACCGAGGCGCCCATCGCGGGCCAGAGGCACGTCGTACTGGGACACCTGATAGCCCTTGGGCAGGTCGGGATAGAAGTAGTTCTTGCGGTGGAAGATCGACCGTGACGCGGGCTCGCAGCCCAGCGCCATTCCAATCATCAGCCCGTAGTGCACGGCCTCGGCGTTCACCACCGGCAGCGTGCCCGGAAGGCCCAGGCAGACGGGACACGTCCGGGTGTTGGGCTCCTCGCCAAAGGAGAGCGCACAGCCACAGAACATCTTCGTGCGCGTGGAGAGCTGCACATGGATCTCCAGCCCGATCACCGGCTCGTAGGCCCTCTCGGCCACGGCCTCAGGCATCCCGGGCCGCGCTCCCGTCGAAGCCGATGGCGGTTTCCAGCGCGAAGGCGGCGTCGAGGATCCTGCCCTCGCTGAACGCCGGTCCCGCCAGCTGGACGCCCACGGGGAGGCCCTCCGACATCCCACCCGGAATTGAGATGGCGGGTATCCCGGCCAGCGGCATCGGCACCGTGCAGAAGTCCGACAGGTACATGGCCAGCGGGTCATCGGTGCGCTCGCCCAGGCCGAAGGCGACCGTGGGCGAGGTGGGAGTCACAATCAGGTCCACCCGCTCGAACGCCGCCCGGAAATCCTGGGCGATCTTGGTCCGCACCCGCAGCGCCCGGCCGTACAGGGCGTCGTAGTAGCCCGAGGACAGCGCGTAGGTGCCGATGAGGATGCGCCGCTTGACCTCGTCCCCGAACCCCTGCTCGCGTGTCTCCTCGTACATCGAGAGGAGGTCCCCGTCGCCGGCCCGGGCGCCGTAGCGCACGCCGTCGAAGCGGGCGAGGTTGGCGCTCGCCTCCGCCGGGGCGATCAGGTAGTAGGCCGAGATGCCTTCGTTCGAATGAGGCAGGGCCACGTCGACCACCTGACCTCCGAGCTCCTCGATCCTCGCCAGGGTCTGGTCGAACACCTCGCGCACCCCCGGCTCGATGCCCTCACCGGACAGCTCGGGAGGCACCCCGAAGCGCAGGCCGTCCAGGCGCTCGGCCGTCGGAAGGGTGAGCTCCTCGGGAAACGCGAGCGAGGTGGAGTCGCGCGGGTCGCGCCCGATCATCTGCCCGAAGAGCAGGGCGCAGTCGGTCACGTCGCGCGTGAGCGGACCGGCCTGATCGAGCGAGGACGCAAAGGCGATCATCCCGTAGCGCGAGCACGCTCCATAGGTGGGCTTGAGGCCCACGATCCCGCACAGGGCGGCCGGCTGACGGATGGAGCCACCGGTGTCGGTGCCGATCGCCCACGGCGCAAGTCCCGCAGCGACCGCGGCCGCGGAGCCGCCGCTCGAGCCGCCGGGCACCCGGCTCTCGTCCCACGGGTTCTTCACCGGGCCGAAACCGGAGTTCTCGTTCGAGGAGCCCATGGCGAACTCGTCCATGTTCGTCTTGCCGAGCGTGGGCGCCCCCGCCTGTGTGAGGCGCTCGACCACTGTGGCCGTGTAGGGAGGGCGGTAGCCCTCGAGGATCCGCGAGCCCGCAGCGCTCGGTATCCCCTCGGTGCAGAAGAGGTCCTTCACGGCCAGCGGCACGCCGCCGAGGGGGCCTTCAACAGCAATCTCTCCGGGCGCTTCGTCGGCCAGCCAGAGGTAGGCGTTGAGAGAGTCGCCCGCCGCCCGCTCGCGCCAGGCGGCGAACAGCTCCGCTGCCGACAGCTCGCCTCCGCGCACGCGCCCGGCCGCGTCGGCCGCGGTGAGCTCGGTGACCTCGGAGCTCATGCGCCGGGGCTGGGCACGCGAAAGCCCGTCTCGTTCGCGTCGGGCGCCTCGGCGAGCGCGACATCCCGCGGGAGGCTCTCGTGTGGCTCGTCGGGCCTGAGCACGTTCTCGAGCTCCACCACGTGCGAGGTGGGCTCCACGCCTTCGAGGTCGAGGGCCGAGATCTTCTCGATGTGGTCGAGGATCGATCCGAGCTCGCCCGTCATCCGGTCCACCTCCTCGTCGGAGAGGCGAAGGCGGGCTAGACGGGCCACGTAGCGGACCTGTTCGCTGTCGATCATCGGTGAGCGAGTCTATGGAGCGCGATCCGCGTGCCGGCGTTTCCCGCGCCTGCGTCTCCGCCCGGCGATTACGGCAAGCACGAGAACGGGGGCGAGGAGCGCCGGGGTCTGCCAGGGCCGGCCGGGCGGCCCCGAGCCACAGGCGCGCGCGGACGCGTCGAACGCCGTGGGGTCGTCGAAGCGCCGGTCGTCCTTGAAGGCGGGCCCGCGCGGGCTCGACGACTCGGCGGGCACGGGACTGCGAAGGGTCTCCCCCCACCTTCCGGGCCACGCAACCCACCCCGGCGAAGTGGCGGTGATGGTCTCCAGTTCGGGGCGCACCCGCCTTCCCTTGCCGTCTGCCTCGTCGTTTGGGTCCGGCCAGGGGCGGTCCTGTGTACCCGGCCGGTGGTAGGTGGCGTGCGAAGCGTTGGCCACGTAGAGCACCGGCGCATGGGCGCTGCGCTCGATGTCAGCCCAGTCGCAGCTCTCAGACCAGGCATGCTGGGCCATCGTGAGCCGGTCCGGCCTGCCCTCGGCGTCCAGGCGCACCTGCACGAACTCCCAGTCGCCGGCGTGCCGGCCGGTCTTCAGGAGGCCGCGGTCCTGCGGGTTGTCCTCGTAGAAGAGCCAGTACTGCAACCACCGGGCGCCGTCGCCGCCGCGGGCCGCGTGCCCGTAGACGACGTCGCGGGGCTTCGACCGCCGCCCGCGCGTGAGCGGCCGCCCGGGCGTGACGAGCCGGTCGTCGCGCCCGGCTCGCCGCCTTCCCGGGATCGCATACCTCGAGCCGAGCGTGCCGGCGGTGAGCATCGGCGCCCCCTCCCCAGCTATCACGCCTCCGTTGGCGTCCACCAGCCGGGTGCCCGCTCGGCCGGCCATCGCCTCGACCGAGGTGGCGAAGCCACGCTCCTCCGCGGCGTAGCGAAGCACCGGTCTGAAGCGATCGAGAACCGTCCGGTCGAGCTCGGACGCGCCTACCGGGCCCGCCGTCACCGCCAGCAGGACGACGGCGGTCTGCGCCGCGCGCCTGGTCTGGCTCAGGCGCCGGTGGCGACCGGCGTCTCGGCCTCGTCCCACGCCGTGCCCTCCTCCTCCTCGCGCATGGCTGCGCGCGCGGCGAGGGCGATCACGGCGAGCACCACCACGGCGAGGGGTGCTCCGGCCTCGACTGTGTTCACGTTGTCGGACCCCGGTTCCTGCAGCGTGCGGTAGACCACGAGGAGCGCGGTGAGGGTGGCCACTATCGCCGTGAGGCTGCTCGGCGTGAGCGGCGGCTCGAAGCGCCTGCCCGCCGCCCGCATGAAGGCCGTGGCGAGCGCGAGGGCAAACGTGGCGAGCAGCCCGAGGAGGATGACGCGGTCGATCGCACCGGACTCCTGCCAGGCGTTTCGCTCCTCGCCCTCGGCCACGATCTCGGCCTCCTCCTTCTGGACGCGCGCGGGCTCGCCCGCGAGCGCGCCCTTGGGCTGGGCCTGCTTCTCGCGAAAGCGGGCACGTTCACCGGTCGCGGTGGAGTACCAATCGAGAGCCATCACGAACAGCAGCGCCACGGCGGCCACGGCGGCCACGGCGTCGGCGCGAAGGATGCGTTCCAGGCTCACGGAGATGCCGCGCGAGGGGGCGCGGGAAGCTTCTCGATCTCAGGCGGGGACTGCACCGGCACGCCCGTCACGTCGGTCGGCTTATCGGGATCGCTCAGCCGTTCGTCGCGCATGGACAGGAGGGCCCCGCCCGCCACCCCGAGCACGGCCAGGGTCCCCACGACCGAGAAGAGGCCTCGCCCGGCATCGAGTTGATCGGCTGCCCCGGGCAGGTTGAGGAAGCGGATGAGGGCGATGAGGGCCACGGGCGCCGCGACCAGGAAGAGCAACGTATCGGCGGCGACGCCCACGGCCGCGGTGCGCTGTGCCGCGGTGAGCAGCAGAAGGCCAACGCCGAGCACTCCGAGGATGAGGAACACCACGTCGAGCACCGAGAAGGTCTCCCAGGCGGTCAGGTCCCTGCCGCCCACCCCGTACCAGGGGCCGAACAGGGAGAGGATCAGCAGCAGGCCGCAGGCCGCGGTCACGTACTCCCCCACTCTGAGCCGGCGAATATCCATCGCTACGCAGCCTAATCAGTCCGCCGTGAGCCGGGCGGCCCTCACGGTGTTCGAGAGCAGCATGGCGATCGTCATCGGGCCCACGCCCCCGGGCACGGGCGTGATGGCGCTCGCCCTCTCGGCTACCGACTCGAAGTCCACGTCGCCCACCAGCCCGTCGTCGGTGCGGTTGGTGCCCACGTCGATCACCACCGCTCCCTCGCCGACCATGGGACCCGTGACCGTGCCGGGCCTGCCCACCGCCGCCACCAGCACGTCGGCCTCCCGGCAAACGCTCAGGAGGTCCTTCGTGCGCGAGTGGCAGTGCGTGACGGTGGCGTTCGCGGCCAGCAGCAGCTGAGCGACGGGCTTGCCGACGAGCTGCGAGCGCCCGAGCACCACCGCGCGCGCACCTTCAAGCTCGACTCCCTCGTGGGCAAGCAGCTCCATCACCCCGGCGGGTGTGCACGGCACCAGCCCTGGCCGCCCCTGGGCGAGCATGCCGGCGCTCATCGGGGTCAGGCCGTCCACGTCCTTTTCCGGGACGATCGCCGCCGTCATCTCGTCGGCGTCGAGCTGGCCGGGAAGCGGCAGCTGGAGCAGGATGCCGCTCACCGCTGGGTCGGCGTTGAGGTCTGAGAGCAGCGACAGCAGCCCCTCGGCGCTCACGTCCGCGGCCGGTTCGTGATGGATGGCGGCGATGCCCGCTTCCTCACACGCCTTTCGCTTCATGCGCACGTACACGTGCGAGGCGGGATCCTCGCCCACCAGCACGGTGGCCAGCCCCGGCTCGACGCCCGCTGCCTTCAGCTCTGCCACCTCCTCCGCCACCCGTGCGCGCACGGTGGCGGCGATGGCCTTGCCGTCGATGATGCGGGCGCTCATCGCTTCTTGAGCGGGGCGAAGTCGGCCATCAGCTTGCGCTCGATGCCGTCGTCCGCGAAACGAACCACCACCAGGCCGCCGGGTTCCTTGCCCACCACCACCCCGTCGCCGAACTTGGCGTGGGTCACGTCATCGCCCAGGCCGAAGCTCGCAGACGGGCCCGGGGCGTCGGCCGCCGCCGAGCCGCCGTCCGAGGACCAGCTCGTGTCGGGCTGTCGCGACCAGGTGCCGGCCACCGAGCGAGCGGAGGGCTGCTCGGTGGCGTCGGTGAGCTGCTGGGGGATTTCGGAGAGAAACCGGCTCGGCACGTTCCACTCGCGCCCCCCGTACATGGCACGCGTGCGGGCGTGGGTGAGATAGAGCTCCTTACGAGCGCGCGTGACCCCCACGTAACAGAGCCGGCGCTCCTCCTCGATGTCCCCGGCCTCGATCGAGCGCGAATGCGGGAAGATCCCGTCCTCGCAGCCGATGAGGAAGACGATGTCGTACTCGAGGCCTTTCGCGTTGTGCAGGGTCATGAGGGTGACGATGCCCTCGTCCTCCTGGAGCACGTCCTGCTGGGAGAAGAGGGACACCTGCTGGAGGAACTCCTCCACGGAGGGGTCGTCGCTCGAGGCGTCGTACTCGCGCGCCACGCTCACCAGCTCCTCGAGGTTCTCGAGACGCCCCTGGGACTCGATCGTGCGCTCGGCCTCCAGCGCCGCCACGAACCCGGTGTCGTCCAGGGTCTCCTGGAGAAGATCGCCAACCGAGGGTCTGGCTGCGGTGCTCGCCCGAT
>JBBJNU010000054.1:0-10316 GCA_037721005.1 Thermoleophilaceae bacterium | reverse complement strand
GATCCCCGCACTGGGCGGCTTTGGCGTGGTGTTCGGCCTCTGGTACGCGGGGCTCGCCTAGCAGAGGGAGTCCATCCCGCTACAGGTGTCAGTTGCCGCCGGTCTGATAGCCGCGCAACGCGAGCGTGAGGATCAGCAGCACGCCGATCGTCATCACGCCCATCTCGGCAAGCGCCACCCGCCGGGCGACGGCGATCTGCTCGGAGCGCTCGAGGGCGTCCACGTCCTCGACATCCTCGAGCTCGCGCTGCGCGGCGCCGAGGCGCATCCCCTCGGACACCAGCGTGATCACCAAGGGCGCAACGCCGTAGGCGATGTGCAGGCCGTCAGGCGCTGTCTCCCCGCGCGCGAGGAGCAAGAAGCCGATCGCCACCTGCACCGCCACCGTGGCCTGAGCGGCGCGCAGGAGGTACCAGAACACACCTGACACGCGCTTGCGAAGCCAGGCCACCGCGCCCCACCCACCGGCTAGCGCATTGGTGGCCAGAACAGCGATCCCGACCCACATGTGGAGACCGCTCAGAGCGCATTCCTCCTAGGAACCTTTCGCACTATGTAGCAACCCTGCACAAGCCTGCGTTATACATGCGCTGCCTTGCTTAAGAGCTACCTGCCGGCCCTCGTGTTTCTCGCCCTCGGCCTGGGGGTCGGCGTCGCGTTCACGTTCGCCAACCAGCTCCTGGGCCCGAAGCGCCCGAGCAAGGTCAAATCGGAGCCGTATGAGTGCGGGCTGCCCTCCGACGTGCGCAAGAACTTCCGTTTTGGGGTGAGCTTCTACCTCGTGGCGATGCTCTTCATCCTGTTCGACATCGAGGTGGTGTTCCTCTACCCGATCGCCGTGCAGGTCGAGGCCATAGGCACCTTCGCCCTGATCGAGATGAGCGTGTTCATCTTCCTGCTCGCGGTCGCCTTCGTGTTCGTGTGGAGAAGGGGGGCGCTCGAATGGAAATAACCCGCTCGAAGGTCGATCGCAAGCCCGAGGACTTCCGCTCACGCCAGCTCAGGGCTCAGCAGATGCTCCGAGGAGATCTCGACGGCACCGACCTCGAGGAGTACGTGGAGGAACGGCTGCTGCTCACGAAGTTCGAGGACGCCCAGAACTGGGCGCGAAAGAACGCGATCTGGCCGCTGGGCTTCGGACTCGCGTGCTGCGCGATCGAGATGATCACCGTGATCGGCTCCCCCCGCAACGACCTCAGCCGCTTCGGCGCCGAGGTGATCCGCTTCTCCCCGCGCCAGGCCGACATGCTCATCCTCTCCGGCCGGGTGTCGATCAAGATGGCCCCGGTCATCCGGCGCATCTACGACCAGATGCTCGAGCCCAAGTGGGTGATCTCCATGGGCGCGTGCGCCTCGAGCGCCGGGATGTTCAACAACTACGCCCTGGTGGCGGGGGCCGACAAGTTCCTGCCCGTGGACGTTTACGTGCCGGGCTGCCCGCCGCGTCCCGAGGCGCTGATGTACGGGATCATGAAGCTGCAGGACAAGATCACGAGCGAGCCCAACGAGGGGTGGCGCGAGCGCTACAAGTCGGCAGGTACTGAGGAAGCGAGCGACAGCTCGGCTTCCAGTTACGGGAGGCCGGAGGCCGACAGTCAGCCTCAGGCGGCGGGGCAGGATGCCCCGCGGAGGACCCCTGACGATGCCTGACGCCACGGGCCTGGAACTGGTGGCGCAGCGGGTGCGCGATGCGGTACACGAAGAAGCCGTGGTGGGCACTTCGTTCGCCTATGACTCGGCCACCCTCGTGGTGGCCCCAGAGCGTACGCGCGACGTGCTCGAGCACCTGAGCCGCAGCGACGAGGAGCCGTATGAGCACCTGATGAGCCTGCACGGCTGCGACTATCTGCCCGAGGAACCTCGGCTGGGCGTGCACTACCAGCTGATGTCGATGGGCCGGCGCGAGCGCATAGCGGTGAAGACCCGGCTGACCACCGAGGACCCGCGCCTCCCCACGGTCACGGACCTCTTCCCCACGGCGGACTTCCAGGAGCGCGAGGTCTACGACTTCTTTGGCGTGGTCTTCGAGGGGCACCCGGACCCACGGCGCATCCTCATGCCCGAGGACTACGAGGGCTACCCCCAGCGGCGCGACTTCCCGATGGGCGGCGAGCCCGTGCTGTTCACCCACAACGAGCACAAGCTCCCCCGCTGGTATGACTGAAACCGGCGGCAGCGGCCCGCTCAGCGTCCCCTACCGCGAGCGCGAGGAGTCGATCTCTGTAGGCACCCTCGAGCACCCGATCGTGGGTAGCGAGGACTACGACGATCGCGAGACCGAGCTGCTCACGATCAACCTGGGACCGCACCACCCGGCCACCCACGGAGTGCTGCGGCTGCTGTGCACGCTCGAGGGCGAGACCGTGCACGACATCACGCCGATCATCGGCTATGTGCACACGGGCATCGAGAAGTCGTGCGAGGACCAGGAGTACTGGAAGGCCATCACCTTCGTGGAGCGGATGGACTACCTCGCCTACTACTTCAACTCCTACGCCTACTGCTCGTCGGTCGAACGTCTACTCGACGTGGACGTGCCCCCTCGGGCGCAGTACCTGCGGGTGATCCACATGGAGCTCAACCGCATCGCCAGCCATCTCTTCTGGCTGGCGACCGCCTCTCTGGACATCGGCGCGATCACCATGCTCTGGTGGGGGCTGCGCGAGCGCGATCTCGTCCTTGACCTGTTCGAGATGTCCTCCGGTCAGCGGCTGCACACGCGTTACTTCCAGGTGGGTGGCGTGTTCGAGGACATCCCCCCGGGCTGGGAGGCCAAGTGCCGCTCGTTCCTGAAGACGATGCCCTCACGCATCGACCAGTACGAGGCGCTGCTCGACAAGAACGAGATCTGGCTCCAGCGCATGAAGCACACGGGCACCGTGCCGCTCGAGAAGCTGCTCGAGCTGGGGGTGACCGGCCCCCTGCTGCGCGCCGCCGGCGAGCCGTGGGACCTGCGCAAGGCCATGCCCTACTGCTCCTACGAGCACTTCGACTTCAAGGTCCCCGTGGGCACGGTGGGCGACAACTACGACCGCTACCGCGTGCGCCTGGCCGAGATCCGCGAGTCGCTGGCGATCGTGGAGCAGGGGCTCGACGGCTTGCCCGAGGGGGCCTTCATCACCGGGGACCGCAAGATCGCCCTTCCCCCCCGCCACGAGCTGGCGACGTCCATGGAGGCGCTCATCCACCACTTCAAGCTCGTGACCGAGGGCTTCCGGGTGCCGCCGGGCGAGGCCTACTCGGCGATCGAGTCGCCCCGCGGCGAGCTTGGCTGCTACGTGCTGGCCGACGGCTCGGCCAAGCCCTCGCGCGTGCACATGCGCGACCCGTCGTTCGTGAACCTGCAGTCCCTCAAGCGCATGGGCGAGAACTCTCTGATCGCCGACTTCATCGCGTGCATCGCCATGCTCGATCCGATCCTCGGAGGCATCGACCGATGAGGGACCGCCGCACCATGCCCCTGGGCTGGGACGAGGCGGTCGACCTCGAGCGCGACCCCGCCGTCGTCCCGGACCCCGCGGAGGTGGAGGTGCCCGACGCCCTGCGTGCCTCGATCGCCGCCGCCATGCAGCGCTACCCGGATCGCCACTCCGCCGTCCTCCCGGCGCTCGCCGCCGCGCAGAAGGTGTACGGCTGGTGCTCGCCCGAGGCGATGCGTCAGGTGGCCGCCGTGATGCAGGTCACCCCCGCCTACCTGTCCTCTTTGGCCACCTACTACGACATGCTGCGCACCGAGCCGATCGGCAGCCGCTACGTGTACGTGTGCACCAGCGTGGCCTGCCACCTGCGCAACGCGCGCTCGGTGTATGAGGCGATCGCCGAGGAGGCCCGCGACCAGGAGCTCGAAGACGTCGAGGTGCGCAACTTCGAGTGCCTCGGGGCCTGCGACATGGCGCCGATGGCGTCAGTGGACGGGCGCTACGTGGGCCCCCTGAGCGAGGACGACGCGCACGAGCTGGTGGCGGCCGTCAAGGAGAACCGAGACGTGCTGCCGGGAAGAGGGCTGGGAGATGAGGGCTTCCACCTCCCCTGGGAGGGCAAGGCGTGACCGGGCAGCTGAAGAAGCTCACCGCCAACTACGACGAGCCCGACCTCCACAGGATGGAGGTCTACGAGCGCGTCGGCGGCTACCGCAGCGCGCGCAAGGCCGTGCTCGACATGTCCCAAGAGGAGGTCCTCGACTCACTCGAGGCGTCGGGGCTGCGGGGGCGCGGCGGGGCCGGGTTCTCGATGGGCAAGAAGGCCAGCTTCATCCCCGAGGGCACGATGGAGAAGTACCTCTGCTGCAACGCGGACGAGTCCGAGCCGGGTGCCTTCAAGGATCGCGTGCTGATGCAGCGCAACCCGCACCAGCTGATCGAGGGCTGCATCATCGGCGCGATCGCCGCCGAGGCCACGCGCGCGTTCATCTTCATTCGCGGCGAGTACGAGACCCAGGCCAAGATTCTCGACGCGGCCGTGGCCGAGGCCTACGAGAAGGGGTACCTGGGCATAGGCCTCTTCGGGTCGCAGACGACCCTCGAGCTGGTGGTGCACCGCGGGCAGGGCGCGTACATCTGCGGTGAGGAATCCGCGCTGCTCGACGCCCTCGAGGGCAAGCGCGGCAACCCGCGGCTCAAGCCGCCGTTCCCCGCCAACCAGGGCCTCTACCAGGGCCCCACGCTGATCAACAACGTGGAGACGCTGTGCAACACGCCGGCGATCATCGAAAAGGGGCCCGAGTGGTTCGCCGCGATGGGCGTGGACAAGTCCACAGGCACGAAGGTCGTGTCGGTGTCGGGCAACGTGAAGCGCCCCGGCAACTACGAGATCGAGCTGGGCATCGCGGGCCGGGAGATCGTGGAGGGGCTCGCGGGCGGGTGCGAGGACGGGCGCAGCGTGAAGTGCTGGTTTCCCGGAGGCTCGTCGGCGCCGGTGCTGCTCGACGAGCACCTCGACCTCCCCTACACCTTCGAGTCGATGGCCGAGGCCGGCTCCATGCTCGGGTCGGGAGCGATCATCGTGGTGGACGACGCCCAGCCGATCGTGCCCCTGGCGCTGCGCCTGGCCGAGTTCTACCGCCACGAGAGCTGTGGCAAGTGCGTGCCGTGTCGCGAGGGCACCAACTGGACGGTGAAGATGCTCGAGCGCATCGACAACGGCGAGGCCACCCCCATGGACCTCGAGATCATGGCCGAGGTGCAGCTCAACATCATCGGCAACTGCCTCTGTGTGCTCGGGGACTCGATGGCCATGCCGATCGGCTCGATGATCAAGCACTTCCGGCCGGAGTTCGAGCATCACATCGAGCGCGCGCGCGAGCGCTCCGACCGTGAGGCCGTATCCGCCTTCGGCGCCGGCGAGCTTGCTTCCGCGGTTGAGGCCGGGCCCGCGTAGATGGCACGCCCCGAAGTAAAGGAGATCGTCTTCGAGATCGACGGTCGGGACGTGACGGCCCCCGAGGGCACGATGCTCGTGGACGCCGCCAAGCACGGCGACGTGGAGATCCCTTACTTCTGTTACGAGCCCAAGCTCGGAGAGCCGGTGGGGGCGTGCCGGATGTGCCTCGTGGAGATCGAGGGCATCCCCAAGCTGCAGACCTCCTGCTCGACTCCGGTAAAGGACGGCATGGTGGTGAACACCACCTCGGACCGCGTGAAGCACGCCCAGAACGCAGTGGTGGAGTTCCTGCTCGTGAACCACCCGCTCGACTGCCCGGTATGCGACAAGGGGGGCGAGTGCCCGCTGCAGGACATCACCTACGGGTGGGGCGGCGGCAAGTCGCGCTTCATCGAGCCCAAGCGCCACTTTCGCAAGCCGCTCGAGCTCTCGCCGCTGGTGGCCATCGACCGTGAGCGCTGCATCCTCTGTTATCGCTGCGTGCGCTTCTCGCAGGAGATCGCCGAGGACTACCAGCTCGTGTTCCTCGAACGCGGCGATCACAGCTACGTGGGCACCCACGACGGGCGCCCCTACGTGGGCCCCTTCTCGGGCAACATCGTGGACCTCTGCCCTGTCGGGGCGCTCACCTCCACCTCCTACCGCTTCCGGGCCCGCCCGTGGGACGTGGAGGAGGCCGGTTCGCTCTGCACGCTCTGCCCAAGCCAGTGCAACGTGACCTTCACCATCCGCGACGACGCAAAGGTTCTGCGCGCGTTCCCGCGTGACAACCACGAGGTCGACGACGGCTGGATGTGCGACAAGGGCCGCTTCGGCTTCGAGGCCATCCACTCGCCCGAGCGCCTGCGCGCCCCGATGGTGCGCGACGGTGGGGCGCTGCGCGAGGTGTCCTGGGAGCACGCTCTGAGCGAGGCCGCCGGCGCGCTTTCGAAGGCCGGCGGCAAGGCCGCCGCGCTGGCCGGCGGAGCCACCACCAACGAGGAGGCCTTCCTCCTCCAGCACCTCTTCCGCAACGGCCTCGGCTCACCGCATCTCGATTCGCGTGCGGGCGGCTCCCTCAACGCCGCCCAGGCCCGGGTGCTGGCACGCCCCGACCTCTCGGCCCGCGTCTCGGACATCGATCACGCTGGCGCGATCCTGGTGATCGAGACCGAGCTGGTCGAGGAGTCGCCGATCCTCGATCTGCGCGTGCGCAAGGCTGTGCGGCGCAACGGCACGAAGCTGGTGACGCTCACGAGCCGCCCGAGCACGCTCGACCCCAACTCCACGGCGTCGGTGCGCTTCGCTCCGGGAGCCGCAGAGGCCGCGCTTGCCGCCCTGGCCGCCGAACTGGGATCGCCGCGGGCGCCCGACGCCTCGCGCCTTGGCTCGCGCGCGGGCCTGGCACCGGGAGCGATGGCTTCAGTGGCGGCGGCGCTGAAGGACGCCGGGGACGTGGTGATCCTCTGGGGCGAGCGGATCTCGCACGGCGAGCGTGGAGAGGCGGCGCTCGATGCCCTGCTCGCTGTGGCGGGCGCTCTCAACGTTGCCGTCCTAGGCGAGTCGGGCATGATCGAGGTGCCTGCTGCCACGAACGCCCGCGGGATGCGCGAGGCCGGCGTGCTTCCGGCGGTCGGACCGGGACTTGCCGATCCGCCGAACGCCGGCATGGGGGCTCAGGAGATCGCCGGAGCTCTCGCGGACGGCGACCTGACGACTCTCCTGCTCCTTCATGCAGACCCGCTCGTGACCCACCCCGAGCGCGGCAAGTGGGAGGCGGCGCTCGAAGCCGCCGCTTCGGTGATCGCCTTCACCGACTTCGTGACGCCCACCATGGAGGAGCACGCCACGGTGATCTTCCCGGCGGAGTCGCACGCCGAGAAGGAGGGCACGCTCACCCATCCGGACGGCCGCGTGCAGCGCCAGCGCCAGGCCATCGGCAAGCAGGGCGAAATCCGCTCCGAGTGGGGAGTCCTGGCCGACCTGGCGGAGCGCTGCGGCGCCGGCCTGGGGAAGGATTCGGCAGGGATGCCGAATCCTTCGGGCGGCGCTCTTCTCTCCGCTCCCATGGTCACCAGCGCCCTCGCGAACGCGGTGCCCTTCCTTGCCGGCCTCACCCTCGAGGAGGTCGGTGGGCGCGGCGTGCGCTGGCAGGACCGCGACGCGGCCTCGAGGCTCACCGCCGCCGAGGTTCCTGACACCGAGCTCTCCCAGCCGCCCGAGCTGCCCGAAGGGATGCACCTGGGCACCGTCGCCTCGCTGTGGTCCGGTGCCGCCGTGGAGCACGCCCCGTCCTTGCACTTCCTCGTGCCCACCCAGCGCGCCGAGCTCTCTCCTACCGACGCCCATCGGATCGGCGTGACCTCCGGGGACGAGGTGGAGGTGACCGCCGGCGGCACGTCGGTGCGGGCGACCGTGGCCCTGCGCCAGGCCATGCCTCCCGGCAGCGTGTTCCTCGTGACCGGCACGGCGCAGGACAACGCCACGGCGCTCACCAACGGCGTGCCGCGGGTAGTGGAGATCGCGAAGACCTCCGGCAACGCGAACGGGGGCGATCCCGCACTGGCGGCCTCCGCAGCCGTGTGGCCCGGAGCAAAGCCGCCTCCCACCTGATGCCTTTCCTTCTCGCCGACACCCCGGTGGTGGAGGCCACCCTCGTGCAGATCATCAAGGCGATCGTGATCTTCGCCGTCATCCTGCAGGTGGTGCCTCTGATCCTGTTGCTCGAGCGCAAGCTGCTCGGGCGCTTTCAGTCGCGCTACGGACCCAACCGGGTGGGCCCCTACGGGACGCTGCAGCCCGTGGCCGATGTGCTCAAGCTGATCTCGAAGGAGAGCTCCACCCCGGCCACCGCGGTGCCGTGGATGATGGCCATCGCGCCGGTGATCTCGATCGCGACCGCCGTGGCCACGCTCGCGATCATCCCCTTCGGCCCCCAGGGGGCATGGGGCGGCAACCTCGGTCTCTACGGCATCGACGTGCCGATCGGGCTTCTCTACTTCTTCGCCTTTGGCTCGCTCGCCTTTTACGCCTTCGTGCTCGGCGGGTGGGCTTCGGGCTCCAAGTACTCCTTCCTCGGTGCGATGCGCTCGGCGGCGCAGCTCATCTCCTACGAGGTGGCGATCGGCCTGTCGCTGTTGGGGGTGGCGATGATGGCCGGCTCGCTCTCCCTGGTGGACATCGTCGAGGCGCAGGGCTCGAGCGGACGCGGCATCTGGTTCGTGATTCCGCAGTTCGTGGGATTCCTGATTTTCATGGTGGCCGGCTTCGCGGAATCCTCGCGGCCGCCCTTCGATCTTCCCGAGTCCGACGCCGAGCTGGTGGCGGGCTACAACACCGAGTACAGCGGCATGCGCTTCGGCTCGTTCTTCTTGGCCGAGTACATCGAGGTGATCGTGATCTCCGGCGTTGCCACCGCCTGCTTCCTCGGCGGCTGGCACGGGCCGGGGCCCGTGGCCCTGGCGCCCCTGTGGGTGCTCCTGAAGATGTTCGGCTTCGTGCTCTTCTTCATCTGGATCCGCGCCACCCTCCCCCGCCTCCGTTACGACCAGCTCATGAGCTTCGGTTGGAAGATCCTGCTGCCACTGGCCACGCTGAATGTCCTAGTCACCGCAATCATCCTGGTGGTCACTTAGTGGCCCCTCTCGCAGCCCCCCACCACGAACGGCGGTCCCGGATGGCCGCCATGCTGCGTCCTCGGTCGGGGCGAGGGCGCTGCCATCGCACCCTCCCTACGTCCTTGCCTGGCAACCCCCGGAACTCGCCGTTCTCGGCGCCGGACCACGAGAGGAACCACTGATGGCCTCTGAAGCCGAGCCCTACCGGCTCTCCGACGACGCAATCGTCGTGCAACGCGGCCCCGAGCCCGGGGGAATGGGTGGCGCCTACCGCGTGTTCGGCGCCACCCTGCGCGGCCTGCGCACCACCTTCGGGCGGCTGGCCGAGAAGCCGCCCACGATCGAGTATCCCGAGGAGAAGACTCCCGTCTACCCGCGCTTTCGCGGGCGTCACAAGCTGCAGCGCTTCGAGGACTCGGGACTCGAGAAGTGCGTGGGCTGCTCGCTGTGCGTGGCCGCCTGCCCCGCCGAGTGCATCCGCGTGGTGGCCGCCGAGAACACGCCCGAGAACCAGGTGTCGGCGGGAGAGCGCTACGCGGCCGTGTACGAGATCAACATGACCCGCTGCATCTTCTGCGGGTACTGCGAGGTGGCCTGCCCGTTCGACGCCATCACCATGGGCAACGACTACGAGATGGCCGACTACGAGCGCTCGGACCTCATCTTCACAAAGGAGATGCTGCTGGCCGAGCCGATCGAGAAGACGCCGCTGAGGCGCGAGGGCGAATAGCCCCTTGATCTTCGAGCAGATCCTCTTCTTCGTAGCCGGGATCGGCGCGATCGCGGGCGCGCTGGGCGTGGCCCTGCTTCGCAACCCGTTCTACTCGGTGCTGGCGCTGGTGGCCCACCTGATCGCCTTGGCCGTGCTCTTCCTGCTGTTGCGCGCCGACTTCCTCGCCGCCGCCCAGGTGGTGGTGTACGCCGGCGCGGTGATGGTGCTCTATGTATTCGTGGTCGCCTACGTGGGCGGCACGGACGAGCCGTTGCGCCCGGATTCGGGCGGCCTGCTTACAAAGCTCGGGCCGGTGTTCGCGCTGGCGTTGTTCGTCGAGATCTCGGTGGCCGTGCTGGGGTCGTCTCTAGGGGCCCTCGACGGCCGGGGCCCCGAGGTCGGCGCCGGCTTCGGGTCGCCCGGAGAGATCGGTCGCCTCTTGCTCACCAAGTTCCTGTTGCCCTTCGAGGCGGCTTCGTTTCTGCTGCTGCTGGCGGCCGTGGCCGCCGTGCTGCTGGCGCGCAAGCGGCGTGGCCTCGAGGAGCCCGAGGCGCGGGTCCCGGCCCTTTCCGTGTCGGACGTCATGAAGGGGAGCGACCCCGTCTGATGAGCACGTCCTGGTTCGTCGT
>JBBJNU010000053.1:0-10409 GCA_037721005.1 Thermoleophilaceae bacterium | reverse complement strand
GAGCCCGCGGCCTGGCAGACCGTGTTTCACTTCCACGTGCACGTGATCCCGCGCTACGACGGCGATCCGCTGCGGCTGCCGGGCCAGCCCATCACGCCCGGTGAAGGCGAGCTGGCTGAGGTGGCGAGCGAGCTGAGCGTATGACCGAGCGCGTCCGCTACGAGCGCGACGGTGACCTCGGCGTGGTCACCATCGCCGACCCGCCCCTCAACCTCTTCGACCGAGGGCTGGTCGACGGGGTGAGCCAGGCGTTCGATACCGCAGTTGCCGACCCCCCGCGGGCGTTGGTGCTGCGCGCCGAGGGCAAGGTGTTCACGGCCGGCGTGGACGTAAACGTGTTCCACGGTCTCTCGGAGACCGACGCCCGGGCCTTTGCAATCGAGCTGCTTGCCATCACCCGCAAGATCGAGGACCTGCCCTTCCCGACCCTCGCCGTGGTGCACGGTCTCTGCCTCACCGCGGGCTTCGAGCTCTCGCTGGCCTGCGACATGATCTGGGCTGCGGAGTCGGCCTCCTTCGGCCTCGTCGAGGCAGTGGTGGGCGTCACGCCGTTCATGGGCGGGACCCAGCGGGTGGCCGAGCGCGCCGGTCCCGCTCGAGCCCGCGAGCTCGTGATGACCGGCGCCCTGCACTCCGCCGAGACGCTCGAGCGCTGGAACGTGGTGAACCGCGTGGTGGGCGACGCGGATCTCGAGGAGAAGGCGATGGGCTTCGGACACCACCTGGCGGCCGGTCCGACGCGCGCGCACGCAGCCACGAAGCAGATCGTGCGGGCCCAAACCGACGAAGGCACACGGGCCGCCGACGCCGCCACGCCCGAGATCGCGGCGGCCCTTTTCGAGACCGAGGACCTCAAGGAAGCGGTGAAGACCTTTCTTGCAGAGGGCCCCGGGAAGGCCTCGTTCAGCGGTCACTGACTGCTAGCGTCAGGTTCTTGGCCAAGGAAGAGAAGATCGAGATGGAGGGCGAGATCCTCGAGGCCCTCCCCAACACGATGTTCAAGGTCAAGCTCGACAACGATCACGAGGTGCTCGGGCACATCTCGGGCAAGATGCGCCGCCACTACATCCGCATCCTTCCAGGCGACCGGGTGAAGATCGAGCTGTCGCCCTACGATCTCGACCGCGGGCGGATCACCTACCGTTACAAGTAGCGTCTAGCCGCAACTCCGCGCGTCAAGCGTGTTCAAGACAACATGAAACGCCTGCTCTTCACCCTCATCGCCCTCGTAGCGCTCGCCGTGCCCGTCGTGGCCTCGGGCAAGGTCGTGCAGCTCGGCGAGGCAACCCCCGCGTTGCCGCGTTCCAATTGCCCCGAGAACCCGTGCGAGGCGCTCTACCAGGTCACCGGGTATCAGGAGCGAGCGGAGGGAAGCAAGGAGCGGCCCTACGTGATCCGCCGCGACGGTCAGATCATCGCCTTCTCGGTCAAGCTCGGCAGGCTCCGCCAGGACCAGATCGATTCCTTCAGCCGCAGCTTCGGTGGCGCGCCCTCGGTGCGTCTTTCCATCCTGCGGAAGGGTAAGAAGCGCAGCAGGCGCAACGAGCACCGCGTACTCGCCAAGAGCGAGACCTACGAGGTGGAGAACCGGCTCGGCTCAACCCCCACGTTCGTGCTCGACGAGCCGCTTCGGGTAGAGCGCGGCAACATCGTCGCGATCACCGTTCCCACCTGGCTTCCGGCGCTCGCCAGCGGACAGGCGGACAACGCGCTGTGGCGCAGCTCGCGCCGCAAGGGCCGCTGCGGAACCGCCGGACCGCCGGCCAAGCTTGCCCCGCCGGCGCCTCAGGGCGTCGGACAGCTTGCGGAATGGGCCTGCAACTACAGCACGGCCCGACTGCTCTACACCGCCACCTACGTGCCGGACAACACCGACACGGAACCCGCTCCCACGGAGACCGCGGAGCAGACGCCAACCCGCTGAGAACCCGCACCGGGGCTTTCCCGGAGTGGGTAGCATTGGCGTGTGAGTACGGAAGCGTGGATCTTCGTGGTCGGCTTTCGCGTCTTCGACGTGGGACTGCTGATCGTCTGGCTCGTCTGGTTCTTCCGGCTGCGCGACGACGGGTCCGACCCTCCGGATGACGAGGGCGGTGGTGGGGGAGGCTCCGAACCCGATCCCCGGCCCGCTCCGGGCGGCGGAGGCACGGGCCTGCGAACAGGTCGCGTGACTACCGGACGCCGCCGCGTGAGGGAGGGCTACCGCGCTCCGCCGGTGAGGCTGCCGCGCCGGGGCGTGCCGCGGGTGCCTGCTCCGCTGCCGGCCCGAGTGCGCTCACCTGGCGCTCCGGCCAAGATACCCCGTCGGGCTTGACCGTCGAGCCGGCGAAAACCGAGCCTGGCTAGGAAGAGGCCGGCGACGTGGGCGATAGCCCACGAGACGGCCGATGACACCGCCAGGCGACGGTTTGCAGCCGGCTAGCCGCAGGCGCCGGGGTTGGAGTCGCAGAACTTCTCGAACGATTCCGCGTCTGATCCCGGCGGGGGAGGGGTGTCGTTGGTGGGGCTGTCAGCCGGGGGCTCGGGCTCCGCCGGGGCCACCGCTCCGCCCGGCTCGGGCGGAGCCTCGGGCACGTTGGGCTCGGGCGCGGGCGCGGGCTCGGGCTCCGCGGGCACCGGGTCGGCGGTGGCGTCGGGCTCGGACTTGGTCTTGGTGGGCGGATCGGACTTGGGAACCGTGGGAACGGGGGCCGCGGGCGGCTCTTCGGTGCTGTCGTCGCCGCGTCCACACCCGGGGGCGAGGGCGAGCGCCGCGCACGCCAGTGCGACCTTCAGCCCGCGCGCTGCCACCTAGCCCTCGAGCGCGGGCAGGCGGCGCCCGCAGTGCGGGCAGTCGTTGAGATCTTTTTGCACGAGTTGCTCGAGCGAGCAACCGCACAGGCGCAGGTTCGCAACCGCGTAGGGAAGATCGCTGGGGGATGGAGCCAGCGGCGTTAGCTTGCCCACCACCTCAAACGGCTCGCCCGTGTCCGAATCCACGTAGGTCTTACCCGGCTCTACCTCGCGTATGACCTCGCGGTCCGAGCGCGCGCGCAGGCGGTATCGCTGTCGCAGTCCCATCGGTGCGCCAATCTACCAACCGTATGCGCGTACTGATCTTCCACGGCTACCTGCTGCGCGGCACGGGCAGCAACATCTACAACGCGAGCCTCGCCCGGGCGCTGGCCTCGCTGGGTCACGAGGTTCATTTGCTCTGCCAGGAGCGCGACGCCGGGGCGCTCGACCTGCCGCCGGGGGTCACGATCCACAACCCCGATATCGGCGAGGTCCTGCCTGTGTACGTTGCGGACTCCTACGAGCGCTTTGAGGCGCTGCCCTTCCCCGAGCTCACCGAGCCCCAGCTCCAGCACTATCTCGAGGCCAACGTGGGCGCCGTCCGTGACGTGGCCCACGAGGTGAGACCCCATGTGGCGCTGGCCAACCACCTCGTGATGGGGCCGGTGATCCTCGCCCGGGGTCTCGATGGGCGGGTGCCTTACGCCGTCAAGGTTCACGGCAGCGCGCTCGAGTACACGGTGCGGCCCCACGCCGAGCGCTTCCTGGCTTACGCGTTGGAGGGCCTGGCGGGAGCGGCAGCGGTGCTCGTGGGTTCGCGCCACACGGCCGAGAGCCTCTGGGAGGTCACCGGCGACCCCGGCCTTCCCTCCAGGACCCGCCTCGGGCCGCCCGGTGTGGACGTGCACCACTTTCGCCCGAAGCCACCGGCGCAACTGGCGGGGTCCCTAGGAGGGCTCGCCGATCGTCTCGAATCCGCGGCCACGGCCCCGTGGGGCGGCGAAGCGGGGGCGGCCAAAGCCCTGAGGGCCCTCGACCCCACCAGCGACCGCATCGTGAGCTACGTGGGCAAGCTCATCGTGTCGAAGGGAGTGGACCTGCTGATCGCGGCGTGGCCGCTCGTGGTCGCCTCCGAGCCTGACGCTCGGCTCGCCATCGTTGGCTTTGGCACCTACCGCGAGGGTCTCGGCCGCATGCTGGCGGCGCTCGCCGGCCGCGACCTCGACGCCTTGCGTGCGATCGCCGCCGCCGGGCGGGAGCTCGAGGGTGGACCGCGCGGAAGACTCACCTATCTGAGCGCGTTCCTCGACGGGCTCGAGGGCGTGAAGCTCGAGGCCTACCTCGAGGCAGCCCCTGCAGCGGCGGCCCGGGTGGCCTTCACGGGGCGCCTCGAGCATTCGGACCTTCCGGCGCTGCTGCCGGCGTGTGAGGCCCAGGTGGTGCCGAGCACCTTCCCTGAGGCGTTCGGGATGGTGGCTGCCGAGGCCGCCGCGTGCGGGGCGCTGCCCCTCTCGGCCGGGCACTCTGGCCTGGCCGAGGTGTCGGACGCCCTGCGCGAGGCTCTCGCCCCGAAGCTCAAGCCGCTGCTGTCGTTCGAGCGAGGTCCGGGCGCCGTCGAAGAGATCGCCGGGAAGCTGATCGCCTGGCTCGCGACTCCGGCGTACGAGCGACAGGCGGCCTCCAGGGCTCTCTCGGCGCTGGCCCGGCGCCGCTACGGGTGGGAGGCCGTGGCCGAGGGCGTGATCGCCGCCGCCGAGGGCCGCCTCGGCGACCTGACCGAGCCGTAAGGGCCTCGTCCGGCGTTCGCCGGAGGCTGGCGCGCCCGAAGCGGTGTTCCGGGGACGGGAGCGGGTAATCTTCCGCGCCGTGAGGAGTGCATCTCGCAGGCGTGCGGCCGTCGCCCTCGCGTCCCTTGCGGCCGCGACCGCCTCGGGCTGCGGCAACGACGAGCCGGACCTGGTGAACGGCAAGGAGAAGTTCGTCGAGGGATGTCAGCGCTGCCACATGCTCGAGCGGGCGGGCGGCGGTGCGGCGATAGGCCCAAACCTCGACGACGCCTTTCGAAACGCTCGCGCCCAGGGCTTTGGTGAGCGCACCTTCGAGGGTGTGGTGTTTCGTCAGATCGGCAACGTACGCAGGTCCAGCACGATGCCCAAGGACATCTACGAGGGAGATGACGCTCGCGACGTGTCCGCCTACATTGCTGCCGTGGCGGCCAAGCCTGGGAAGGACACGGGGGCGCTGGCTGAGGCGGGCGCGCAGGTCTCGAGCAAGCCGATTGTGGCCAAGGGCGGCACGCTCAAGATTCCTGCCGCCGACTCGGGCCTCGCCTTCGTGAGCACCAAGGCGAGCGCGAAGCCGGGCGCGGTCGAGTTCACCATGCCCAACCCTCAGGACGTGGACCACAACATCGCTCTCAGGGACGAGGGCGGGCAGGTGGTCCAGGAGGGCGAGGTGGTAGGCAAGGGCGGCAACTCCACGTTCAAGGCAGACCTCCAGGCCGGCACGTTCGCGTTCGTCTGCACCGTCCCTGGGCACGAAGAGGGCGGCATGAAGGGCGAACTGACCGTCAAGTAACCCGCGGGGCCAGGAGCGAGAATGAGAGCTACGCGTCTCCGGCTGGGTGACTCACGGTCCGCGCGATGTCAGGGATGCGATGGTTGTCGCGATCGCAATCGGCGATAGCGCGAGGTAGGCGAGTGCTCCGAAGAGCGTTTGTGGGGCGCTGAAGACGAGGGCGCCACTGACGATCCCGGGCAGCGCGACGAGAACCGCGTTCAGCCACCTTCCTCTGAGAGCGAGCATGAGGGTCGGCACCACGAGTATGGCGACGGCGATCGGTATGAGGCGACGGCCGGCGCGTTGGCGAAGGATCTCCTCTTCGGTTCCGAAGCTGACTGGTGGTGTGGCCTTGAATAGCGCCACTGCGAGGAGCGCCAGTCCCGCGATCATGCCAACAAAGATCAGCAGATTTAAAAGGGCCGAGAGCGGGCTCCGCCGCTCGCGGGCGCCTGCGGGCCGCTTCATCCCGACGAAGAAAGGGCGTCGCTCGTCACGTGGTCCGGGCTGTCGTCGGGGCCGAGGAGCAGACGCCCCGGCAGGCTACTTCACCAGCGCGAGCAGCTCGCTCGCGACGGCTGGGCTTGCCGCAAGTAGGCCGGCGGGCTCGCCTTCCAGGCGTGTCAGGGTTCCGCCGGCCTCGATCACTACGAGGCTGCCGGCGGCCCAGTCCCACTCCTGCAGGCCGCGCTCGTAGTAGGCGTCCACGCGGCCGGCGGCCACGGAGCAGAGGTCCAGTGCCGCTGCTCCGGCACGCCGGATATCGCGCACCCGCGGCAGCACGCGGGTCAGGAGCTCGGCCTGAACGGAGCGGAAGGTCTCGTCGTAGGCGAAGCCCGTGGCAATGAGAGCGGTGGAGAGGCGCTCCGCGGCGCTCACCCCGATCTGCTCACCGTTCAGCTGCGCCCCACCACCGCGAATGGCCGTGTAGGTCTCGGCGGTCACCGGCTGGTGCACCACGCCGACGGCGGACCCCTCTTCGTCCTCGAGCGCGATGCTCACCGCCCAGCCGGGAAGACCGTAGAGGTAGTTGGTGGTGCCATCGAGGGGGTCTACCACCCACCGGCGGCCGTTCCGCGCACGGCTGTGGGCCCCCTCCTCAGCGATGAGCCCGTCGTCGGGGCGTTCACCCCGCAGCGCCTCCTCGATCAGCGCCTCGGCGTCGCGGTCGGCGTCGGACACCATGTCGGTTCGGCTGTCCTTGTGCTCCAGGCCCTGAGCCGGCCCCCCAAACCGGGCGAGCAGGAGCTCGCCGGCCTGGCGCGCGACGCGCTCGGCCAGCGCAAGATCCTCCGCGAGCTCGCTCAGAGCGACCGCACGAGGAGGACAACCACGACCACGGCAAGAGCAACGCCGGCCACGTAAAGAAGGAAGCGAAAGGCCTCCCGCTCGGAGCGAAGGGGATTCAGCACGCTCAGATGATGTAGATCGTCACGTACACGACAATCCACATCACATCCACGAAGTGCCAGTAGATCCCCGGCACCTCGACGCCTCGGTGCTCCTTCGCCGTGAAGTGGCCTCGATAGGCGCGGATGGTTGCGAAGGTGAGGAGCGTGAGGCCCACGAACACGTGCGCGCCGTGCAGGCCGGTCAGCCCGTAGAAGATCGTGCCCTGCGCGTTGTCCGCGGGAGCGAAGCCCAGGTGCACGTACTCGTTGATCTGGATGATCAGGAAGGTGAGACCGAGCAGCGCCGTGGTGAGCAGTCCCACCCGCAGCGCGCCGCGGTTCTCGTTCTTGGCCCCCTCGAGCGCCCAGTGCATCGTGAAGCTCGAGGAGATGAGGATCGCGGTGTTCACGCCGGCCACCAGCTTCGGGAGCTGCTCGCCTTCCGCGGGCCAGTCGACCCCGTTCACGACGCGGATGAAGAAGTACGCCGTGAAGAACGCTCCGAAGAGCATGATCTCCGAGATGATGAAGAGCAGCATCCCGAGGAACTGAGCCTCGACCCGCGACGACTGGTTGGCCTCGGGCGGACCGTGATGATGGTCGTCGTGGCCCCCGTGCCCCTCGCCGGCCTCCGCACGGCCGAGGGCGATCGAACCCGACTCCATCAGGCGTCGCTCTCCACGGCCTCGGAACCCTCGGAGACCACGTGGTGAACAGGCTTGTCCGTGGACGACCGCACACGCCCCACGAGATCCTCTCGCAGCCAACCCGAGCGCATCTCCGGGAAGGTCGAGATGACCACCTCGTCGACACCGTAGAAGTCGAGCGCAGTGTTGATGGCGGTGAACGGGTCGGGGTGCGCGACCTGGCCGATGGCCTCGAGCCCCTCCTCCTCGAGCCGCGTCAGCGTGCTGGCCAGGCGCTGGTGGGCGCTGTCTCCGCCCTCCTCGTCGCCGCCCTGGGGGCACAGGACCACGAAGCGGTGAGGCCCCTCCGAGGCGAGAGCCTTCAACTGCTCGACGAGCGGCTCTCCGCCCACGGTCTGGTTGGCCACCACCAGCGTGCGCATCACGTTGTCGTCGCCCCGAGCACCGAGATCCACCACAACGTGCTCGACCGGGCAGTCCACCTCAGCCTCTACCCGTGAGATCAGGTCCTGGCGCAGCCACCCCGAGCGGGTCTCGGGCAGGGTGGAGATGATGATCGCGTCGTAGGAGCGGTCGTGCACCGCATCGGTGATCGCGGAGTAGGGATCGGGGTCCATCACCTCGCCTGTGGCCTCCACCCCGATCTCGCGTAGCTGGGCGACCGTCATCTTCAGGCGGTTCTCCGCGGCGTCGCGCACCGACTCGTCGTAGATCACGTGACCGTGCTTGGGGTTGCTCTGTGGGCAGATCACGTGCACGGACGCGTGCCCGGCGTCAATGTGGCGCTTCACCGCTTCGATCAGGTCTTGGCCCACGACCGTCTCGTTGGCGACCACGAGGATGTTCTTCGGCTCAGCCAAGGTCAATCGGTGTTCGTGGGGGGCGGTGCCCCGCCGCCGCCGGCGGGGGCCGCCTTGACCGGCGCCTTCTTGTCACCGAACACCGCGTGCACCGCGCCGGGCACGCCGTACTCATACGGACCGCCGACCACGGTGGGGATCTCGTCGAAGTTGAAGATCGGCGGCGGCGAGGACACCTGCCACTCGATCGAGTGCGCGCGCCACGGGTTGCCCGACGCCTTGGGGCCGTAGCGCCAGCTGGTGATCATGTTGTAGAGGAAGATCAGGAACGAGAGACCGAAGAGGAAGCTCGATACGGAGATGATCGCGTTGAGCGTGGCGAACTGCTCGGCGTAGTCGGCCACGCGGCGGGGCATGCCGTCGATCCCCACGAGGTGCATCGGCCCGAACGTGAGGTTGAAGAACACAAACGAGAGCCAGAAGTGCATCTTTCCAAGCCTCTCGTCGTACATGCGCCCGGTCATCTTCGGGAACCAGTGGTAGATGCCGGCGAAGATGGTGAACACGCTGCCGCCGAAGAGCACGTAGTGGATGTGGGCCACCACGAAGTAGGTGTCCGACACGTGGATCACCACGGGGATGATCGCGAGCATGATCCCGCTGATTCCTCCCAGCGTGAACATCGTGATGAAGCCCAGAGCGAAGAGCATCGGCGTGGTGAGATGGATCACGCCTCTCCACAGCGTCGCCAGCCAGGAGAAGATCTTGATGCCCGTGGGCACCGCGATCAGCATGGTGGTGATCATCATCGGCACCCGCAGCCAGTCGGCCATCCCCGACACGAACATGTGGTGCGCCCAGACGGTGAAGCCGAGGATCACGATCGCCACGAGCGAGAAGGCCATCATCCGGTAGCCGAACACGGGCTTGCGCGCGTGCGTGGAGATCACCTCGGAGACGATCCCGAAGCCCGGCAGCATCATGATGTACACCGCCGGGTGGGAGTAGAACCAGAAGACGTGCTGGTACATGAGCACGTCGCCACCCCCGCCGGGGTCGAAGAAGTGCGTGCCCAGGGAGCGGTCGAGCAGCACGAAGAACTGCGAGCCGGCGATGAACGGAGTGGCGATCACCACCAGCAGTGAGGTCGTGAAGTTGGCCCACACGAGCAGCGGCATGCGCCAGAAGGTCATGCCCGGCGCGCGCATCGTGATGATCGTGACCAGGAAGTTGAGGGCGGTGGCTATCGACGAGGCGCCCGCGAACTGCACGCCGATCGTGAAGAACTGCTGGCCGATGGGCGTCTCCGTGGAGATGGGCGCGTAGGCCGTCCAGCCCGTCGCGAAGGCCCCGCCCTCCACGAAGAACGAGGCGAGCATCATCACCCCGGCGGTGGGCAGCATCCAGAACGACAGCGCGTTCAGGCGCGGGAAGGCCATGTCCGGCGCGCCGATCATGAGCGGGATCACGTAGTTCGCGATGCCGGCGAACACGGGGATGATGAACAGGAAGATCATCAGCGAGGCGTGCACGCTGAACAGCCCGTTGTAGGTGTTCGGATCGACGAACTGCGTGCCCGGCTGGGCCAGCTCGGCACGGATCACCATCGCCATCAGCCCGCCGAGGATGAAGAAGAAGAAGGTGGTGACGATGTACTGGATGCCGATCACCTTGTGATCGGTATTGACCTTGAAGTAGTCCCTCCAGGTCTTGGCCCCGTGCCCCGAGTGGTCCTCGGGGATGGTCGGGGCGCCGGAGGCCCAGCGAAACCAGTAGTCGAAGCAGCCGATTCCGACGATGAAGGCCAGCGGCATGGCAATGAGGGCGACGGTGGTGATCGCCGTCCAGTCCAGGGTCGGGCCGTAGCCGTAGAGCTTGCGCACCGCGGCCACGAGACCCAGGGCGAAGAGAAACCCGAGCGGCTGGGAGAGGGCCGCGCGGTACCAGCCGGCGCCCAGGAATTTTCTGCCGAGTGTCATCCCTTCTCACCTCCGCCCACGGCCAGAAGGTACTCCACGAGCGTGTCGATCTCCTTCGCCGAGAGCGACTCCTTGAAGTTCGCGGGCATCACGTCCTCGCTGAAGTTGGGGGAGAGGAAGGCGTTCGGATCCTCGATCGCCGTCTTCACGTACTCCTCGGGCGACTGCCCCTCTTGCTTGCCGTACTTCTCTGCGTTTGAAGCCAGATCGTCGAGGCTCGGCCCGAGGGAGCCCACCGACTCAGCGTCGGCGAGGGTG
>JBBJNU010000052.1:0-10436 GCA_037721005.1 Thermoleophilaceae bacterium | reverse complement strand
TCTCCCACGCGGCGTACGAGCCGGGGCTGGGTGACAACGCCCTGTTCGACGAGGGCGTGGACCTGTACTTCTTCAGCTGGCCCACGAGTCCGGCGTGGCTCTACGTGGCCACCCAGGGACTGCACATCATCAGCGGCCTTGCCGCCATCCCGATCCTCCTGGCCAAGCTCTGGGCCGTGATCCCCCAGCTCTTCGAGCGGCCCGCGGTGCGATCGGCCGCCCATGCGGTCGAGCGGCTCGGGCTGGCGCTGCTGGTGGGCGGCGCGCTGTTCGTGTTCGCCACCGGGGTGCTCAACATCCAGATCTACTACCCGTTCGGCTTCTCGTTCGTGCCGGCCCACTACTTCGGCTCGTTCGTGTTCCTCGCCGGACTCGTGTTGCACATCGTGTCCAAGCTCGGAGTGATGCGTGCTGCGTTCGCGCAGCTCGGGGTGATCCGCCCGCTGCGCGACGACCTCGAGCACACCGAGCCCGAGCCCGGGCTGGAGGATCGCCACACCACGGCGCCGGCCGAACCGGCGTCTCCGACGATGACCCGCCGCCTGTTGATCGGCACCGTCGGCGCGGGCTCTGCCGGGCTGGCCGTGATGGGCACGGGACAGGTGGTGGGCGGCCCGCTGCGCGACCTCGCCTTTCTCGCTCCCCGCGGCGAGAAAGCGGGCGATGGGCCCAATGACTTCATGGTGAACAAGACCTTTGAGGCCGTGGGGATCCCCATGGAGAAGGTGGGGGATACCTGGCGGCTCGCCCTCGAGGTGGATGGTGGAGAGGGCATGGTGCTCTCCCGCGATGATCTCCTGGAGATGGAGATGATCGACGCCGACCTGCCGATCGCCTGCGTTGAGGGCTGGTCGACCACCCAGCGCTGGAGCGGAGTGCGGCTCACCGAGCTCGCAAAGATGGCGGGCGCCGAGGGTTCCGGGGAGGTTGAGGTGCAGTCGCTGCAGAAGGGCGGTCCCCTTCGCAAGGCCACGCTCAACCGTGGCCAGCTCGAGGACCCCGACTCGATGCTCGCGCTGAAGGTGAACGGCGCCGACCTGTCGCTCGATCATGGCTTTCCAGCGCGCCTGATCGTGCCGGCGCTGCCCGGCGTGCACAACACGAAGTGGGTGGAGAAGATGGTGTTCAAGGCGGCATGAAGCGCTTCCGCTACGAGTACGGCGACTCTCCGCTTCACCTGCTCACCGCCCTCGCGGTCTTCGTCGTGTCCGCATGGGCGTTCATCCAGGTGTTCGGTGCGGTGGGCAAGCCCGAGAACGTGGTCAAGTGGTTCGTCGGCGCGCTCGTGCTCCACGACCTGATCTTCCTGCCCATCTACGCGGCGCTGGGCGTTCTCGTGGCCTGGGCGCTCATGCGCAACAAGCCGCGCGACCGGCTGCGCATGGCAGCCCTGAACCACCTGCGTGTACCGGCAATCCTGTCCGCGCTGGCCTTTCTCGTGTGGTACCCGATGATCCTCGCCAAGTCCAACCCCGGCTTCGAGCGCACGACGGGGTTGACGAAGGACGCCTATCTCGGAAAGTGGCTCCTGCTCTGCGCTGTGCTCTTCGCCGGGTCGGCGCTGCTGTTCGCGTTCAGGGCGCGCGGCCTGAAAAGGCTGGGGTGAGCGAAGGTGCGAAGGGTCTCTCGATCCTCGTGGTGGACGATGAGCCGACGATCACCGAGGTGGTCTCTCGGTATCTCCAGCGAGCGGGCTACGAGACCCGCGTGGCCTCCGACGGCCCGGAGGCTCTGTCCCTGGCGGCTGCCGCACGCCCGGACCTGGTGGTGCTCGATCTCATGCTCCCGGGCATGGATGGGCTCGAGGTGATGCGCCGCCTGCGCGAGACGTTCGCGCCCCGCCCGCCGTCGGTGATCCTCCTGACCGCCCGCGGCGAGGCCAGCGACCGCGTGGTCGGCCTGCGCCTCGGGGCCGACGACTACGTGGTCAAGCCCTTCTCGCCCGCCGAGCTGGTCGCGAGGGTGGACGCAGTGCTGCGCCGGGTGGTCGCGGAGCCCGAGCTGGAGGAGCCGATCGTGTTCGACGAGCTCATGCTCGACCCGGTGGCGCGCCGCGTGACCGTTCGGGGGGAGGAGGCCGCGCTCACCGTGCGCGAGTACGAGTTGCTGCTGCACTTCGTACGCCACCCGGGCCAGGTGTTCTCGCGCGACCAGCTCATGGACGCGGTATGGCAGTACTCGTTCTACACCGACACCTCGACGGTCACGGTTCACGTGCGCCGGCTGCGAGCCAAGATCGAGGCCGACCCGGCCGAGCCCCGCTGGCTTCAGACTGTGTGGGGCGTGGGCTACAGGTTCCAGATCTGATGATCCGCGGCTTTGCGATCTTGGGGCTTGCCTCGCTTGCCGGCGGGGCGGTGCTGGCCGCGGTCTACGGGCCCCGCGACGGCCTGCTCATGGCGGCGCTGATGCTCACCTGCGGGGCTCCGGCAATCGCGGGTGCTCACCTGCTCGCCCGGCGGCGCGCGGCGGCCGGCTCTCTCTCGCGACAGTTCGCGGCGGGCACCGCCGTGACCGTGAGCCTGGCCACTCTCGCCGTTGGGGCGATCGCCCTGGCCATGTTCATCTCGCCCCACGACGCCTTCTTGATGGTGGTTCTGCTGGGCTTCGCCGGAATGCTCACCGCCTACTCGGCCCACGTGCTGGCCGGCGGGGTGCTGCGCGACATCGAAGCGGTGCGCGACGGCCTCCGAGCGGTGGGTGGGGGCGGTCGCGATGTGGCAATGAGGACCGAGGCCCGCGACGAGATCGGGGAGTTGGCCGAGGCGGTGAACCTCATGGCCTCGCAGCTCGGCGAGCGCGAGGCCGAGCGCGACGCCGCCGAGCACGCGCGCCGAGAGTTGATCGCGGCGGTGTCGCACGACCTTCGCACGCCGCTCACCTCGATGAGGCTGCTCTCCGACGCTGTGGAGGACGACCTCGTGGATCCCGCAACGCGTAGCCGCTACCTCGCCCAGATGTCGGTGCACCTGGGCTCGCTCTCCGCACTGATCGACGACCTGTTCGAGATCTCACGCCTTGATGCGGGCGACATCCAGTGGTCGATGCAGCGAGTGGCCCTCGACGAGCTGGTCCGCGAGACCGTGGAGGCCATGCGCCCCCACGCCGACCACGGCAAGGTCGAGGTTCGGGCCGAGGTGAGCGGGTCGGTGGCGCCCGCGCGGGCCGATCCCGAGAAGTTGCAGCGCGTGCTCTTCAACCTGATCCAAAACGCAATTCGCCACACGCCGGCCGACGGCAGCGTGACGGTGCGCGCGGAGACCAACGGCGGGCACGTCGAGGTGGAGGTGGCCGACACCGGCGAAGGGGTCGAGGACAGCGAGCGAGCCCTCGTCTTCGAGCCCTTCTTCCGCGGCGGTGACGGCAAGGCGAGAAGCGGAGAGGGAGCCGGGCTGGGGCTCACGATCTGCCGGAAGATCGTGGAAGCCCACGGCGGGAAGATCTGGCTGGCCGAATCAGAGGCCGGCACCCGAGTGCGGTTCAGCCTCCCAGTGGCATGAAGGACATCACCGACCCGGCGGACGCTGCATGACCGAGGGCCAGCCCTTCCCGGATCTCGACCTGCCCGACCACACCGGTCGCGAGCGGCGGTTGTCAGAGCTGGCGGGAGGCGATCCCGTGGTTCTGCTGTTCTCGCGCGGATGGTGGTGCCCCAAGGAGCAGCGCCACCTGCGCGAGCTCGCAGCGCTCCAGGAAGAGTTCGAGGTGGCCTATACGCGCATCGTGGTCGTGAGCACAGATCCGCCGGAGGTTCAGAGCGCCTTCCGGGCGGGCCTGGGGGCGCGCTTCACGTTCCTCTCGGACGCCGAGCGCAGGTGGCTGGGGCGCCTCGATCTGCTCGAGGAGTCAGACACCACCCACAAGCCCTACAGGCCCACCGCCTTCACGCTCTTTCCCGACCTCACGGTTCACCACCGCTACGACGGCTTCTGGTACTGGGGCCGGCCCACCAACGAGGACCTGCGCCAGGACATGCGCGCGATCTCGAGCCGGGTGCGCGGAGACTTCGAGCGCACGTGACCGACCTACCGCACGGAGCGGCCTGGCTGTCGTTCGACGGGGGCGCCCTGCAGGCAGGAGAAGACAGCGGGCGGTCCTTCATGGTCGACGCTCGCTGCCTCGAAGGAGAGCCCGTGCCGGGCGCCTTCGCGCACGTTTGCGCGCTCGCGGACAAAGCCGCCGCCGTGCCCTACGACCAGCCCGAGGTCCAGCAGGTGCGCAGGGACGCGCTCGCCTGGTGGATTCCCCTCCTGGGCGACGCCTTTCTGTGTCTGACCACGCTCGCGCTCGACGAGTCCCGGTGCGCGGGAGCCATCACCGTCATGAGAGAGCCACTGCGTCTGGAAGACGACCCTTTCACGCGACTGTTCCCGGCCACCCTGGTGGAGACCGACCTCTTCTGCGAGGTCCCGCCTCCAGCCGGCCCCGTGCTCGAGCGTTACGCCGGCGTGGCCTGGCCGGGCGGCACGTTCGGTTCGTAATTCTGGATCGCACGGACGACTGAACCGACCGGGCCGCTCGGACGAATAACCGGGAGAGCCGGAGCCATACAACCAGCGGAGGCGATACGCGTTGCGACGGACCTTGACGGTAGGAGCGGTGGCCTTGGCCTCGATGGGAGCAACGGCCACAAGTGCCCAGGCGGTGCATTGGCCGTTCTTCGGCGGCGACAACGGCCGCTCGGGTTACCAGCCCGTCGGTGAGGGCAAGGCGCCGGTGCGCTTCCTGTACTCCAAGACCGGCGCCTTCGACCGTTTCATCAAGACCTCCGTACTGACCACGACGGGCATGCCTGCCACCCAGCGCGTGATCTACGGAACCGTTGATCCCCAAGAGGCGATGACGGGCGCCCCGGCTGTGGCCAACGGGCGCGTGCACCTGCGCGTGCTGGGCTCCGGCGCCGCCGTCGGCTCCGAGAACGGCGTGCTTATCGACGACGGCAACGCCGACGCCGATGTCTTCGGGCCCGGAGCCGCCGCTCCGGAGCCGGCCAGCGTGAGCTTTGCCGACACCTCGGGGCCCACCGGCCTCGGCCAGGTCTTCGCGGTCCACAACGACGACGACCAGAGCTTGACCACCGGAGACATCGCAATCGCCCAGATCGACGAGGCCACCGGGACGCTTGTCAAGCAGCAGCCGCTGGCGGGCACGCAGGGCTTCTCGATCCGCTCGTCGGTGGTAGCCACCGGCCCGGCTCCCGACGGCTCACGCGTTCTCTTCTTCGTGGCCGAGAACGGCGATGACGAGCGCCTCTTTCGGGTGCCTGTCACCAACGCCGCGACCACCTCAGCAGCTTTCGGGATGGTCTCGAGCACTGGGGACATCGACGCCGACCCGCAGGCGAGTCCCGCGATCGTCTTCCTGCGCAACGGATCCGGATCGCCCGTGGGCCACGTGGCGGTGGGCACCTCGGCGCCGAGCAGCAACCTGCGCACCTTCGTGATCGGCACGCTGGCCCCCGGACCGGTGTCGGCCGATCTCGGCGACGACGTGCAGACGGCGAGCGTGCCCATCCAGCCAGACGGTATGACGCCGAACCCGATGGGCCGGGTGACCACCGCGCCTGCAATCTACGTGGCTGCCCGGGTGGGCGATACGACGCAGGTGCACAGGCTCTCCCAGCCCGGCAACGCCCAGACGCTGGCCACGACAGCCACGAGCTCGCCGCTGGCCGGCCGCCCGGCGCCGGCGCTCGCGACCGACCAGGAGTCCGAGCCGAACGTGCTGGCCCAGGCGAAGGTGATCGTGACCACCGCCTCCAACCTCTATCTGCTGAACACCGAAGGACTGGCCGGCACGGGCACCCTGAGCGCCACCGCGCTCAGTCCGGGCACGTCCGGATTCGGACAGACCACAGCGGCGGCGTCTGGGGATCTGGCCTACGTGACCAACGACGAAGGAGCTCAGGCCGTGATTGGGCTGAGCGACGCCAAGCCGGTTCCGCCGGCGGACTTCACCGAAGACGGCGGCAACGCCGCCCCGAGGCTCGCCAAGTCGGGCATGGGGCAGCCGTCCATCTCGCGCAGCTTCGTGCAGTACGGGAGCCAGAAGGGGCTGTTCGTGTACACCAACGCGTGTGGCAACAACGTGCCGGGTACGCCCGGCAACGACACCTTCCTCGGGACCCCGGGCGGTGAGAACACCAACCAGCTGGCCGGCGACGACCGTGCGAGCGCGGGCCCCGGTGACGACTGCGTGTTCGGAGACCTCGGCAACGACGCCGTGTCAGGCAACGAGGGCGAAGACTCCGTCTCTGGCGGCGAGGGCAATGACCGCGTCTTCGGACGAGCCGGCAACGATGCCGTCTCCGGCAACGCCGGTGACGATGAGGTCGAGGCGGGGTCGGGCGACGACCGCGCCTTCGGGCGTGACGGCAACGACAAGGTCCGAGGCGGCACTGGAAACGACGTGGTCCTCGGCGAGGCGGGTGAGGACGGCGTCTCGGGCAACGAAGGCGACGACAAGGTCCGAGGCGGCACCGACGACGACCGCGTGTTCGGCCGCGAGGGCAACGACGGGCTATCGGGCAACGAAGGCGACGACCTCCTCGACGGCGGCCCGGGCACAGACCGGCTATTCGGCCGCGAGGGCAACGACAGGATCGTCGCCTCTGACGGTACCCGCGACATGGTGGACTGCGGCCCCGGCCGCGACACGGTCGTGGCCGATAGGGCCGACCGTGTGCGCAACTGCGAGAAGGTCACCCGGCTCCGTTGAGGGCAATCAAGAGGCAGCGCGAGGTCGCGGCGGCGTGGTCGATTAATGACGCTGACCGCGCCTGACGGGGAGCAGGTCATCGCCCGTGTCCGCTCGATTCCCCCCGGGCGGGTGGCCACCTACGGCGACATCACGCCGGGTGCGCCGCGCCGCGCGGGTGCTGTGCTGAGCGCGAGCGCCGATCCCTCGGTGCCCTGGCAGCGGGTGGTGCGCGCCGACGGCTCGCTGGCGAAGGGGGCGCGCCAGCGACTGTTGCTCGAAGCCGAGGGTGTCCCCTTCCGGGGCGAGCGGGTGGACATGAGGCTTGCGTGGTGGGAGCCGAGCACGTAATGGTCCCGTAGCCCCTATGGAGGAGGGTGGCTAGATGAATCCTCTACGTGAAGCAGGCGATCTCGCCGGCGCCGTCGGGCAGGGCATGCTCGCCGGCGCGATCGGAACCGTCGCGATGACGGCGTCCAGCACCCTCGACGCCAAGCTGCGCGACCGGCCCGCCAGTTCGGCTCCGGCCGACGCCGCCGGCAAGGTGCTCGGTGTGCAGCCGCGCGACGTTGACGGCGAGGCGCGCTTCTCGAACGTGGTGCACTGGTCCTACGGGACGAGCTGGGGCGCGGCCCGCGGGGCGATCGCCGCCACTGGGCTCAGTGGGCTCGCAGCCACGGCCGCTCACTTCGGCGCGGTGTGGGGTTCCTCGCTCGTGATGCTGCCGAGCCTCGGAGTGGCTCCGCCGGTGTGGAAGCAGCCCATCGCCGAGACGGCGCTCGATGCCTTTCATCACCTCGTATACGCCGGCGCGACGAGCATCGCGTGGCGTGTAGTCGGCGGTGACTGAAGCTCGGGTAGTGTCCGCCGCGGCTTGGCCTACGACAAGATCCGCTACGAGGTGGCCGCCGACGCCGTGGCCACGATCACTCTCGACGACCCCGGCACGCGCAACGCGCTCGGCAACGAGACCCTCGACGAGCTGATCGCCGCCTTCGAGGCCGCGCGCGAGGACGAAGCGGTCCGCTGCGTGGTGCTCACGTCCTCTCACGAGAAGGTGTTCTCGGCGGGCGGCAACCTCGACGGGTTCGCCGCCGACGTACCGCTCGTGCACAAGCACTTCGGAATGGAGCGCTTCCCGCGCCTGTTTCGCCTCATGGGCGAGCTCGGCAAGCCCACGCTCTGCGCGGCCAACGGTCACGTGCTCGCGGGTGCGCTCGGCGTGGCCCTGGCGTGCGATCTCATCGTGGCCAAGGACACCGCCGGCTTCGGCACGCCCGAGATCAACGTGGGGGTCTTTCCCTTCATGATCATGGCGCTGATCTACCGCAACGTTCCGCGCAAGAAGACGAACGAGATGCTGCTGCTCGGCGAACGGATGACCGCCCAGGAAGCGCTCGAGGCGGGAATCGTGAACCGCGTCGTGCCGGCCGACGAATTCGACGCGACGGTGAGCGACTGGGCAGCCAAGCTCGCGGCCAAATCGCCGGTGATGATGCGTCTCGGGAAAGACGCCATATTCCGCCAGATGGACATGCCTTACCTCGAAGCTCTCGAGTACCTGCACCACAACCTCACCCTCGCGCTCTCGACCGAGGACGTGGTGGAGGGTGTGTCGGCTTTCTTCGAGAAGCGCGATCCGCAGTGGAAGGGAAGATGAGCGCCTCGCTGATCGCGCTTCGCTGCCGTACCTCCGACCGCACGCCGGCGGCCGGACGCGGGGTGGAGATGCTGGCCCCGCTGATCGGAGGGCGCCTGGGCCGCGAGCCGCGCGCAATCGGCGAGGCCGGCGAGGCTGGCGCCGCAAGCTACAAGAACGACCTTCTTGACTCACGCGGCTGTCTGCTCGAGGCCGGGGGACAGGTGGAGGACGCGCTCTCGGGTAAGAACACGCCGGTCTTGCTGGCGGGCGAGTGCTCCATCGCTCTCACCACCCTGCCGGCCGTGGCGCGCCTGCGTCCCGACGCCCGGGTGCTCTGGCTCGATGCGCACGGAGACTTCAACACGCCGGACACCAGTCCGAGTGGCTACCTCGGCGGCATGGCCCTCGCCGCCGCGTGCGGGTATTGGGATGCGGGCCTCGGCGCGGCATCGGTGGCCGCCGAGCGAATCGTGCTCGCAGGCGTGCGAGAGCTCGACCCGCCTGAGCGTTCCGCCCTCGAGCAGAGTCACGTGACGGTGATCGGCGCGAGCCCGGTGGAGACGCTCGTGGCCGTGCAGAACGCCCTCGACGGCGCCCCGGTCTACGTGCACCTCGACCTCGACGTGATCGACCCCGAGAGCTTTCCCGCCCAGTTCCCGGCCCCCGGCGGCCTCGACCCGGACAAGCTCTACGACGTGCTCGAGGCGGTGATGGACGGGTGCGAGCTGGTGGGGCTCGAAGTCACCGCGTTCGAGGCGCCGGACGACGATGCCGAGCGCCACGTGGCGGCGTCGACCGCCATGCACGTGCTCGAGCCCCTGCTCGACGCCATCCCCGAGGAGGCCCATGTCGACTGAAGAGGCTGAGAACCTCGGTCGGTCCTCGCCCGATGAATCGGTGCGGTGCTCGCCCGATCACCGATCGGGCTCCGCTCCTCCCGGATCGGGCTCCGGTCCTCCCGCTGAGCAGCCACCCGCGAAGGCGGCGGCGGACACCCTGGTGGCCCGCCCGCCGCTCTCCTCGCTGGTCGAGGACCTTCACGCCCGCCGCGAGAAGGCGCGGCTCGGCGGGGGGGAGGAGAAGATCGAGCGCCAGCACGCGGCGGAGAAGCTCACGGCCCGCGAGCGCTTGGCGTTGCTCATCGACGACGGCACCTTCACCGAGCTCGGCATCCACGGGCGCCCACACTTCTCCCAGGCTTCGATGCAGTCAAAGGACGCGCCGGCCGATGGGGTCGTAACCGGCTATGGCAAGGTCGACGGCCGGCTCGTGGCCGTGTGCGCGTATGACTTCACGGTGATGGCCGGCTCGATGGGAATGACCGGGGAGCTGAAGGTCACACGCCTGCGCGAGCTGGCGCTGGGCAAGCGCATTCCCTTCATCTGGCTGCTGGACTCCGCCGGGGCTCGCATCCAGGAGGCGGCTGGCTCACTGTTCGCCGGATCAGGACATCTCTTCCGGGAGGAGGTGATCATGAGCGGAGTGATCCCGCAGGTGGCCGCGCTCATGGGTCCGTGTGCGGCGGGCACCGCCTATATCCCTGGGCTGGCCGACTTCGTTCCGATGGTCAAGGGCCGCGGCTCCATGGCCCTCGCCGGCCCCCACCTGACGAAGGCCGTGACCGGCGAAGACGTGACCCAGGAAGAGCTGGGCGGCTCGAAGATCCACACGCGCATCAGCGGGGTGGGAGACCTCGAGGTGAAGTCAGACGAAGAGTGCATCCAGGCGGTGAAGGACTACCTCTCCTACTTCCCGCGCAACTGCGAGGAGCCACCGCCCAGGCGCGAGCCCGCCGATCCGGTCGAGCGCATGGACGAGGAGCTGCTCGAGGTGCTGCCCGAGTCGCCGCGCAAGCCCTACGACATGTATGAAGTGATCCGCCGCATCGCCGACGACGGTGAATGGTTCGACATGAAGCCCCGTTTCGCGCGCACGATCATCACCTGCTTCGCGCGGATGGGAGGCATGCCCGTCGGCATCGTGGCCAACCAGCCAAAGCAACTCGGCGGCATCCTCGAGAACGACTCGGCCGACAAGGCAGCGCGCTTCATCAACCTCTGCGACGCCTTCAATATCCCGCTTCTGTTCCTGCAGGACG
>JBBJNU010000240.1:0-2750 GCA_037721005.1 Thermoleophilaceae bacterium | reverse complement strand
CGGTGCTCGCCCGATCCACGATCGGGCTGCGCGCCTCTGAGAACCTCGTTCGGTGATGAGGGGTAGGGTCTCTCCACCAGCGACGAGGGAGAGAGATGGAGAGCGCAACTCAGAGCCGGACGCATCGTCCGCGCGGCCTCGACGCCAAGACCATGGTCGAGGCCTTTCAGGTCACCGCCGAGGACAACGCCGAGACGGTCGCCGTCCGCACAAAGGACGATGAGCAGAGCTACACCTGGGCGCAGTACGCCGACAAGGTGGAGCGCCTCGCCCGAGGCTTCGCCGGAATGGGCGTGGCCCACGGCGACACCATGGGGGTGATGCTCACGAACCGCCCCGCGTTCCACGAGGTGGACTCGGCTGCAATGCATCTCGGCGCCGCGCCGTTCTCGATCTACAACACCTACACGGCAGAGCAGATCGAGTACCTGGCGAGCGACGCCGGCAACTCGATCCTCGTGACCGAGAAGGCCTTCCTCGACACGATCCTCGCCGTCCGCGACAAAGTGAAGAGCGTCGAGCACGTGGTGGTGGTCGACGGCGACGGGTCAAACGACACCCTCACCCTCGACGACGTGGAGGCCAAGGGCGAGACGAGCTTCGACTTCGAGAGCGCCTGGAAGGCTGTCAAGCCCGAGGACATCCTCACCGTGATCTACACGTCGGGCACCACTGGCCCCCCCAAGGGCGTACAGCTCAGCCATGCGAACCTCATGAGCGCAGTCTCGGGGATCGAGGACATCATTCAGTTCCCCGAGGAAGGCCGGGTGATCTCGTGGCTGCCCTACGCCCATATCGCCGAGCGGGCCTGCTCTCACTACCTGCCGATCGTGCTCGGCTTCACCACCACGGATTGCCCCGATCCGCGGCAGGTGGTGGCCTACCTGCCCGAGGTACGGCCCACCTGGTTCTTCGCGGTGCCGCGCATCTGGGAGAAGCTCAAGGCCGCCATCGAGGCCGGCATCGAGCACGAGTCCGACGAGGACAAGAAGACAGCGATGAAGGGCGCGCTTGAGATGGGCCTGAAGAAGGTCCGGCTCGAGCAGGCCGGCGAGGAGGTGCCGGAGGACCTTCAGAAGCAGTACGACGCCGCCGACGAGAAGATCTTTTCGGCCATCCGCGAGCGCCTCGGCTTCGACAAGGCGGAATCGCTGAACGTCGGGGCCGCGCCCACGCCACCCGAGGTGATCGAGTTCTTCCACGCCATCGGCATCCCCCTGGCGGAGCTGTGGGGCATGTCCGAGACCTGCGGCGCCGGGTGCATCAACCCACCCGACAAGATCCGCATCGGGACCGTGGGCCCGCCCACCCCTGGTGTGGAGATCAAGCTCGCCGACGACGGAGAGGTGATGGTCAAGGGCGGCGTGGTGATGCAGGGCTACCGAAACCTGCCCGACAAGACCAAGGAGACCTTCTCCGACGACGGCTGGCTGCTCACCGGCGACATCGGTGAGTTCGACGATGAGGGATACCTCAAGATCGTCGACCGAAAGAAGGAGCTGATCATCAACGCGGCGGGCAAGAACATGTCGCCGGCGAACATCGAGTCGCACGTGAAGTCGGGCAGTCCGCTGATTGGGTACGCTATCGCCATCGGTGACCGGCGGTCCTACAACGTGGCTCTCATAACCCTCGACTCCGACGCCGCGCCGGGGTTCGCCCAGAAGAACGGCATCGAGGACTCCTCTCCGGAGGCGCTTGCCGGCTCCGAGGCGGTGATCGCGGAGGTGCAACGTGGGGTGGACGCCGCCAACGAGAAGCTCGCCCGGGTGGAGCAGATCAAGAAGTTCAAGGTGCTGCCCACCGACTGGGAGCCGGGCGGCGACGAGCTGACCCCGACGATGAAGCTGAAGCGCAAGCCGATCGGGGAGAAGTACGAGACCGAGATCGAGGCGCTATATGCGTAGTAGGTGCGCGGCGTCCCGCGCCCTGGCCGTCGGGCTTGGGGTCCTCTCCCTGACCGGCGCGGTGAGCGGCTGTGGCGATGACGATGGGCCCTCCTCGGGCGAGGGCGCGGACACGGTCAACCTCAAGAGCGCCGAGGGCGGGGAGGCCGGCACCGTCACCTTCACGCCGAAAGGGGATGGCGTCGAGATCGAGGTGGAGGTGACCGGGCTGACGCCCGGCTTCCACGGCTTTCACATCCACGAGACCGGCACGTGCGAGCCCGACGCTCCGATGGGCGCCTTCGAAACGGCAGGCGGGCATTTCGCGTCCGGCTCGGAGACCCACGGCGACCACGCGGGCGACATGCCTACCCTGCTCGCCGGCGAAAAAGGGACCGCCGACGCCAGGTTTACCACGGAGCGCTTCACCCTCGACGCTCTGGCGGACGACGACGGCAGCGTTGTGATGGTGCACGCCGATCAAGACAACCAGGCGAACATCCCCGATCGCTACCGGGCAGGCAAGCAGCCGGGCCCCGACATGGACACGCTCGACACGGGCGACGCCGGCGACCGGGTGGCGTGCGGAGTGATCTCGAAATCCTCCTAGGTAGCCGCGCGGTCGCTCGGGGTAAGCGACTGGTAACCGAACGGAGGAGGAACATATGGCTGAGACAGGTGTGTACCGCGTCACCGAAGTGATCGGGCTGAGCAGCGAGGGCTGGGCGGAGGCTGCGGCCAATGCCGTCGCGACCGCTGCGAAGAGCGTACGAGACCTGCGCGTGGCCGAGGTCGTGCGCCAGGACGTGACCATCCAGGACGGCGGCGTAGTGAACTACCGCGTGCGCCTGGCGATCTCGTTCA
>JBBJNU010000051.1:0-10618 GCA_037721005.1 Thermoleophilaceae bacterium | reverse complement strand
CGAAAGCGCCAGCGCAACGCCCGCGACGCAGCCGATCAACTCGGCGAGCGTGAGCTTGCGCACGTTGATGAAGCCGCCCGCCTGCGCACTCGAAGCTTCCACGGCGCAGAACCTACCACCGCCCGCCCAGGCGTGCACCGATTCCTTACGAAGTGGTGGTCGCCCTCGCCAAAGGAGTTTGCCGCGCCTCCCTGCCGGTTATCTTTGCAACAGCGGAAGCGGCCCCGTGCGTCCTGACGATCTTCAGACACTGCCCCGTGGAGGGGCTGACGTGCTGCTCGTACAGAGGTACCGCTCTGCCCTGGCCGAGGCGCGCGGGCGCACCCTCGCGCTCGTGGCTCCGGTGAGCGAGGCCAACCTCGACAAGCAGCACCATCCGCTCATGAGCCCGCTGGTGTGGGACCTCGGGCACATCGCGGCTTTCGAAGACCTCTGGCTCTGTCAGAGAGCTGGTGGTCTGAGGCCCTTGCGTGCGGACCTCTCGGATGTATACGACGCCTCGGAGACCCCCCGCGCAGAGCGCGCCGACCTCCCCTACCTACGTCGCACCGAGGCCCTCGACTACATGGCCGAGGTGCGAGAGCGCGCCCTCGAGATGCTCAAGCGGGCCGACCTTTCTCCGACCGGCGACCGACTGAACGCCAACGGCTTCGTGTGGGAGATGCTCGTGCAACACGAGCACCAGCACAACGAGACGATGCTGCAGACGCTCCAGCTCGTGGGCCCCGACGTCTACTCGCCTCCGCGCCGCGGGCTGCCGGAGCTGGCACCTGAGGACGGGCCCCCCACCGTGCACGTGCCGGGCGGTGAGTTCACCATGGGCGCCCCGGGCGAGGGGTTCGCCTACGACAACGAGTTACCCCGCCACGAGGTGCACGTGGCCGCGTTCGACATCGATCGCACACCCGTCACCAACGGGGCCTACCTCGAGTTCGTGCGCGACGGCGCCTACGCGCGCGAGGAGCTGTGGAGCGCCGAGGGCTGGCACTGGCGCACAGAGGAAGCAGTCGAGCGCCCGCTCTACTGGGATGCCGAGGGCAACGAGCGGCGCTTCGAGATCGTGGAGCCGATCGACCCGGCGATGCCGGTGATGCACGTGTCCTGGTACGAGGCCGACGCCTTTGCGCGCTGGCGCGGCGCCCGGCTGCCCTCGGAGGCCGAGTGGGAAAAGGCGGCGGTGTTCGATCCCGGAACGGGCTCGTGTCTTCGCCAGCCGTGGGGGCAGGAAGAGGCCTCTCCCCAACGTGCCAACGTGGACCAGATGGCCTTTGGCCCGGCGCCCGTGGGCACGCTGCCCGATGGGGCGTCGCCGTGCGGGGCGCTCGGCATGATCGGCGACGCCTGGGAGTGGACGCAGAGCCGGTTCGAGGCCTACCCGGGTTTCACCGCCTTTCCCTACCGCGCGTATTCGGAGGTGTTCTTCGGCGGCCCCTACCGCGTGCTCCGAGGAGGCTCGTGGGCCACGCGCCCGAGCTTCGCGCGGGCCACGTTTCGCAACTGGGACCACCCCGAGCGGCGCCAGATCTTCACCGGCTTTCGCTGCGCGAGCGACGCGTGATGGCACAACCCCCGACCACGGACCCGGTGATGGCGTCCGACGTGCGCGAGGGCCTGACGCGCACTCCGAAGGAGCTCGCCCCCAAGTACTTCTACGACGCGCGCGGCTCTGAGCTCTTCGATCAGATCACATCGCTCCCGGAGTACTACCCCTCCCGTTGCGAGCGCGAGATCCTCAACCGCCGCTCCCCAGAGCTCACGCGAGGCTATGAGGAGCTGGTCGAGTTGGGGTCGGGCGTGGCGTCCAAGACTCGCGCGCTGCTCTACGCGATGGCCGGAGCCGGAACCCTGCGCCGCTACGTGCCCTTCGACGTGGATGAGTCGGTGATCTCGAGTTGCGTCGAGGAACTGGAGGAGGCCTATCCGGGCCTCGCCGTGCACGGCGTTGTCGGCGACTTCGAATCTGACCTCGGGCTCATCCCCACGGGTGAGCAGCGCCTCTTCGCGCTGCTCGGCGGCACGATCGGCAACCTGCATCCGCCCCAACGGGCCTCCTTCCTCACCCGCGTGACCGAGCTCATGGGCCCCAGCGACGGCTTGCTCGTCGGAACCGACCTGGTGAAGGACAGCTCAACTCTCGTGGCGGCCTACGACGACAGCCAGGGAGTGACCGCCGAGTTCAACCGCAACGTGCTGCGCGTGCTCAACTCGGAGCTCGGCGCCGACTTCCGCCCGGAACGCTTCGAGCACGTGGCCGTGTTCGACGAGGAAAACTCCTGGATCGAGATGCGCCTGCGCTCGACCGGCGCCCAGCACGTGCGTGTGCCCGGCGCCGGCATCGAGGTGGACTTTGCGGACGGCGAGGAGATGCGCACCGAGGTATCCACCAAGTTCACGAGGGAGGGCGTCGAAGGCGAGCTGCGAGACGCCGGCCTGGTCCTCCGGGACTTCCTCACCGACGAGGCCGATCTGTACGGGCTCGCCGTCGCATCTAAGCCTGCCTGGAACCTCATCAGGTGCCCGCCCGCTCGCTAGACTCGCGCGCCGCATGAACCTGAACGGCATAGGCACCTTGGTGACCGGCGGGGCCTCGGGCCTGGGCGAGGCCACCACCCGGGCGCTGGTCGAGCGCGGCGCGCGGGTGGCGGTGGCCGACGTGAACGACGAGAAGGCCGAGGCGCTGGCGAGCGAGCTTGGCGACTCGGTGCTCGCCCTGCACTGCGACGTGACCGCGGAGGACGACGTGAGGTCGGCGGTGCAAGGCGCGGTCGAGGCCTTCGGCTCGATCCGCTTCGCTGTGGGCTGCGCAGGCGTGGGGTGGCCCGAGAAGATCGTGGGAAAGAACGGCCCCCACCAGCTGCTGCCCTTCGAGACCGTAGTTCGGGTGAACCTCATCGGCATGTTCAATTTCCTGCGCTTCGCCGGCGCGGCGATGAACGCCAACGACCCCCTCGACCCTTCGGGTCGAGCACCGGGTCCTGCGGACCCTCCGGGCGAGCGCGGAGCCTGCGTGATGACCGCGTCGATAGCCGCCTACGACGGCCAGATCGGCCAGGTGGCCTACTCCGCCTCCAAGGGAGGGATCGCCGCGATGACACTGCCCGCGGCGCGGGACCTCTCGAGCCGCGGCGTGCGGGTGTGCACGATCGCGCCGGGCCTCTTCGACACCCCGCTGCTGGCCGCTCTGCCCGAGGAGAATCGTAAGGCGCTGGGGGCTACGATCCCCTTCCCGCCCCGGCTGGGCCTCCCCTCCGAGTATGCGCAGCTCGCCGTGCAGATTGCCGAGAACACCATGCTCAACGGCGAGACGATCCGTCTCGACGGCGCGCTGCGGATGGCTCCCCGCTAGGGGATCTCGTTCGGTGCTCGCCCAATGAGTCGCTGAGGTGCTCGCCCGATCACCGATCGGGCTGCGCTCCTCGCGGATTGGGCTGCGCGCCTCCCGCAGGGGCTCCCGGCATCCACCCTCGCAGTCCGGACAGCCGCGCCCCTTAGAATTAACAAGCCCTCGATATCCCAAGGAGTCTGACCATGCCCGAAGCAGTCATCGTCGATATCGCCCGCACCCCCATAGGCCGCGCCTTCAAGGGCTCGATGGCCTCCCTGCGGCCCGACGACACCGGAGCCTTCATCATCGACAAGCTGCTCGAGCGCAATGCCGACGTGGACCCGGCCACCGTGGAGGAGGTCATCGCGGGGTGCGGCATGCCCCAGGGCAAGCAGGCCTTCAACATCGGCCGGATCATCGCCCTCCTCTCGGAGAAGCTCCCGCAGGAGGTGAACGGATCCACGGTTTCGCGCTACTGCGCGTCGGGGCTGGACGCCATCCGCATCGCCTCCAACAACGTTGCCAACGGCCAGGGCGACACCTATATCGCCGCGGGCGTGGAGTTCGTGTCGATGTTCAACGAGCGCACCGAGGCCGCCGGCGCCGCTGATCAGAACGAGCACCTGCAGGGCAACAACGGCGACCCGAACGTGTACATCCAGATGGGCGACACCGCGGTGAACGTGGCCAAGCGCTACGAGGTGAGCCGCGCGGACATGGACAAGTACGCACAGCGCTCACAGGAGCTGGCCGTGCAGTCCCAGGAGGACGGCTTCTTCGACCGCGAGATCGTGCCGGTGGAGCTGGCCGACGGCACCAAGGTCGAAAAGGACGACGGCCCGCGGGCCTCGTCCACGCTCGAGAAGCTCTCGCAGCTGCCCGAGGCGTTCGAGGGCGGCGGCGGCGTGACCGCCGGCAACTCGTGCCCGCTCAACGACGGCGCGGCCGCCGCGCTGATCATGTCCGCGGACAAGGCGAAGGAGCTGGGACTGAAGCCCCGCGCCCGCATCATCACCGCCGCCACCGCGGCCAACGAGCCCGAGTACATGGGCGTGGCCCCCATCCTCGCCATCCGCAAGGTGCTCGACCGTGCCGGCATGAGCATCGAGGACGTGGACACGGTGGAGCTGAACGAGGCCTTCGCCGCCCAGGTGATCCCGATCATGGCCGAGTGCAACATCCCGACCGAGAAGATGAACCCCCACGGCGGGGCGATCGCCCTCGGCCACCCGTTCGGCATGACCGGCGTGCGCATCATGACCACGCTGCTCAACGGCCTGGAGTCAGACGACAAGACGATCGGCCTCGAGACCATGTGCGTGGCGGGTGGCCAGGGTCAGGCAATGATCGTGGAGCGGCTCTCCTAACCAGCTCCGGACGCTTGGCTCGACACGGGACGTGGCGTCCCGAACTGGGCCAAGCGTCACCCGGACCGGCTCAGGCGGGCATCGCCTCGAGCTTTCGCTCGCGGGCCCATAGGAACAGCGGCAGGGCGAAGCAGACCCCGCCCGCCGCGGCGAGGCCGAACCGCCACCACCTGTCGATTCCGACCCTCCTGGCCTCGGCCGGCATCCAGAGCAGCACCACTGTCCCGGTGAGAAGCAGGTCGGCGAGCGCCAGCACGGCGATCGTGGTATCCACAGCCTGCTCGCCGAGCTCGCCCAGGTCGAGCCCGTGCTCGCCCAAGAAGATGGCGAAGATCAGGAGCTGCAGCGCCAGGCCAAGAAGAGCAAGCGCGAGGTAGACGGGCGCCCGGCTCATGCCGCCACCCGGGCCCGCGCCGGCTCGCGCACGAACCCGGCGATCAGCTCGGCCAGACGGTGGGGTTGGTCCTCCGGCGAGAAGGTGTACGTGTCATCGATCCACTCGAGGCGCGAATCCGGAAGCAGTCGGGCGAGCTCCTCGGCGTGGGACGGCGGGAAGAACTTGTCCTCGGTTGCCCAGGCGATTAGCGCTGGCTTGTGGAACCCGGACAGCTTGTCCGCGGCGGCGTTGGTGTAGGAGGTGTCGATCTGCGGGAGAGCGGCGCGCAGATCCGCCCGTATGCCGGCGTGCACGAGCGACGGGAAGATGTAGGAATCTTCGGCGTCTGGATCGATCGGGCGCTTCGTGAGCCAGCCGAACGCGAGCGGAAGGCGGCGCGGAGCTCTCGGCCGCAGGCTTCCGAGAATGGCCTGAACTGCGCCGGGCGCCTTCACCGCGGTCTTTAGGGGAACGAACGCTTTCGGCGGGAAGTTGTCCCGGAAGTCACACGAGGTGAGCACCAGGCGGCCAATCCGCTCGGAGTCGCTCGTCACTGCCATCTGGCAGAGCGCGCCGCCGGTGTCGTTGCCCACGAGGGTCACGTCCTCGAGGTCGAGGGCTTCGAGGGCCTGGCCGATGAGGGCGGCGATGCTCGGCGGACTCAGATCGTTTCCCGGCCCGACCGGCTGACGGTGGGAGCCCAGCGGCATGTCTATGGCGATGCAGCGGAAGTCCGCCGCGAGCGGCTCGACCACCTTGCGCCAGAGGTTGGCGTTCACCAGCAAGCCATGTACGAACACGATCGGGGAGCCCTGGCCCGATTCGTACACGTCCAGCCTCCCGCCGGCGAGATCGAGGGTGCGCCGCTCGCCCAGAGCCGGAGAGCGCCAGCTGCTGCGTTCACGGTCGTTCATGGCCTTACCTCCTGTTTGCGTACAGTCTGCATGTCGATGGCGGCGAGAGTAACATACAGACTGTCTGTTTGTCCAGGGCGTGTGCATGCGCGCTGAGCGCCAGGCCAACGCCGAGCGCTCGGCGGCTACGCGCGGGAAGCTGATCGAGGTCGCCCGCGAGCTGTTCACCGCCAGGGGCTACGTGAACGTGGGCACCGAGGAGATCGTGCGCCAGGCGAACGTCACGCGCGGCGCGCTCTACCACCACTTCTCCGACAAGCGCGACCTCTTCCGCGCGGTGCACGAGCAGGTGGAGGAGGACATGGTCGCGAGAATCACCGAGGCGATGGCGGGGATCGAGGATCCCGTCGAGCTGCTGATCGCGGCCAACCGGCGCTTCCTCGATCTGTGCACCGATCCGAACTGGACCCGCATCCCCCTCATCGACGCCCCCTCGGTGCTGGGCTGGGCCGAGTGGCGGGCAGCCGACATGCGCTTCGGCCTCGGCCTCGCGAGCCTCGCCCTCACCGCGGGCATGGACGCGGGGGCGCTGCGGCGGGCCCCGGTGCGCCCCCTCGCCCATCTGCTGCTGGCCGCCATGGGCGAGGCGGGGCTGATGATCGCCCAGGCGGAGGACCCGGAGGCAGAGCGGGCCGAGGTGGAACCGACGCTGGTCGGCCTGATCGAGGGGCTGCGGCTCTAGGTGTTGGTGAGCACGATCTTGCCGAGCTTGCCGCCCTCGGCGAAACGGTCGTAGGCAGCCTCGGCCTCGGCCAGCGGATAGGTGGCCGCCAGCGGCACCTCGAGCGCGCCGGAGGCGAACAACGGGAGCACCTCGCGCTCCACCCGGCGCATGGCCAGAGCCTTCTCCTCGAGCGGACGGGCACGCAGCGTAGAGCCCCGCAGGGTCGCCGACTTGCCCATCACCGCCAACAGGTTGATCTCTGCCTTCGGGCCGCCGCCGACCCCGATGACCACGATGCGCCCCCCGGTCTCCAGCGCCTTCAGGTTCTCGCTCAGGTTGGGTGCGCCGACGAGCTCGAGTACCACGTCGAAGGGTCCGTGCTCGGCAAACCCCTCGGGGTCGATCACGCTTCGTGCGCCCACCTTCTCGACTCCCTCCCGCAGCTCCTGCCTCCGCACGGTGGCCGTGACCGACGCTCCGGCGGCTCGCGCCAACTGCACCGCCGCGGTACCCACCCCGCCCGCGGCGCCGTGAACCAGGAGACGCTCGCCCGGCTTGAGGCCCGCCTGGGTGAAGAGGGCGTCGTGCGCGGTCACGAAGACCTCGGAGGTGCCGCCGGCGTGGGGCCAGTCGAGCCCGTCGGGCACCGGCATCGCGGCACGCTCGTGCAGCGTCGCCAGCTCGGCCTGTCCGCCGCCGCCCACGATGGCCATCACCCGGTCGCCCTTCGCGAAGCGCTCGGCGCCCTCGCCGAGCGCCACCACCTCGCCGGCCAGCTCGAGGCCGGGGATGTCGGGAGGAGAACCGGGCGGCGCGGGGTAGGCGCCCTTGCGCTGAAGCATGTCGGCCCCGTTGAGCCCGGCCGCCCTGACCGCCACGAGGATCTCCCCTCGCGCGGGCACTGGGTCGGCGTGCTCCTCGAAACCGAGGGCGCCGTCGCGGATGGTCACTGCCTGCATCTGGACGGCAATCTATCCGGCTGACCGAGCGCTTGCGTGAATCGCGCCTCGCTCCTACGATGGTGCCATCGGGAGGGAGTGCTCTCGGTAGGGCCAAGGAGGTCCCTTTATGGCAGGCATGGGAAGCGACTATTCAGAGCCTTCGCCGCGGCGCGCCCTGATGTGGGCGGCCCTCACGTTCGCCATGGCCGGCGCCGCGGGCGGCACCGGCTACCTCGTGGCGGCCGCGACCGAAGATGCCACGGCCCAGCCTCCCGCACACCACCCCCTGCTGTCGAGCAAGCCCGGGCTGGTCGACGTGCAAGCGGTCTACAACTCGGGCTTCTCGGCCGGCGGGCGCGGCCCCCGAAAAAGCGCTCTGGCCCGAGGGAGGCGAGAGGGGCGAAAAGAGGAGCGCGTCGTCTGGCAGCGCAGACTGCGCCGCGACGGGCCTACGTACCGGCAAATCTACGAGGCAGGGGTCACCGCAGGGTCGCGCCAAACGCTCGCGCGTTTCGCGTTCGCCGACGACGGCTTCTACGCCGTGGGAGTGGCGCAGCGCGGCCTCGAGGTCAACGCGACCTACGGGCCCCTGCGCGACGGGGACGCCTACCGGCTCTGTAACGACGGGACCGCGCTGTGCAGCCCGGCGAGTCAAGGCGGACAGCCCTAGATGTAGAACCTGACCACGTTGTTCACGCCAACGCCAGGCTCAGTCCGAAGGGCCGGCCGGTGATGTGCGGCGGGGCGTCGAGCAGGATGGGGCGCTGACTCGCCGCGAAGTGGGTCGGGCGCTACCGGGCCGAGGAGAGGCCGGGCTGGTGGACCCGCCACTCGGCTCCGCGCACGGTCGCTAACCGCACCGACAAGCGTCGCGTCCGAGGGGATAGCCGCGCTGAGGCGGCTGCGGATGACGGGGCATGCCAGCAACCCCATGGGGGTCAACCCCATACGTAAAGCCTCGAGGGAGGGTCTGACCCTGTCGGTAGGGTCGCAACGCCTCTCCACGGATGTTGGTCCGCACAAGGCGAAGGCTTCGTATCTGGCGACAGGCTCAACCCGACCCGCAGACGATGTTCAAGCTCTCCCCCAATCCCCCGCTGTGGCGCGAGGCACGTGCCGGCCTTGAGCTGGCTGCCCTTCTACGCGACCCGGTCTTCCACGGCGAGGGCGTGACCGACGGCCACGGCCAGCCGGTGATGCTCATTCCCGGCTTCCTCGCCGGCGACGACTCCCTGCGGCTCATGGCCCGCTGGCTCAAGGGCACCGGCCACCACCCCAGCCGAGCCGGAATCCGGGCCAACGTGTCCTGCTCAGGGGTGGCCATCGACCGGCTGGAGGCGCGTCTCGAGCGCCTGGTCGAGCGCCAGGGCCGGCGCGCGGCGATCGTGGGCCACAGCCGCGGCGGGAGCTTCGCCCGCGTGCTGGCCCACCGGCGGCCGGACCTCGTGTCGGGCTTCGTGCTGCTCGGCTGCCCGCAGACCGACCCCCTCGCGATCCATCCCCTCGTGCGGGCGCAGATCGAGACGGTGGCCACCCTCGGGGGCCTTGGCCTGCCGGGCCTCTTCTCGCGCGAGTGCCTCGAGGGCGAGTGCTGCACCCCCTTCTGGGATGAGTTCTTCGCGCCCGTGCCACGTGGGGTCCGACACGTGTCGGTGTACTCGCGAACGGACGGGGTGGTGCGCTGGAAGGCGTGCCTGGACGAGCACTCGGAGCTCGTGGAGGTCCGGTCGAGCCACTGCGGCATGGCCTGGCATCCCGACGTGTACCGCGCCGTCGCCGATTCACTCGCTGGCTTCCGCCGCACCGACGCCCGCCGGCGCCCGCTCTCGGTCGGAGCCGAACCGGCCCGCCTGAGAGCCGTGGCCTAGGATCGGGTTCTGAGACAGGTTCTTAGATCGGTTCCATCCACCCCATCGAGGACGATGGGCAGCGGTGCGAGGGTGAGAGACAGATCCGCCGGGCTGGGGTACCGCGTGGCCCGCGCGCTGTACGGGCGCTGGCGGCGCTTGCGCCCGGCCGACCGCGAGCGTCTGGGGCCACTGGCCGATGCGGTTCGCGAACAGGCACTCGAGCTGCGGGGCAGCGGGGACCGTGAGGCCGCGGGCGTGGCGTTGCATGAGGCCAGCGAGCGGCTGGCGGGCGCCATGGTCCAGTCCGCCGAGGCCGATCCCGAGGTGAGCGAGGACGACGTGGCGCGCCTGCGCGACGACCTCGCCTCTGAGCTCTCCAGGCTCGCCGATGCGGACATCCAGGCCGAGCGGATCCGCTCGCAGGGCGAGGCGCAGCCGGCACATCGCCAAGCCGCCGGGTAACATTGTCTTCACCGCCCCCGCCCCTCCCTTGACCGACTCCGCCCCCTCCCAGAGCCGCAACTCGCGCGAAATCCAAGCCGCCACGCTGGAGTTTCGCAACGCCACCAAGCGTTACCCGGGCACCGACGAAGTGGCGGTCGAGGACCTCTCGCTCGAGGTGCCCGCCGGCGAGATCTGCGTCCTCGTAGGCCCCTCGGGCTGCGGCAAGACCACGGCGATGCGGATGGTGAACCGCATGATCGACATCACCGAGGGCGACATCCTCATCGACGGCAAGTCGGTAACGGACCGCTCGCCGGCCGAGCTGCGCCGCGAGATCGGCTACGCCATCCAGCAGATCGGTCTGTTTCCCCACCTGACCATCGCCGACAACATCGGCACCGTGCCGAAGCTGCTCGGCTGGGACAAGGAGCGCATCAGCGCGCGCGTCGACGAGCTGCTCGAGCTCGTCTCGCTCGACCCCGCTGACACCCGCGACCGTTACCCCGGCCAGCTCTCCGGCGGCCAGCGCCAGCGCATCGGCGTGGCCCGCGCCCTGGCGGTGGACCCACCGCTCATGCTCATGGACGAGCCCTTCGGCGCCATCGACCCGATCAACCGCGAGCGCCTGCAGAACGAGTTCCTGCGCCTGCAGCAGGAGATCCGCAAGACGATCGTGTTCGTGACCCACGACATCGACGAGGCGATCAAGATGGGCGACAAGATCGCCGTGCTGCAGA
>JBBJNU010000050.1:0-10686 GCA_037721005.1 Thermoleophilaceae bacterium | reverse complement strand
TCCCTCGATCTACTTGGCGTGCACGCCCCGGAGGAAATGTGATCTCGAAAGCGCTTCTGCTCGCCGTCGCCCTGCTCGCGATGGTGTTGCCGAGTGGGGCAATCGCCTCCTCTAGGCAGTTCACGATCCTCCAGGACGACAGCAACCTGCTCAACCTCAGCGGTCGCAACAAGTCGGACGCCATGCGCGAGATCAAGAGCCTGGGAGTGGACATGGCGCGCACCTTCGTGGTCTGGGACCGCGTGTCGCCGGGGAAGGACTCGAAGCGAAAGCCGGCGGGGTTTGACGTGGGCAATCCGAACTCGCGGGGCTACGACTGGAGCTACTACGACAAGTACGTGCGCGAGGCGCGCCGAAACGGCCTCAAGGTGTTCTTCACCATCTCGCCGCCGCTGCCCGACTGGGCCTCCGAGGACCCGGGGTTCTGCCCGCACCTCGTGGGCGGCTACAAGAACCTCGGGATCTCGTGCTACTGGAAGCCCAAGCCGAAGGTCTTCGGGCAGTTCGTGAAGGCTGTGGCCCGGCGCTACCGCGGCAAGGTGGATCTGTACTCGATCTGGAACGAGCCGAACCTCGAGCACTACCTCTACCCGCAGCGCAAGGGTCCGCGTGCCGGCACGGGCAAGGTGGACCTTGGGGCGAAGCGCTATCGGGAGCTGTGGTACGAGGGGTGGAAGGCGATCGCCCGCTATGACCCGGCCCGGCGGCGAAAGGTCTTGTTCGGGGAGGTGGCGGCGATCTCATCGCCGATCGACACGCTGTATGGAGCGCTCTGCCTCGACGAGGACGGCAACCCCTTCCGAGGGCGGATGCGGGCCCTGCAGGGTTGCTCGAACCCTCGGCGTCTCGAGATCGGCGGTATCGCCGTGCACCCCTACAACAAGGACGCCACCGGGTCCGTGTTCGACAGGCCCGCTACGTTCGACTCCACGCCGATGTCGGCGCTCTACCGGGTCCATCGGCTCACCTCCAGAGCGGTTCGCTTTGGCCGCATGCCTCGCTCGGGGCGGGGCGTCTACATAACCGAGTTCGGCTTTCAATCCAACCCCCCGGATCGCGTCCGGGGCCTCGGCCTGCAGGCCCACGCGCGGGCGATGAACGAGAGTGATCGCCTGTTCGCGCGCGACCCTCGGGTGAAGTCCGTGGCCCAGTTCGAGCTCTACGACGCGGTGGAGCTGAAGAAGCAGGACATCTACAACACTGGTCTGCGCTTCATCAGCGGCAAGCTCAAGCCGGCCTGGCGCGCCTTTCGTATGCCGCTCGTGGTCACCAGGATCTCGTCCGACAAGGTCGAGGTGTGGGGCCACGTCCGCCCGGCCTCGGGGCGCGTGCGTCCCTCGATCTTCGCCGGGCGCCGCGGAAAGCCGATGAGGCTGGTGAGGAAGGTGACGACCAATCCCACGGGCATCTTCCGGGTGGTTGTGCGCCGGCCCGGAGCGAGCCGGCTGCGCTGGCAGACACGCTGGGGGAGGCCGGTCACGGTCGACGGGCACGTGTCGGTGCAGAGTAACCGGAGCCGGGTGGCCTCCGCTGGACGAAGGATCCGGTACCTCCGCTGAGCAGGGCGGCTACAGCTCGCCGAAGAAGTTGATCCCGAGCTCGTCCATGAGGGTCAGGGCTTCGGCGTTCAGGCGCGTCAGCTCGTTCGTGTAGAGCAGCACGCCCATGACCACGAGCACGATGCCCGACACCGCAGTGATCGCCGAGTAGTGGTTGCGAAAAAAGCGAAAGAAGCCAGACACGGATGAGAAAGCGAGGGCGCTGAGGAGGAAGGGCACGGCGAGGCCGAGCGCGTAGAAGGCGAGCAGAATGGCGCCCTGGCCCACGTTCTGCTCGGTCCCCGCGGCGGTGAGGATGGCGCCGAGCGTGGGTCCGGTGCACGGTAGCCACGCCACGGCGAACGCAAGGCCGGCCACGATCGGCCCCCCGGTGGACGCCTTCGACAGCAACGTCTCAGGGCGCCACTGGCGGTTCAGCCGCCCGACGAAGAGCGTGGCCACGAAGAGCGCTCCGAGGGCGATGATGATCACGCCCGATATCTGTCGCAGGAGCTGGCGGTTGTCCTGGAGGAAGCTTCCGAGACCGGTGGCGGTCATGCCCAGCGCGATGAACATGAAGGTGAACGAAAGGCAGAAGAGCAGCGCCGGTCCGAGGATCTGGAGCCGCCCGCGACCCGCCTGGATGTCGGCAAAGGAGACGCCCGAGATGGTCGAGAGGTAGCCGGGGACGAGGGGTAGGACGCAGGGCGAGATGAACGAGAGGAAGCCCACCCCGAAAGCGGCCACCACCGTGGCGTCCACCGTGTCCTGGGCGATCAGGAGCGCGCTCATGCGTCGTAGCGGTCGAGGTCTGATTGCAGCCGTTCGGACGCTGCCGCGCTCGGCGCCTTCGCGGTGAGATCCGTGTGGCCGCCGCGTACCCGGCGCCACCCCAGAGCGGCGGCCGCCAGCGCGCCACCCGCCAGTAGCAGGGCGAGGGCGGGAACGATGTAGGCGGCCAGGTCGAACCCGTCGTCACCGGGCAGGGCGAGGACCTCGGTCCCGAACTCCGCCACGAGGCGCTCTTTTACCTCTTCCTTCGATCGGCAGTCCTCCACCAGCCGGCGGATCAGCTCGCGCTCGCGCTCGGCCTGGGGGGCCTCGGTGGCAAGGCCCAGCGGCGTGCCGCACACCGGGCACATCACCTCCTTCTCGACGTCCGAGAGGGAAGTCCGGGGACACGTGGCCGCGAGGGCGACGGCGGGGAACAGAGCCAGAACCAACACGGCGCACGCCGCGACGAGAGCCCCCCTCAAGAACGCCCCTCGACCAAGGGTAGGACATGCTCCCGCATGAAGGCGTCATCCACCGGACCGCGCTTGAGTGCGACGATCCGCCCGCGGCGGTCCACCACGAAGGTCTCCGGGTAGCCCGAGATTGCGTAGTCACGCCCCACCGCCTCGTCGGTGTCCTTCACCATCGGATAGGTGAGCCCGAACTCATCGACGAAGTCCAGAGCGTCGCTCGTCACGTCGAGAGCGTCGATCCCGAGCACGGTGGCCCCGCGGTCCGATATGCGCCTGTGCCAGCGCTCCAGCAGCGGTGACTCGTCACGGCAGGGCTTGCACCACGAGCCCCAGAAGTTCAGCACCACCACCTTGCCCCTGTAGTCAACGAGCGAGCCGCGCCCGCCTCCTCCCAACCGGCCGAGCTCAAAGGCGGGGGCGACCGGGCGCTCTCCACGGGCCACCGCGCTGTCGAGGCCATCGTCGGTTCCTGTCTGAAGCAACCCGTAGGCCAGCAGCCCGAGGACGCAGAGCACACCCACCACCGCGGCGATCACGAAGGGGGAGAAGGAGCGCCTCATACGACCTCCCAGCGTATTGGGCGTCCATCCCGGTCCGGCCCGCCCGGGTAGGATCGCGGTCACGCGGCGGTAGCTCAGTTGGTAGAGCGTGAGCTTCCCAAGCTCGAGGTCGCGGGTTCGACCCCCGTCCGCCGCTTCCTAGCCCGTACCCCCATCGGGGGTGGTTCGAGGCCCGTCGTCACCTGGACCCGCTTCATCGGCTTGCGCATCGCTTCCGAGCCCGCCGAAAACTCAGGTGCCCGGGGCCGGGGCCCGACGAATCGGTCCCCGGCCCTTCTTGGTTATGACTCAGCGGCGGTAGCGCAGGGGCTTGCCGGCTCGGGCCACCCGGCTCGTGAACAAGCCCTCGGGGCCCTGCGCGGACAGGCGGTAGCGCTTTGCAGCGGCCCGGCTGCCCCTGACGGTGACGACGAAGAAGCCGCGGCCGTTCGTCTTCACGTTGCGGACGGCGGTGAAGCGCCCGCCGGCCGAGGACTGGATCTGCACCGTGCTCGAGCCCCCTGGGCGCACTTGGCCGTAGACCTCCACCACCCTGGCCGAGCGCCGTGTTACCACGAGCGGCAGCCGGTAGGCCGCGTAGGCCGGCTTCATCCCTCGGCCCCTGCTCTCGGCGAACCGGAGGCCGGTGTTGAAGCGGTCAAGTGCGGGTTCGTCCGCGAGCTCGTACTGGGAGACCATGGCTACGCGAGGGTCGCCGTAGAACAGGCGGTCGGACTCGTTGATGAACTGCGCCTGGTTGCGGAGGCTGGCGCCGAACCGGTCCGGCGGCTTGCTCTGAAAGCCGAACTCGGTGACGAATATGGGGGCCCGCCGCGTGATCCTTCCGCGCCGGCGTGCGATGTCGATCACCTTGTGCAGGCGCGGCGTGTAGGCGATGGGCAGAGCCGTGCTGCGCGCGACCTTGCTCCGCGGCGTGCCGTACCCACCGAAGTTGTAGGGGTGGATTGCGAAGCCGCCGATGTTCAGCTTGGCGGGGCGTCCGCCGCAGCCGTGCTTGCGCGCAAGGCTTCCCTTGAACGGCTTGCCCTTCTCGTCGAGGCACAGCGCGGAACGGAACAGCGAGAGGGGCTCGCCGATCGCGGCTGTCTCTCCGAAGAGAACCCGGTTACGCCGGCCCGGATCGTTCTTGGCAATCGCCTTGTACGCGGCAATCCAGAGCTTGCGGTAGATCGCGCCCTCGGTCTGGACCCGGCCACCGCCCGGCCGCTTCTGCTGAGGGGTGAGCCAGATGTTGATGTTGGGTTCGTTCCACACCCCGTAGTAGGTGACCTGGCCCCGGTAGCGCTTCGCCGCCGCGGCGACAAACTGACCGAAGTCCTTGGGCTTAGGGCGGAAGGTGCAGGGGACGGCGCGGCACTTGCTCGGCTGCTCGGACGTGAAATGCGGACCTGGGCCCGAGATCGTCATGACGACCTTGATGCCGTTCTGCCGGGCGAGCCGCACGAGGCGATCCGTGCGAGAGAAGTCATACCGTGGGTCGTTGGAGTTGCTCGCGTCAAAGCCGGCCGGCCTCTGTCGCTGCTCCGGGTTCTTGTAGATCTTGTAGAAGATCGTGTTGGTGCGGATCGCGTCCACGCCGAGGCGCTTCAGCTCGGCCATGCTGGTCGCCGGATCCTGCCCGGACAGCCCACCGAGCAGCTCACGGTCGTCCTGTATGAGGGAGAGCTGGCTCTTGCTGGCCGAGGCCGCGGAGGGAACGGCGAGAGCCGCGAAAGCGGCGAGCAAGCAAATGGCCAGGAGCCGGAGGCTCGTCGTGGGGGTCATGCAGTCCCTTCGTCGTGCCGAGTGCCGGCGGGCAGTGGTCTGTTCGAATCTACACATTCCGGAGAGCAAAGTTGCGGGTTCCCCACGGATGAATGTCATCGCCGGTAGAGCGGTGTGTTCAAGAAATGCTCGCGCAGAACGCGCCACACGGGCTTGCGCGCGCCGTCATAGGTGAGCACGCCCTTGTGGTGGCGGGTGTTGCGCCCGGGTCCGGGGAGGGCCCCTCCGCGCCAGCCGGGGTAGATCTCGAACTCCCGCAAGGTCCAATGGATCGAACCGGACAGAAACGGGAGGCGGTCGGTCACGTCGAGGGTGGCGTCCACGAAGTTCGCCTGAAGGGCGTAGCTGCCCTTATCCTCGGCCGGGGCGTTGGCCATGTCGGGCCGACCCTCCGCCCCGAACTCGGTCATCACGATCGCTTGGGTCGGGTAGTTGTCTCGCATTTCGAGGAGGAAGTCGTCGAGGAGCGCGAAGTCCTCGGCGCGCGTGTACCCGGCCGGGACGTACCACCCGTAGTACTGGTTGATGCCCAGCAGCTCGAACTTCCCGTAGGCGAACTGCTCGCCGTAGCCTGCTCGCCCTTTCTGGTCGATCGATATGGGAAGCGTGGGATCGAGGTCTTCGGCACGCTTCTTGGCCGCGGCCGTGAAGGTTCGCGTGGGGCGTTGGCGGTCCGCCGTGAAGGCCAGCTCGTTGGCGACCGAGTGGGTGATCACGGACGGATGGTTGCGGGCTGCCTTGACGGTCCGCGATACCTGGTTGAGCGCGAACGCCCGATCTGCCGGAGCGGCGAGGAGGTTGGGCCTGAAGTCGCGTTGCCAGACGGGGGCCTGGTTCCACACCATGATTCCCGCTCGGTCGAGCCGTCGCAGGAGCCCTTCGCTGAGCACGTAGTGCGAGCGGGTGAGGTTTGCCCCCACCTCCTTCAGCTCGCGGACGATGGTGTCCATGTCCGCTCCGGTGAGCGCGGCCCCGTGGCCGGGGAAGTCCTCATGGATCGAGGCCCCCGAGATGCGGATCGGGCGGTTGTTCAGGTGCAGCAGACCGTTCTTGACCGTCACGGAGCGCAGGCCGATCTGCATCCGCTCGACCTGCTGGGGCACCGTCCCGTAGGAGAGGCTGACCCGGGCGTCGTAGAGCGCTGGTCGCTCGGGCGACCACAGCTCCGGGGTCGGCACGGGCAGGCTGAGATTGACGCGCCGGCGCCCGAAGCGCGAACCCGTGAGCGGTATCCGGTGGTTGGTCACCGTGCCGCTGGGTGAGCGCAGGCGCACGGCGAGCGTGGGCTGGGGCGCGGGACGGCGAGCGGCCGGAAGCTTCTGGAGGATCCCGTCGACCAGCAGCTCGGCCCGGCATCCCGTGGCGGGTCCGGTGCACTTCACGTCGGACATCAGCCCGAGCCCACGCAGGGAAGCGCTCTTGCCGCGGGGCACGAGGCTCACCGGCCGCGTGATGCCGCCCCAGTTCCACCAACCCTCCACCAGCCGTGGGTCCTTGCGGCTGTCGACGGTTACCAGCAGCTCGTTCAATTCTCCGCGCCGCAGTCCCTCGGCCTCGACCTCGAAGGGCGTGTACGGGTCTACGTTGGCGCCGATGTACCGGCCATTGAGGTAGACCTTTGCCGTTCGGCGCACCTGCTCGAAGCGCACCGCCCAGCCAAAGGCCTTCGTGCTCGGCGCCCTGAAGCGCAGCCGGTATTGCTTCACCGTGCCGGGGTAGAGGGCCGCCGCGGCATCGGGATCGAACACGCCCGGCACGCGGGCGGGGCGCCAGCCCGGGGCGGCCTGCGCCCCGCGCGCCCGGGCGGGCACCGCACCGCCGCCACCCTGGCCGCCTCCGTCCTCGTCCGGGGGCACCGGCTGAGTCGGGGCCTCGGCTGCGGGCGTGTCGGAGATCTCCCACATGCCGCTGAGCGACACGGGCGCGGGAGGCGTAGGACCCCGACCGGCGGCGCCGGAAGGCAGCGCGCAGAGGGCGATGAGCGCGATGAGGAAGGCGAATCGAGCTTGCGAGGTCAAGTCCATCCCGAGCAGGTTGGCAAAGCGCGCGGCCGGGCGCGCCGCCGTGCGGAGCCCGTTGTGCCCGCCCGTCATACTTGGGAGAGATGGATCCGTCTCGTAAACGGCGTTTGCGCCTGGTGATCGCCCTATCGGTGGCGATCCTGCTGGCGAGTGCCCTCGTGTACACGAGCTTCAGCGCCTCCACGCAGGCCAGCACCCCGTCGGAGGTGGTCTCGTCGGCCGAGCCGGGACGCTCGTACGAGCTCACCGGCAAGGTGGTGGACGGCTCGGTGAAGCGCGAAGGCGAGCGCCTGCGCTTCGCCGTTCGCGACCGCGAAGGCAGCACCTCGGTGCCCGTGTCCTACGAGGGCGTGGTACCCGATCCCTTCCGCGAGGGCCGCGAGGTGATCGTGTCGGGCGAGGTCGAGGGGAAGACCTTCGTGGCCGAGCGCGACTCGCTCGTCACGAAGTGCCCCTCGAAGTTCACAAAGGACGAAGAGAAGAGCAGCTGAAGTGGCCGGCCTTGGGTCGGCCTGCCTGGTCGTGGCGCTCATCACTGCGGTTTACGCCACGGGGGCGTCGCTCTACGGCGCTCGCGCCGGACGCCCTGCGTGGGTGGTCTCCGGGCGGCGGGCGATCTACTGCATGGCCGCCCTCGCCGTGACCGCGACCGTGGTTCTCCAAGCGGCCTTCCTGCGCTCTGACTTCTCTTTCAAGCTGGTGGCCGAGGGGTCTTCCACCGACACGCCCACCTTCTACAAGGCCACGGCAATGTGGGCCACGCAGGACGGCTCGCTGTTGCTCTGGGCCCTGCTGCTCTCGGTGTTCTCGAGCGCCGTGCTCTTCCTCACCCGGCGCTCCCTTCGCGAGATCGCCCCCTACGCGACCGCGGTGCTCGGGGTGGTGGCAGGCTTCTTCCTCCTGCTCATGGTGGGCTGGGAGAACCCCTTCACCACGATCGCCAACCCGCCGGTCGAGGGCGCGGGCCTCAATCCGTTGCTGCGCCATCCGGCGATGATGATTCACCCGCCCATGCTCTACACGGGCTACGTGGGCTTCTCGATACCCTTCGCCTTTGCCGTCGGGGCGCTGGTCACGCGCAACACCGGAGCCGACTGGATCCGCGCCACCCGGCGCTTCGCGCTCGTGGCCTGGACCTTCCTCGGCACGGGGATCCTGCTCGGCGCGCTGTGGTCCTACACGGAGCTGGGTTGGGGCGGCTACTGGGCGTGGGACCCGGTCGAGAACGCCTCGCTCATGCCGTGGCTCACCGGTACCGCCTTCCTGCATTCGATCATGGTTCAGGAGAAGCGCGGCATGCTGAAGATCTGGAACGTGTGCCTGATCGTGGCAACGTTCGTGCTCGCTCTCGTGGGTACGTTCCTGGTGCGTTCGGGCATCCTCGAATCGATCCACGCCTTTGGCGCCTCCACGATCGGGCCGCAATTCCTGGGCTTCATCGCCCTGGTGCTTCTTGGTTCCACCGCGCTGGTGGTGTGGCGGCTCGAGGACCTGCGCAGTGAGGCCCGCTTGGATTCGCTCCTTTCGCGCGAGGCCTTCTTCCTGCTCAACAACCTCGTGCTCGTCCTGCTGTGCCTGGTGGTGTTCTGGGGCACGTTCTTTCCGCTCATCTCCGAGGCCGTGGGCACCGAGGCGAGCGTGGGGCCGCCGTGGTTCAACCGCCTCGTGACCCCGCTGGCGCTGGTGCTCGTCCTGCTAATGGCCATCGGGCCGATGGTGGCGTGGCGGCGGGTCACGCTCTCCGGGCTGCGGCGCACGCTGCTAGTTCCCGTCGCTCTCACGCTGCTGGCGCTGGTGGCGATGGTCGTGCTCACCGACGCCGCGGACAGCGTGCCGGCCCTCGTGATGTTCTGCCTGACCGCGTTCGTGCTTGCCGTGGTGAGTCAGGAGCTGTGGCGCGGCGCATCCGCGCGGCGCACAATGACGGGGGAGAGGCTGGTGCTCGCGCTCGGGCGGTTGTTCGGCCGAAACCGCCGGCGCTACGGCGGCTACATCGTGCACGCCGGCATCGCGGTGTTGTTCCTCGGGGTTGCCGGCTCTTCGGCCTTCGTGCACCAGACCGACTCCCGCCTGTCACCCGGAGACACCTTCCGCACGGGCGACTACACGGTCACCTACGAGCGCGCCACCGCCCGGCTCGGCGGCGACGGCGCGGGCACGGGCGCGCCTATCGCGTTCGGCGCGGTGCTGCGCGTGACCGACAAGGACGGCCACGAGGAGGTGCTCTCGCCGTCGCGCAACTTCTACCCGACGCGGGACGCGTCCAAGGGAACCATCGGACGCTACTTCGAGGGGGAGGCCACGAGCGAGGTGGACGTGCGCTGGGGCCTCACCCGTGACTTCTGGACCGCCGTGCGGCCCGACATCTCGGCGCTGGAGGGGCCGATCCGCGAGGCCAACGCCAAGTTCGCCGATGCCAACGCCGACGTTCAGGCGGTGATCATCGCCGCCATCGCCGAGCGCTACCGCACGCAGCCGCCCCCGGCGACCTTCCGAACCATCGTCTCGCCGCTCGTGTCGTGGATCTGGATCGGCGGAGCGATCTTCCTCCTCGGCGCGCTCATCGCGGCATGGCCGTCGCCCGAGGCACGGGTGCGGCGCGTGAGGTCGCTCTATAACGCGCGGGTGGGGAAGGAGCTGTCGGGGGCGTAGGGGCTCTGCGTTGCTGCGCTTGTCTGCCGCGGGACAGGTGCTCGGGCTCGGACCAACGGCGGCTGGGTAAAGAGTCGGGGTTTCGGCCTTTGAGGTCGGTCCCCGAGGCGGTTGGGGCGCCTTTTCTGTCTCTATGCCTGAAAGGCACCCCAACCCGTCCATCCCGACCCCTTACCCAGCCGCAGTTCGCCTCGCGCTCGGCCAGCGCCACACGGACCGCCGGGCGAGCCCGCGCCTAGCCTCCGAACGCGTGGAGTACGCCCTCGCCCTCCTGCTCCTCGCCGGTCTCGTCGCCCTCGTGGTGCTGCGGCCGTTGGTGACCGGCAACGCCGACGAAAGCATCGAGAGCTCGGAGAAGGCCCAGCTCGAGGCGGCGAAGGAAGCCAAGTACCGCGAGATCCGTGACGCCGAGCTTGACCGGGAGATGGGCAAGCTCTCCCGTGAGGACCACCGCGCGGTCGACCGCGAGCTGCGCGACGAGGCGATCGAGATCCTCCGCCGCCTCGACGCCCTGGAGTAGGCACAGCGGTTGGGTGCTCGGCCGGCCGGCGCCCGGCCTGCGCTCCTCCCGAGGGGCAGCTTCCTCGCGGCTGATCGCTACCCTGCGCGGGCAGTGGAAGCCATTCTCAGCGGCCTTCAGATCATCCTCGCGGTCACGCTGATCGTGCTCATCCTGCTCCACTCGGGCAAGGACGCCGGGCTCTCGGGCGCCTTCGGGATGGGCTCGGGCGGTGGTCCCTTCGGCGGCGGCTCGCTCGTGGAGCGCAACCTCAACCGCTGGACCGTGGGCTTCGCGCTCGTGTTCGTCGCGAACGTGATCGTGCTGCTGAAGATCGGTCAGTAGCAAACCCTCGTTCGGTGCTCGCCCGATCACCGATCGGGCTGCGCTCCTCTCGCTTGGGGC
>JBBJNU010000049.1:0-10711 GCA_037721005.1 Thermoleophilaceae bacterium | reverse complement strand
GATCCTCGAGAAAGTAGGACGCTGTAAAGCCGTTCTTGAGACAGTGCACTAGCGAGCAAAGTGGCGTTCTGCGAGGGCGACTATGAAGACGTACCCCCAAGTCGATTCGGGGTCCTCATCTGGCTGCAGGTTGTCGGCCCGCAGTGGTCGACACCCGAGCACCCGGCCACCGGTGTGAACGATCGTCTTGATGTGGGCGCTGCCCTGCGCTAGCACTCCGTGGTTCGCTAGATCTGCTGGTGCGGGCGGCGCCGTGCCCACCGAGTCGCATAGACCGCCGTAAACATCGTGCGAGGGCCGATTGCCGATGTAGGGTGCATGACGCGTCCGCAACCGAATCGTCCGCCGCGAAGCGGAACCGCCCAGAACTGGCCCCCGAGTAGGTGTCGGTTCGACTTAGGGGTGAATGGATAGGACGGACCGCCTGCCACGCGCGGAGCATAGAGCTGCCACGACCGCTTCGCGCGATAAGCAGTCACGCCTGCCATCCCGCCCACGCTCCGAGCCCGGGCGCACGGACACTGCCGCTCGTACGCCCAGCGATACTTGACGGCGATGAATCCTCCGACCCTCATGGGTGTCATCAACGTGACGCCCGACTCCTTCTCTGACGGCGGTCAGTTCGGCGATGCCGACTCAGCGATCGCTCACGGCAAGCGGCTTATCGCCGAAGGGGCGGCGATCCTCGATGTTGGTGGTGAGTCCACCCGACCGGGTGCTGAGCCGGTAGCCGAAGCCGAGGAGCTCGCTCGCGTCGTGCCGGTGGTCGAGGGGCTCGTTGCCGATCGGTCCGACCAACAGATCTCCATCGACACGGCGAAGCTCGCCGTGGCCGAGGCGGCGCTCGACGCGGGCGCGACCATCGTGAACGACGTGACCGCGTTCCAGGCAACCCCCGAGATGGCCGGCCTGGTGGCCGAGCGCGGCGCCACCTGCTGCCTCATGCACATGCTCGGTGAGCCACGCACGATGCAGCACGATCCCCGTTACGGCGACGTGGTCGCCGACGTGAAGGCATTCCTCGAAGAGCGAATGGAGTTCGCCATGGCGCAAGGTGTGCCCGAGGACAAGATCTGGCTCGATCCGGGCATCGGTTTCGGGAAGACGGTCGATCACAACCTTGAGCTGCTGCGCCGCCTCGATGAGCTGGTGGCGATAGGCCGGCCCGTCGTGGTGGGCACCTCGCGCAAGAGCTTTCTCGGGAAGCTCACAGGAGGCAAGGCGGAGTGGGAGAGGCTCCCCGGCACCATCGCGAGCAACGTGATGGCGTTCGAGCGCGGGGCGTCGATCTTTCGCGTGCACGACGTGGCCCAGGTGGCCGATGCCCTCACGGTGGCCGCTGCTACCGTCGGCCGCCCGAAGGTAGGGAGGCCGTGATGAGAGACGAGGAGCCGCCCGAGCCCGAAGACCGGCTCGAAGACGACGATTCCTACGAAGAGGACGAGGCGCCCGACCCGACGGTGACAGTGGAGGTCTCAGGCCTGTCGCTCTACACGCGGCACGGCGTCACGGAGGCCGAGCGGGAGGTGGGCCAGCGCCTGGTCGTGGACGTGACCCTCGAGCTGGCGGATTGCGACGCCATCGTGACCGATCGCGTCGAGGACACCGTGGACTACGCCGAGGTGTGTGAGCAGGTGGCGCTGGCGGCTCAGGAGCGGTCGTTTCGGACTCTGGAGCGCTTGTGCGCGGCGATTGCCGAGCGGCTGACCGATCGCTACGCCACCGAGTCGGTGCGGGTAAAGGCGGCCAAGCCCGAGCCGCCGATGGCCTTGCCCGTGGAGGAGGTATCGGTTGAGGTGTGGAGAGAGACCTAGGGGCTACTGGCGGGGCCCGAGCACGGGATCGACGGTGTTCTGGACTGGGGGCCCGACCGGCGCGGGGAGCGACTCGCTGAGATCGCGGGTGGCGTCGACCACGTTGCCAACCACGTTCGTGGGCGGAGGCGCGGCGGGCGGTGGCGCGGCGCGGGGTGGAGGCGGGGCGGGGGCGCTACCCCTGTTCGTCAGTGGCCGACGGGGCGGGGCGTCTCCTTGTGGGCCACCAGGAGCGAGGGCCACCCCGCGGCCGCCGGGGGAGTTCCCTGGCTGTGGGGGAGCGGGGCCGCCCGAGGGTGGCGCTACGCCGGCCTCTGCGGCCTTCGGCGCCGTCGAGGCGCGGGTGCCCGAGCCCAGATCCAGAGCCACGACCTGCGCCGGTCCGAGCGATCTGCTTCGAGGCGCGGGGGCGAGGTCTGTGCTCGGGAGGGAGGGACCGGACGCGATCTGGCCCAGGGAGCCGAGGCCCCCAAGCGCGCCGCCGCCTGCCGCCACCAGCGCCGCGCCTCCAAGTAGGACGAGGGGCGCTATGAGCGACGCCCCGACAGCGCGCGCGGCTTGGCGTCCCCAGTTCCTGACAAGCTTCATGCGCCACCCATGGTAAAGCGCTCCGAGCTTGACGGCAGCGGTCACGGCGGGGCGTCCGGTGATCTCCTGGGCCGTCTTCCCCTGGCACCCACGCTCACGATTGCGTTGGCGGGTCTCACGCTGGTGCTGGCTCTCATCGCGGCGGTGGCCATGGGCAACCTGTACTCAGCTCGTCAGGGCTACGAGGACACGCTCGCCCGAACCTACGAGCTGGAGTCGGCCGCGTCGCGCATCTTGGCTGCGGGAGTGCTCGAGGAGACGGCGCTGGTGGCGATCGGACCGGGGGCGCCGGCGGCGCGCGCGCGGGCACGGCGTGCGTTTGGGCGAACGATCGCGGCGGCCTTGCGCCTCGCGCGCGGAGACAGGGCAAGTGTGCGTCGGGTGCGTTCGCGCGCGGCTGCGCAGCGCCGCGTCCGCCGTCTTGCGGCGGTCGCCCGGCGCCCGGTTACCGGGACGGCCCCGGCGCGCCGCCTGACGCGGTCGTTCAGCGAGGCGCGGTCCGCCGGTGACGCGCTCGCGCTCCGCCAGCGCGCCCGGCGCTCGAACGCCCGCGATGCGGTGCGCGGGGACACACGCACGGCGCTGCTCGTGGCGGCGCTTGCCGGCGGTCTCGCCCTGGCCGGTGCGCTCGCCCTCATAGCCGCCCTCATCTCCTCGATACGCCGGCCCCTCGACAGCCTGGTGAACGCCACGCAGCGCCTCGCGGCCGGGGACCTGTCCGAGCGGGTGGAGCCCGACGGTCCCCTCGAGCTGCGAGAGCTGGACTCCGCCTTCAACACGATGGCCGATCGCCTGCAAGGCGCTCAGCGGCGCATCGAGTCCGAGCGCGAGAAGCTACAGGTGACGATCGAGAGCCTGGGCGACGCCCTGGTTGTGTGCGAAGCGGACGGCACCGTGTCCGCTGTGAACCCGCGGGCGGAGGAGATCGTGCCCGACCTGAAGGTAGGGACGCAGGCGACCGGTGATCACAGCCCGCTGCCCAGCTTGGACGAAGCGCTGGCCGGAGAGGTGGTGATCGACGAGGAGTCGCGCACCCTGTCGATCACGGCCGCCCGGCTCGGCAGCCAGGAGGGCGACGGCGTGGTCTGGACGCTGCGCGACATCACGGAACGGGCCCGGCTCGACCGGATCAAGTCGGACTTCGTGGCCACCGCATCGCATGAGCTGCGCAGCCCCCTGACCTCGATCAAGGGCTTCGTGGAGCTACTCGAGCGCTCGGACGCCCTTGGCGCCCGCGAGCGGGAGTTCGTGGGGGTGATCCTGCAAAGCACCGATCGGCTGGTCGATCTCGTAAACGACCTTCTCGACGTGGCCCGGCTCGAGGCCGGCCGGATGGAGGTGCATCCGCGGCTCTTCGATCTCTCCGAGCTGATTCGTGAGGTTGCGGCGCTCATGGGGCCGCGCGTGGAGGCCAAGGACCAGCGGCTCGAGCTCGACCTGCCACCGGGGCTTCCCCTGGCGCTGGCGGACCCGGTGCGGGTGAGGCAGATCGTGACCAACCTGATGTCCAACGCCCACCAGTACACCAGCGAGGGAGGCAAGATCACCGTGGTGGCCGACCGGGTATCGCCCCAGCTGGAACTGACCGTGAGCGACACCGGGCGCGGCATGAGCGCCGAGGACCTCGAGCGTGTGTTCGATCGTTTCGTGCGCCGCGACGATGGCGGCACGGGCACGGGGCTGGGCCTCTCGATCGTGAGGTCGCTCGTGGAGCTGCAGGGCGGCTCAATCGACGTTCGCAGCGAGGTCGGCGAAGGCACGGCGTTCACGGTGCGCCTGCCGGCCGAGCCCGAGCGCGACGCTCAGGACGCCCCCCGCCACGCGATCCGCGGAACGAAGGTGCTCGTGGTGGATGATGAGGACGACGTGGCGAAGGTGATCTGCGCCCACCTGGCCCATTACGACGTGCAGACCGAGATAGCCACCACCGGGGAGGCGGCCCTCGCGCGCCTGCGCGAGGAGGACTTCGACGCGCTCACTCTCGACATCCTCATGGAGGGCGAGTCGGGGCTTGACGTGCTCCGGACGCTGCGCGCCGACCCGGAGCTTTACGGCACGCCGGTGGTGGTGGTCTCGATCGTGTCTCATCACCAGGCGATCTTCGGCGAGTGGAAGGTGGCCAAGCCGATCGATCCCGACCAGCTCGCCGACGCCCTGGGTTCGGCCGTGCTGGCCGGACGCACGCGCCTGCTCGTGGTCGGGCGCTCCTCGGTGCGCCCCAGGCTGGAGCCGATGCTGGTGCGCCTTGGCCTCGACCACGAATGGGTCACGAGCGGCGCGGCCGCTGCGCAGGCCTGCCAGAGCCGGCGCTATGAGGTCGCCCTCGTGGATGCCGGTATCCGGAGCCCGGAATCCGTGGTGCGGAGCGTGGACCTGCGCGGGCGGCGGCTCGGGCAGGCGGTGCTGCTGTTCTCCGAGAACGGGGAGCCGGCAAGCGGGGTGGCTCACACGGGCGTGAGGGCGGTGTCGATCGATGACGCCGCCGAAGCGGTTCTCGCCACCCTCAGTCAGGACCTCGACAGCCCCGCGGGCGTGGAAAGCGGACCGCCCGGCTAGCCTGTCCGAGGGGTATGGAGCACACCGTTGCAGCCGGCCGCAAGGATGACTCGAGCACCGAGCTCGACCGACTCCGCGAACAGCTCGACGTTCAGACGCGAGAAGCCGAGGACAAGGAGCGCCAGCTCGAGCGTTACGCGTCGGACCTCCGCGAGACCTTCAAAGCCGAACGAGCGCGCGCCGAAGAGCTGCGCGGGTCCTACGTGGACACGGTGAGGGCCCTCACCAACGCGGTCGAGGCGCGCGACACGTACACGGGCGCCCATGCTGCGCGGGTAGCCGCCTACGGGCTCGAACTCGCTCGCCGGGTTGACCCCCAGCTGGCCGCCAATCCCCAGGTGGAGTTCGGCTTCCTGCTGCACGACGTGGGCAAGGTGGCGATTCCCGACGGCATCCTGCACAAGGCCGACCGCCTGGGCCAGGAGGAGCGCGTGCTCATGCGCCGTCACCCCGAGATCGGGTACGAGATCGTGCGCGGCATCGAGTCGCTGGCCGAGGCCGCGGAGATCGTGCGCCACCACCACGAACGCTGGGACGGCAGCGGCTACCCCGACGGCCTCGCGGGCGAAGCGATCCCCCTTGCCGACCGCGTGTTCGCCGTAGCGGACACCCTCGACGCCATCACCACCGACCGGCCGTACCGGCCGGGCTCCCCGCTCGCCGAAGCGCGCGAGGAGATCCGGGGGATGGCCGGTTCGCAGTTCGACCCCGCGGTGGTCACGGCGCTCGACGAGATAGCCGACGACGTGATCGAGCGCATCCGCCAATCAGACGTGTAGGAGACTGGGCCGGCATGTCGCCAAGCGTCCTGATCGTCGACGACGATCCCTTCATCCGCAAGCTGATCGCCACGACCCTCGAGGACGTTGCGGGCTTCGAGCTGGCCGAGGCCGCCGACGGTTACGAGGCCGTGGTGGTGGCTGGGCGTGAGAACCCCCAGGTGGTGTTCCTCGACATCGACATGCCGAGAATGGACGGCTTCGAGGCCTGCCGGCGCATGCGCGCCGATCCGGACATAGCCGACGCCACGATCGTCATGCTCACCGCGGCGTCGGGCGGGGGCGCCGAGCGCGAGGCAGAAGACGCGGGCGCCGACCTCTTTCTCACCAAGCCGTTCAGCCCGCTGGAACTGCTCCACCTGGTGGAGAGCCTCGGCGCTCGCGCGGGCGACTGAGCGGCAGGTGCTGGCCTACCTGGGTCTCGGCTCGAACGAGGGGGACAGCCTGGCCGCCCTACGCGCCGCCACGCGAGCCCTGGGGCGTTACGGCGTGGAGGTGCTCAAGGCCTCGTCGGTTTGGGAGACCGCTCCCCAGGGCGAGGTGCTCGACCAAGCGGACTTCCTCAACGCCTGTCTGAGTGTCGAGGCCTCGCTCGGTCCCGAGGAGTTGCTCGGCGTCTGCAAGGCGGTGGAACGTGATGGCGGACGCGCACCGGGTGCTGAGAAGCACGGCCCACGACCGATCGACGTGGATGTCCTGCTCGTGGACGGGGTCGAGCACCGCTCCGAGCGGATGGTGCTGCCCCATCCCGCAATCCCCAACCGCCGGTTCGTGCTCGAGCCGTTGCTCGAGCTCGACCCCGAGCTGCGCTTACCGGACGGCACTGCGCTGGCGCCCATGCTCGACGCGGTGCGCGACCAGCGGGTCACGCGGCTCGAGCCCCTCCTTCCTCGGTCCGACTGAGGTCTGGCGCTTGCCCCGTACGGGATGCTGTACCCATGGCACCGGAGTCGCTTCTGTTCCGCGGAGACGACTCGTCGGTGCTGGTCGAGGCTTCGCTGGCTTGCCGACTATGCCTGTCGGGCCACGTGGAGTTCGTGTTGAGGCCCGAGCGATGGGCGGCCGAGGCCGAGTGCCGGTGCCTGGCGTGCGGTGACTGCCGCACGGTGTCGCTCACCGACGAGCAGGCGCTGCGGCTAGCGCTGCACCGGCGCCCGAACGAGCCGGACTAGGCCCGCGGCAGCGCGTCCACGCGCTCAATCCACGCTGCGAGCCGAGGCCTGCCGCCGAGTGACTGGTGCTCGTCGAGCACGACATGGAAGAGCTCATCGTCCTCGGCCTCGTCTGGCCTCGCGTACTTCAGAAAAGGGAAGGCAACAAGGTCAGCAGCCGTGAGCGAGTCGCCCAAGAGGTGGTCGCGGCCGGTGAGCAACTGCTCGAACAGGTCGAGGTGGCGTTGCATGTCGCCCGAGAGCTCCTCGATGCGACCGGCGTCCGGCGGCGTATTCCCCAGTTCGGCCTCGATCGCGTTCGGGGCGATCTTCCACACGTGGTCGAACCATTCGAGGAAGACGTCGAGCTCCGCCTGCTGCGCCGGTCCGGGCGGGAAGAGCGGCGCATCGGGATGGCGCTCCTCGAGGTGGCGCAGGATCGCGTGCGAGTCGTGCACCACCACGCCGTCCTCTTCGAGGACCGGCACCAGACCTTGGCCGCTCACCTGCTGGACGAGCGTCCGGTCGGAGTACTCGATAAGCACCGACTCCGCCTCCAGTCCCTTGTACGCAAGGGCCAACCGGACCCTCTCGGAGTTGGTCGAGAATGCAGCGTGGTAGAGGCGGATCACCCGCCGCGGCGCAGTCTCGCCCGCGTGAGGTCTCGGGATGCGCTCATCTCCGTGTTGCCCCGGAAGGCAACCACCACCCGCAACCGCGCCCGAGCGCCTCGTCGGCGCTGCGTGCGCGAGATTCGCGCCGAGCGAAAGACGAGCCTGCGAGAAAAGCTGCAGTCGCGCCGCAGGCGCACCGTGCGACGGACCACCCGGCGCTTGGCGCTGCGCACGCCGATCACCACGCGGCCACGGCAGTCCCGCGCCGTTACCGTGGCCGATTCGCGGCGGCCGACCCGGCCGGTCACCCTCACCCGGTAGCGCTCCTTGTTAACACGGCCACGGGCCTTGGCCGACGTGCGCGAGCGGGCCCGCGACGGGCGGGTCGAGGCGAGCGACACGGTCGTGACCCCGCCCACGGGAGTCGCCCCCGGCGGAAGCGGGGACGGGGCGGGGCCGCCAACCTGAGGCGAGGAGCCGGGGCGCTCGGCCACCGGCAGGCGCAGCTCGAGGTTCGACACCGCCACCTGGTACTGGCCGTTCGGGGTGCGCCCGTAGGGGTTATCGGTGCCGAGGACCTCCAGCTTGGCCGTGTGCCCCGGCGCGAAGCGGTAGCCGTTCGGATGCAGCTGGAACACCTGGCGTCCACTCGTGTTCGGGCGGTAGAGCGAACGGGCCACCAGGGTCTGGCGCGAGCCGTCGGGCGCAACGTCCCACAGGCGGGTCGCCAGCGCTGCGTTCACCCCGGTCACCGTGAGATCGGCGATCACCGTGGGTGAGCCGAGCAGCGTGTAGCCGTCGCCCTCGGCCTTGGGGAGGCGGTAGGTGGCCGTGCCCATCTGGTCGGCGGCGGAGGTGGTGGCGCAGGGGTTATTGCCGGCTGCGATCGGGTCCACCGCCCGGTCCACCTGCGGGTCGCGCGGACCAGAAAGCACGGTCTTGGCGGCTCTCTCCACGAAGGAGACCTCGCCCGGACTCAGGTCGAGCCAGTTCGGGCCGTTGAACGGGCCACCCGAGGGCGCTTCGGCCGGGCAGGTCTGGGTGAGGGCCTCCACGCCCTCGAGCGTCTGCACGTCCGCACCGTTGAGGTGCTTGTCGAACCAGGCCTCGATGGAGCTCTGCAGGCGGGCGTTGTCGGCCGGCTTGCCCCGGCCCTTGTTCGTGCCGCGCTGGTGGCCGTAGTCAAAGTGGAGCTGAGCCACCGGCGTGCCCGGGAACCTCGCCTCGACCTTGTTCGCGAAGCGCACCGCCTCGTCGACGGGGAAGAGGTCGTCGGTGAAGCCGTTCGAGATGAGGGTGGGGGCGGGCGGGCGGTCCATGTCGAGGTAGTAGCCCGAGTGGTTGCTCGATATCTCGTTCACGATGTCCTCGGCCATGGGCTCCCCGTCATAGGGCTCGCCTGCGTTCACCCGCGCGTACCACTTGGTGAGGTCGGCGTCGGGGTCCACGCCCGGGGGCGCGTAGAAGCCCGTGGTTTGCCCAAGGGCAAACAGGCCGGCCACGAACGAGGTCTTCAGCACCCCGATGGGCTTCAGGTTGTCGTCGGCGTCGGTGACCGTGTAGTCGAGCGTTCGCCCGTTGGGCACGAGCGAGTACACGAGGTCCGACCATGGGATCACCGGAGCCGTGGCGGCGATGCGCATCGGGAGCTGCTTCGCCGGACTCACCCACGGGGCGTAGGTGCCGTTGGGCAGTCGGATGCGGTCGCGCAGCACCGAGAGCTCCACGCTCTGGCCGCCGCCGTAAGAGATGCCGGTCACGCCCACCCTCTGGCCGTCGATCACGCCCTGGTCGGCCAGCAGCCCCGCCAGGTGCTGGGTGTCACGTGCCTCGAAGCGCGAGTCGGCGAGCCTCAGCCAGCCCGTGAGACAGCCCGGGTCGTTGCGGTTGGGGAGCGTGCCGCAGGAGCCGTTGAATCCGCGCGCGGTGTAGGAGAGCACCGCGATGCCCTTGGCCGCATAGCGCTTGGAGGCGGCGTCCAGCCCGCTCTTCGAGCCGCCGTAGCCGTGCAGGGTGACGACCAGCGGGAAGCCACCGTCGCCGGTGGCGGGAAGGGTCACGTTCACGTCGAGAGGTACGCCGTCAAAGGTCTTCACGCGGGTGGGGTTCGTGCCCTGGCAGAAGCGCACGCCCTCCTGCGGCGCACACGCGATCGTCCCGAACACGGTGTCGATCGCCGCGCTCGAACCGGCCGGCGCCACGAGCGCCACCGCGCACGCAACAGTCACCGCCATGAGCCCGCGCCGCGAGCACCTCCCCACGATCTGACTCACTTCGTCTCCCCGCTTCGTTTATGCCCTGCGCCAACGAGGGTAGCCGCGCTCGCGTTGCCTGACAGCGGTTGGCGGGGGATAATCGCCTCACATGCTCCTCGCCATCGACGTCGGCAACACCCAGACCCACGTGGGCCTCTTCCGCGACGAGGACCTTCTCGAGCACTGGCGCTTCCATACGACGCGCGCCGCCACCGCCGATGAGTTGGCCCTCGTGCTCAGCGCGCTCCTGCGGCTGAGTGACCTGCGCCTGCGCGACGTGGATGCCACGGTGGTGTCCTGCGTGGTGCCGGCCCTCACGCAGGAGTACGACCAGGTGCGGCTGCGCTACCTCGACGGCAAGGGCGCGCTCGTGGGCCCCTCGATGAAGACCGGCATGGCCATCCGCATCGACAACCCGCGCGAGCTCGGCGCCGATCGCCTCGTGAACGCCGTGGCTGCCTACGACCGCGTGAGGGGGCCGTGCATCGCCGTGGACTTCGGCACCGCCATCAACTACGACGTGGTCTCTCGGGAGGGCGAATACCTGGGTGGAGTGATCTCGCCGGGAATCGAGATATCGCTCGAGGCGCTTAGCCAGCGCGCAGCCGCTCTCCCCAAGGTGAGGCTCGAGGCCCCCAGGGCAGCGATCGGTCGAGGCACGCTCGAGGCGATCCAGTCGGGGGTGGTGTTCGGGTACGCCGGCCAGGTGGACGGCCTCGTGGGGCGCCTGCGCGACGAGCTTGGCGACGAGGCCACGGTGATTGCCACGGGCGGCTTCGCGGCGGCCATCGTGCCCCACTGCGAGCAGATCGACGAGGTTGACGATCTCCTCACGCTGCAGGGCCTTCGCATCATCTGGGAGAAGAACCGCGAGTGAATTCTCGTTCGGTGCTCGCCCGATCGACGATTGGGCTGCGCTCCTCTGAGAGCCTCGTTCGGTGCTCGCCCAATCGA
>JBBJNU010000239.1:0-2802 GCA_037721005.1 Thermoleophilaceae bacterium | reverse complement strand
GGTGTCGGACCTGTGTGAGCGGGGTGCACCTGCCGGCGTTCGCCGCTGCGGAGGGTGGCCTGTTCGCGGAGCAGGGGCTCGAGGTCGAGTTCCTCGACTGTGCTAAGGCGACGGACTACACGCTGGAGGGCTTCGCGGTGCGCCCCAAGGCGGTTGCCTCTGGGTACGCGGACTTCGCGTTCACCGCGGTCCCCTACGTGCTGGCCGCTCAGACGGAGCTGGGCGGAGCCCTTGGGGCCCGCTTCGCGGCGGTGTGCCATCAGCGCAACCCGATCACCGCCATCGTGCGCGAGGACTCCCGGTTCCAGTCTCCCGCCGATCTCCAGGGCACACGGGCGGCGCGGTGGAGCATGCCGTGGTTCGCGCAGGAGTACATGGGCGCGATGTCCTTCATGGGTCTCGATCCGTCCGTGCTGGTGGATGGCCCCGACGCCGACGCGGCGCTGCTGAGCGGTGAGGTCGACGTGATCCCCACGTGGATGGACATGACCCTCTACCGCGTCGAGAAGGGCTATGCGGTGCGAACGATCCCACTTGACATCAAGACCTACTCGACCGGTCTGCTGGCGGCCGACCGCCTCCCGCTCGAGCTCGTGACGCGGATGCGCGACGCGCTCGCCGCCGGCCACCAGCTCCAGCTCGACCAGCCCGAGCTCGGGCTCGCGGCCTTCCGCCGCCGCTTCCCCAAGGTCTCCGAGCAGCACATCCTCGACAACTGGGCCCTGTACGAGCCCTACGCTTTCGACGGCGGCGCGCCGGGAGCGATGCACGCCGCCCGCTGGGAGACCACCATCGAGCACACCGCCGCGACCCATGGGCTCTCCCCGTTCGCCGCCGAGCAGGTCTACCGTCCGGAGCTGCTCGCGCCCGCGGTCGAGTACGCGGCCGCATAACCAGCTCGATCGGCTCGCGCTCCATCGGCCTCGAGGTTCGCCCGCGCCGCGCAGTTCACACCTGCAATCTTCCGGCCGGACGAACCTCACCAAACTCTCCCTGTAAACGCAGGCGCGCCAACCCATCTGGTTCGCGGCGATTCGTGTAATGGGCGTCTAACCTTTGGTAGCTTGGCTGCGGGACCCGTCCTACGCGTCAGCGGGCACCGCGTCGTTCAAGCAGCCGCAGAAGGCGTCGTGACCGCTGCAGCCGCAGCCACTGCCCGTCCGGAAAGCGACTAGGCGCTCACGAAACGCGCCGAGCTCGGTCACCTGCGCCTCGATCGCGGCGATCTTGTCGTCCAGCAGTCGCTCGACCTCGGGAGCGACCTCTGAGCAGCAGCCCCGCTCGGCGACCGCGATGAGCTCACGGATCTCCTCGAGCGCCAAGCCGAGCCCCTTGGCCTGGCGCACGAAGCGCAGCCTGCCCTCCTCCTCCGGCCCGTAGGCACGGTAGCCGGACGCGGTCCGCGGCGGGCAGACCAGCCCGATGCGATCGTAGTAGCGCAGCGTGCGGCTCGGGAGCCCGACGCGGGCGGCGGTGTCCTTGACGCTATGTGTCACGGACACACAGCATACGCCAGTTGCGTCGAGGTGTTGCCGGTTCAGGAGATCTGCGGCATCGCGCCGGCCCTGGAACACCTACCCTCGGACGCGGCCATGCCCGCGTCCCGTCAAGACTCCGCCGAGGGCGTCGGCCCGCTTAGTCTCAGCGTGCTCGATCAGTCCCCGATCGCCGAGGGTTCGACAGGGGCGCAGGCGCTCGAGCGTACGCTCGACCTCGCTGCGCTCGCCGATCGGCTGGGCTATCACCGCTTCTGGGTGGCCGAGCATCACGCCACGCCGATGCTCGCCGGCGCGGCCCCCGAGGCCCTGATCGGTCCGATCGCGGCGACCACCGACCGGATCCGGGTGGGCAGCGGCGGCGTGATGCTGCACCACTACAGCCCCCGCAAGGTGGCGGAGACCTTCAGTGTGCTGGGCGGGCTGTTCCCGGGGCGGATTGACCTCGGTCTCGGCCGTGGGGCCGACGCCGACGCGGTCACGACTCACGCTCTGCAACGCGACCGGCGCGTGCCCGACCCCCAGGATTACCCCGACCAGCTCGCCGAGCTGGTGGCCTACCTCGACGATCGCCCGCCGCCTGATCGCCGCTTCGCGGGCCTCGCGGCGCTGCCCGGGCTTCCCGGGCGTCCCGAGCCGTGGCTGCTCGGCTCGTCGCTGGAGAGCGCGCTCTGGGCCGGGCAACTCGGCCTTCCCTACGCTTTCGGCGACTTCATCAACCCGGCGGGCGCGCAGATCGCCCACCTCTACCGCCAGAGCTTCGCGGGCTGCGAGCGCCTCCCCGCTCCGCAGGTCGCCGTGTCCGTCGCGGCGATCTGCGCCGACACCGACGAGCAGGCCCACCGGCTCGCCGCCAGCGTGCGGATGTGCGCACAGATGTCCCGCCTTGGGACGCCCATCCCGGTGCCTCCGGTCGAGCGGGCGCTGCGCCACCTGGAGGAAGGGGACGGCCCCGCGACCCCTCCGACGCGGCGGATGGTGCTCGGCTCCCCCACGACCGTGCGCGCCGGCCTGGAGACGATCGCGGAGGAGTACCGAGCGAGCGAGGTGATCGTCGTGACGGTCACCCACTCCCACGCCGCCCGCGAGCGCAGCTACGAGCTGATCGCGCAGGCGTTCGGGCTGCGCTGCGGCGCCGACCGGGTGGCGCAGACGGCCTGAGCGCCGGCGACGCGGGCGCGACTACGATGGATCCGCCTTTCACGCGGCGCCATGGCGGTCCCAGACGATACGCGTGAACTGGCTGCGCAGCCTCGCCCCCCGGGCCGGATGAAGCGACTCGATCCAGGCGATGCGCCCGAGGAGG
>JBBJNU010000238.1:0-2815 GCA_037721005.1 Thermoleophilaceae bacterium | reverse complement strand
CGGGTCGAGCAGCTCGTCCGAGCGCTGCGCCCACGGCACGGCGATCAGCCAGTCGAGGTAGGTGCGGATCATCGAGCTCTCGCCCGACTGCTCGCCCATGCGCTCGAAGCGGCCGAGCTCCTTCTCCGCCTGCTCGCGCACGGAGTCCGGCATCTCGGCGTCCTCGATCTTCTTGCGGTACTCGTCGACCACCGAGGCGTCGTCCTCTTCCAGCTCCTTGCGGATGGACTCCATCTGCTTGCGCAGGAAGTACTCGCGCTGCTGCTTCTCGGCGCCCGTCTGAACGTCGTCGCGGATCCGCTTACGCACCTGCATCTCGGCCAGGCGCTCCTTCTGAAGCTCGAGTGCCCGCTCGAGGCGCTTCGTCACGTCCAGGGTCTCGAGCAGCTCGACCTTGTCCGCATAGCCGATGTCGGGCGAGTAGCCCGAAGTGTCGGCCAGGGCCCCCGGCTCGGTGATCGAGCGCACGAAGGCGGCGATGCGCCCGTCGTCCCCGCGCAGCTCGAGAATCTCCTCGACAACCGCGCGGTACTCGCGCTCGAGGTTGCGGGTCTTGCCGTCCACGGGCTCCTCATCGGGGTGAGGGGTGACCTCCACGCGCAGTTCGCCCGAGGCGTCGGTGTGTGCCGCGCCGGCTACGCCGCGGTGCAGCCCGCTCAGCGCCACGGCGTGGCCTCCGCCGGGCAGGCGTATGTGCTCCGCCACCTCGGCGATCGTGCCCACGCTGGCGAAGGCATCGTCCTTACGGGGAACCACGAGCACGCGTTCCTCGCTGCCGACATCGATCGTCAGCGTGACTGTCATGTTGGGAAAGACGACCGAGTCGTCGACGGGTACGAGAAGCAGGGTTTCCATGACTTCACTCTCCATAGTTACTAACTAGTTGTAAGCAGTGTAGTGGGCGTGTGAGAGGCTTCGTTTCGTGACCAACGACGACCACTCTCCCGCTCGCGAAGCGGCCGCTGGCGCGGCGGTCGATCTGGTCGAGCCGGGCATGACCATCGGCCTCGGCTCGGGGAGAGCGGTCTGGCGGGTGATGGAGCTGCTCTCCGAGCGCGACGAGGACACACCTCCTCTACGCGTGGCAGTGGCCTCGGAGCGCACGGACGCGAGGGCGCGCGAGGCGGGTATGGAGGTGGTGGCGCTCGACGGCTCCTTCGCCCTCGACCTGGCCATCGACGGCGCCGACGAGATCGACCCCCGGCTGCGGCTCATCAAGGGCGGCGGAGGTGCGCTGCTGCGAGAGAAAATCGTGATCGCCGCGTCGCGGCGGTTCGTGGTCGTGGCCGAGACCGCCAAGAAGGTCGACCGCCTGGGCGAGGGCTTTCGGCTTCCCGTGGAGGTCGTGCGCTTCGCCTGGCAGGACACCGCGCGCCGGCTCTCGGCGCTGCTGCCCGGGGCCGCGCTGCGCATGAGCGACAGCGAGCCTTACGTAACCGACGAAGGGCACCTCATCCTCGACTGCCCGCTGGCCCCCGACGCCGACCCGGAAGCGCTCGATTCCGAAATCCGGCGGGTGCCCGGCGTAGTCGAGCACGGCCTGTTCATCGGGATGGCGGAGCAGGCGCTGCTGGGCACTCCGGAAGGCGGGCTAGAGGTTCTACGGCCCGGGGGCTGAGGCGGTGCCCGCTTCCTTGGGCACCTCCGCCAGACGCTGGTGCAGCCGCTCGCGCAACTCCTCCGGGTCGAGGTCGTGATGCTCGCGGCGCTTGCGCGCGACCACCGCGCCGGTGGCAGCCACGCCGGCCAGGCCGGCCAGGCCGACAAGCTTCCAGGGCACCCGCATCGCTGGCGTAGGTTAGGCCCGTGAGGCCTGGGGCGCTTGCGCTCGATGAGGCACTCGCCGCCGCCGCGAGTGGGGACGTGTGGCTGTTTCGCGGGCGGACGTTCGCCGATCGTGCGATTCAGACCGTGACCAACAGCCCAATCAATCACGTGGGGATGGTGGTGGCCCTCGATGACCTGCCTCCTCTCCTCTGGCACGCCGAGCTGGGCCGGTCGCTGCCGGACGTGTGGACCGGCCAGCGCCAGCGAGGAGTCCAGCTGCACAAGCTGGGCGACGCCGTGGCCACCTGGCACGATCGGTACGGACAACGCGCCTGGACGCGTCAGCTTCAGGGGACGATCGAGCGCGACCACGAAGACCGCCTCATGGAGGCCATACACCGCTATGACGGCCTGGCGTTCCCGACCATGCCCCGGCTGGCCCGGCAGTGGGTCGCCGGCCGCTGGCGGCGACAGTCGTCCGCGCTGGAGACGATCTACTGCGCCGAGCTGGTGGCGTCCACCTACCAGCACATGGGCCTCTTGCCGTCCCAGCGCCCGGCCGGCTGGTACGACCCGGGGCGATTCTGGAGCGGCGACCACATCGAGCTGGCGCCGCCCTTCGCCCTGGCCGGCGAAGTGGCCGTGGAGGTCTAAGGGTGCTTCGTCGGGGCCGACCGGCGACGGAAGCGCGACCAGTCCACATGCCACATCAGGGTTCCCGAGACGATGATGGCTGCGGCGGTTGGCCAGAACAGCTCATCCAGGCTCCAGTTCCAAGCCTCGGCCATCACGTTGAGCACAATCGCGTCGAGGACGGCTACCGGAAGCAGGATCATCAGGTCGCGCCTACTCACGCGTTCACCGTACCAAGCCCAGGGTGAGGATCACCAGGCCCACGACACCGCCGGAAACAGTCCAGCGGCTAGTGATCGTGAAGCTGTCGAGGGCCCCAGGGCGGCGACGAGCTCGGCCTGCAACGAGCAGTCCGGCCAGCCCTCCTACTCCCGACGCTTGAAGCAGGAACTCCAATTCGGGAACAGGACCTAAG
>JBBJNU010000237.1:0-2847 GCA_037721005.1 Thermoleophilaceae bacterium | reverse complement strand
GGCTGCGCTCCTCCCGGATCCGGCTGCGCTCCTCCCGGATCCGGCTGCGCTCCTCCCGGATCGGGCCGGCGTGCCTCTCGCTGACACGCAGCGGCTGAGAGTCCTCACCTGGAACCTCTATCACGGGCGCGATCGCGCGCCCGAGCGCGGATTGCACACCTGGCGCTCGCGCCTGCTGCGCACCACGGAGAGGGGAACGAGGTACGCGCAGGTGAACCGCCCACTCCTGGCCGAGTTCGCGACGCTCATCGACTCTTGGGAGTGGGACGTCGCCCTGCTGCAGGAGGCTCCGCCGCCCTGGCTCGCGCCGCTTGCACGCCGCTGCGGGGCCAGTGGGGCCCTCGCCCTCACCTCGCGCAACACCCTGGCCCCACTACGGGCCGCGTTCGGCGCGCTCAACCCCGACCTCATCGCGTCCAACGAAGGCGGCTCGAACATCGTGCTCGTGCGCGCCCCACGGCGAATTGTCGCGCTGGAGAGGCTTACCCTTGCCCGCCGGCCCGAGCGCCGTCGCCTGCTGCTCGCACGAGTGGATCTGGGCGAGGGCGTGCGCTGCGCGGTGGCCTGTGTGCACCTGTCTGTGCCCGAGACCGGCCAGGGTGCGGGCGAGGTGATGGTTGCGGCCGAGCGGGCGTTGGGCTTCGCGGGCGGGGACCCGCTCGTGCTGGGCGGGGACCTCAACCTGAGGCCCTCCGAAGAGCCCGCCGCGTTCGCGGAGCTCGAACGCCGTTACGGCCTCGGACGACCCACCGCGCCGCGTTCGATCGACCACGTGCTCGCACGGGGGCTCGACGTGCTCGAGGCGCCGCGCGCGCTTCCGGCTGCCGCCCGTCAGGCGCCGGGCCCGCACGGGCTGGCGCTGCAACTCTCAGACCATGCGCCTGTCATCGCCTCGTTCGGCATGAGATAGTCCCCCTGAGGGTTTCGAGAGCGAAGGGAGAGCAGCGATGGCCGAGCAGCGCGCAAAGAAGGGGCCGGGTAAGGCGAAGAGCGGCGGGGGCTCGAAGCCGAAGGCGAAGGCGAAGTCCTCGAACCCGCGGGCGAATTCCACCACGGGCACGGCTCAGACCAAGCGCTCCGCAGCCGCCAAGAAGGGGGCCCAGACGCGCAAGCGCGCGGCCACCAAGCGATCGACGGCCGCAAAGAAGGGCGCGGCCACGCGCGCAAAGTCCGAGCGCTCGGCCAGCGCGAAGCAGGCGGCGCGCACTCGGGAGTCTTCGAGCCCGGACATCTCGGCCAAGAGCGCGGAGGAGATGCGCGAGGCGATCTCCAAGAACCTCATCGACCCGCTGGGCCTGGTGATGCTCACGCGCGAGCGAATCGAGGAAGCGGTGAGCGACGCCGTGACCCGCGGGCGCGTGACGGCCGACGACGCACAGGAACTGGTTGCCGCGTTGATCGACCGCGGCCGCAGGCAGACCAACGACGTGCTCGGCGACCTCGAGCAGCTGCTGGGCCGCGGGCGCGACGAGATCGAGCGCACCACCACACCGCTGCGCAAGGGCACCGACGCCGCTCGTCGTGCGCGGCAGGGCGTAGAGGGGGCGACCACCCGCGCCCGCAAGGAGGCCGTGGACCGTGCCGACCCCGTGATCGCCCAGGCCGACAGGGCACGCCGCGTGGCCGGCCTCGGTCCGAGCTTTCCGATCATCGGGTACGACGAGTTGACCGTGGCGCAGGTTCAGGGCCGCCTCAACGGTCTGAGCCCCGCCGAGCTGCGCAAGGTGCGCGACTACGAGCGCCGGCACGCCAACCGCAAGACGGTCCTGAACGCCATCGGCGAGAAACTGGCCTGAGCGCTTCGGGCAACCGCGACCTCGTGGAGCGCCTTCACCGGGCGCTTCTCGACTCGCGGGACCCCGACACCGTCGACTCGTTCTTCTCCCCGGAGTTCGAGAGCCACAACAACCCGCCGGGCTTCCCGCCCGGTCTGGCCGGCGTGAAGCAGTTCTTCGCCATGTTCGGCGAGGCGTTTCCCGACGCTGAGGTCACGATCGACGACTTGGTGGCCGAGGGCGATCGCGTGGCGGTGGCCACCACGCTGACCGGCACCCACCAGGGCCAGGTGATGGGCGTGGCGCCCACCGGCAGGCGCGTGGCCGTGACCGGCATCGACCTCCTTCGTATCGAGCACGGAAAGATCGTCGAGCATCGCGGCCTCACCGACACCGTGGGCCTGATGCGCCAGCTCGCAGGCTGACTGGGCGATCGTCTGGTCGGGCGACGGCCTGCCAGCATGAAGGCGATGACTTCGAACCCCACAGCCCAGCGTCCTCGCCCGAAGCGCGGCGAGGAGGTGGAGGTCACCATCGACTCGCTCGCCCACGGTGGGGCGGGCGTGGGGCGGGCCGAGGGCTTCGTGGTCTTCGTTCGCGGCGTGGTGCCCGGCGACCGGGTGCGGGCCCGGATCGAGAAGGCCAAGCGCTCGTTCGCCGAGGCTCGCCTGGTGGAGCTGCTCGAGCCGAGCGCCGACCGCATCGAGCCGCGCAGCGCGCACCCCGGCGCGCCGTGGCAGGTTCTGCCCTACGAGCGCCAGCTCGAGGAGAAAGAGCGCCAGGTGCGCGATGCCCTCACCCGCCTCGGCGGTTTCGAGGAGCCTCCGGTGCAGCCGATCGTGCCCGCGGTCGAGCCGTGGCGCTATCGCAACAAGGTCGAGTACTCCTTCGGGCGCAGCGACTCCGGTGAGCTCACGCTCGGCTTTCACCGCCCCGGCCGCTGGGACGTGATCGACCCGATCGCCGAGGACATCCTCGCCTCAGAGCGCGTGGACGCGACGCGCGAGTCCGTGCTGGCCTGGTGTCGTGACCAGGGCCTCTCTGAGTACGACCGGGAGAGCCACCAGGGCTT
>JBBJNU010000236.1:0-2848 GCA_037721005.1 Thermoleophilaceae bacterium | reverse complement strand
CGCGCCGCGCGCGCCACGGCGAGGTCAGCCTGAGGGTCCGCCATCTCGAGCACGCCGATCGGCGAGAGCACGAACGGGAACTCCTGCGGCTTGCCGAGCAACTCGATGCTGGTGTCGCGCTCGCCGACGTCGCGCAATATGCGCGGGACGATGTGCCAGGCGTCGAAGCCATCGCGATTGGCCACCATCGTGCGTCCGGCGCCGGCCCCGCCGGCGATGTAGGCGAACGCCTCCTCGGACAGGAGCTTGTGAGCGTGCTCCTCGAGCTTCACGGCGTCGGTCGGAATGCGTGGCTTGCGCCCGCTCACTCCGCCGAGGTAGATCTCCTGCTGTCGCTCGGGACCTCGCACGAGGCGCCACCCTACCCCGCTAGGTCGAGGCAGCGATCGCCGTCTCTTCGACCGTGCCGTCGTCGTGAACGAGGTGGGCGTGCTCCTCGCGACAGATCACGCTCGAGGCCGGCGAGCCCGTGGCCTGGGCGGCGATGAGGGCCGCGGCGATGCGGTGCACGTCGCGCACGATGCCGATCTCGAACAGCGATCGCGTCTCGTTGGCCAGACGGCCGTCACCCACCCGCAGCACGACCCGCAGGTCGTCGTGCACCGACAGGGCCGACATCCCGATCCCGAGGTTCTCCAGGTCGTCATCGGTCACCGCGGCGAGAGCGAGCGCCCGGTCGGGAGACAGGCGGCTCAGGAGCGACGGGTCCGCCCCACGGCCGATCACCACCGGCAATCCGGCCTCGCGGGCCTGACCCACGTTCTCGCCGTCCTCGCGATTGTCCACGGCCACCACGGCCACGCCGCACTCGCGCAGCAGCAGGCACAGGCGCAGGCCGACCTGTCCCAGGCCAACCACGATCACGTGGTCGCGCCGGGGAACCGCCCGCTTGCCCACGAGCCCGGTGAGCCGCCGGTCGATGAGCCGGTTGACGATTCCCGCCGTGAAGAACGCCTCGAACACCAGCGCGATCAACATCAGGACCGACACGAAGACCTTGAACCATGAGGGTCCCCCGGTGACCTTGTCGTTCGGAGCAACGGTCACGAGGGTCTTTGCGGCGCCGTAGAACGCGTCGATGATGCCCTGGTCGAGCACGATCGCGGCCGCGATCGTCTCCAAGAGCAGGATGGCGATCAGCCCTACGGCGCCGTAGAACAGGAGCGCGGCACTCTTGTCGTAGGGCTTGGCAAGCGCGGTGAGCAGCGCGCGCGCCTGACTGCCACCCGGAATGGTGACCGGGGCCTCCTCGACAGTGTCGCCGTCGGTCCGCACACCGGTCACCCGCCCGTCGGTGACCTTGACCGCTCCAAGAGACTCGTCGAGGCACGGACCGGCGAGCGTCGGGGCCACGATCTCGGCCATCGACGTGATGCGGCAGTGTCCGATCCGCTCGCAGAGCTCCCCCGCGGTGGCCTGGTCGAAGTAGGTGATGAGCAGCTCGACGTCGGGGTCGGCGTCGCGGACCATGAGGGCGGAGCGCAAGGCAAACGCGTCGTCGCCCGAGACCACCACCGCCCGCTCGACCGGCCCGTCTTCGAACACGGCCGCGACATCGGTCTGTGACGGCTCGGCGAGGCGGACCACCTGCGCGTCGAGGGCTTCGAGCGCGCCGTGCACTTCGTCGGCAAGATCGCCCTCGCCCAGCAGGAGGATGGGATGGGACTTCATGGCGCGAGCCTATGCGCTCGGTGGCCACCGGCCGAGAACGTCTGGACCGTCGATGCGTTCAGGCACGGGGCCTGTCTACCCAGCCTCGCCGGATTGAGTCCCCGCGCCAGGGGTACGAGGGCCGGATGACCAAGAAAGCCGACTTCAACGCTGACGAGTGGACCAAGGTGGTGGAGGGCCCGATGCTTGCCGGCATGCGGGTGGTGACCGCCGATCGCGGGGGCACGATCCGCGAGAGCCTGGCGATGGGCAAGGTGTACGCGCAGGCGCGGCAGGATCAGGAAGCAAGCGAGCTTCTCGACGAGCTCGTCTCCTCTCCCCCGGCCCTCGACCCGCAGCGCATGCAGGGCGCGGGCGACATCGCCGCGGCGAGCACGGACCGGCTCAAGGAGGCAGTGGTCCTCCTGAACGAGAAGGGCTCGGCCGAGGAGGTCGCCGCCTACCGGCAGTTCGTGGTCGCTGTGGCGCGAGCGGCGGCCGAAGCGCACAAGGAGGGCAGTTTTATCGGAATCGGCGGCAAGCAAGTGAGTGAGAAGGAGCAGGCAGCGCTCGACGGGATCGGAGCGGCCCTGGCCTAGCCGCCCGGAAACGCCAGCCGGCAGATCTGCCGGTAGACCGACCAGTACTGGCGCCCGAGCCGGCCGCTGTTGTAGGGCAGCCCGTGGCGCTCGCACACCGCGCGAACCCGCGGCGCCATCTCCGCGTAGCGGTTGCTCGGCAGGTCGGGGAAGAGGTGGTGCTCGATCTGATAGGACAGGTTGCCCGTCAGCAGGTGAAAGAGCCGGCTGCCCTCGAGGTTGCACGAGCCGAGCAGCTGGCGCCGGTAGAAGCCACCGCGCGTCTCGTTGCGGTACTGCTCCTCGGTGAACGTCTCGGCGCCCTCCGGGATGTGTCCGCAGAACACGACAGTGTGCACCCAGACGTTGCGCACGAGGTTCGCGGCGATGTTGCCGGCCAGCGCCCGGCGCGCGCCCCGGCGGCCGGCCAGGGCGGGAAGCAGCGCGTAGTCCTTCAGGAGCTGACCGCGCGCCTTGCGCAGCAGAGCCACGATCTCCTTGCGTGCCGCCGCTTTGGACTTCTCGCCCCGGCCAACGGCGTCGAGTTCCATGTCGTACAGCGCGATGCCCCACTCGAAGGTTGCCGCCATGAGGAAGAAGTAGACCGGCTGGGTCAGGTA
>JBBJNU010000235.1:0-2850 GCA_037721005.1 Thermoleophilaceae bacterium | reverse complement strand
TGCGGGACCGAGGCGCGCTCGCGGAGTCGGTGTCGACGCGTGGGTTCGGCCAGCTGCGCCGAATCGCCGAGCGCCGCGCCCGCGCGGAGCGCCACTACCGCCTGCAGCAGTCCGAGGTGCGCCTCGCAGAGATCTACGAGCGGATTCCACCGTGGGTCTTCGACGGCGCCCCGCGCGACGAGGCCATCGACGCCGAGCTGGAGGTCGAAACCGAGCTGCTCGTTCCCGACCTCGACGTGGTCGCACTGCTCGCGATGGCGAGCGAGCACGGCAAGGTGGTCATCGCCGTCTCCGACATCTACTTCTCCGAGACCCAGCTGCGCCGTCTGTTCGCACAGCCCGTGCTCAGCGATGTCCACTTCGATCGCATCTTCACCTCCTCTGATCACCGGACGAACAAGAGCGGCGGCCTGTTCGAGATCGCGCTGCGGTCGCTCGGCCTCGAGCCGGAGCAGATGGTGCACCTGGGAGACAGCAACGAGGCCGACATCCTCTTTCCGACCAAGCTCGGGATCGCCGCCTTCTACTTTGATCGACGCCCGGAGCCCTTCGCCACGGTGGCCGACGCCGAGGCGCCGTTCATGCCAGACAGCGTCGAGTCCGTGGCGGAGGCCGGCAAGGTCAGCGGGCTCACCGCCACGCGCAGCAAGGTTCTGTCGCGAACGCATCTCGCCCAGGTCCCCGATGCTCTGCAGCCCTACTGGCACTACGGAGCAACGGTCCTGGGGCCGGTCTTCGCCGGCTTTGCAGAGTGGGTCCACGAGCACTGCGCCCGCACGGGCGCGCGCAAGGTCGGCTGCCTCATGCGCGAGGGTGCCTTCCTCGGCGATCTGCTGCGTGGTGCGAACCCCTACCTTGGTGGCGCACTCGAGGCGGTGCCGCTGTGGCTCAATCGTGACCTCTGCCTGCGCGCCTCGATCGCCGACGCGTCGCAGAACGAGCTCGAGCGGCTGCTGGTCCGCCGCTCGCCTCCGACCGTGGAAGGGCTCTGCTCGACACTCGGCCTCGCGCTCTCGACCCTGCCGGACTGGGTCTCGCACGCCGGCACGTCGCTCGAGGATCCCGTGGTGCGGCACAACTTCATCGGCGCGCTGAGCTCCGATGACCGCGTCCGCGGCGAGATCATCCGGCGCTCCCGGGCGCTACGCGAGCGGATCACCGCCTACGTGAACCGCTTCTGCGAGGACGGGCCGAGCGACCTGACCATCCTCGACCTCGGCTGGGGCGCGAGCATTCAGAGCCTGCTCAGCGAGGTGTTGCTCAAGGCGGGGCATCCGCGTCACACCGTCGGCCTCTACCTGCTCACGCACGAGGGCGCGGCCGAGCAGGTGGTCCAGGGGATCGAGGTGCACGGCTTCCTTGGCGAGTACGGCGTTCCGGACGGCTCGGTCAAGATGATCATGCGAGCGCCCGAGCTGCTCGAGCAGGTCTGTATGCCGCCCCATGGAACCCAGCTCGACTTGCGCGAGGACTTCGAGCCCGACCTGGCTCCCACCAATCTGCCGAGCCTGCAGCTGGTGGAGGCGGAGGTGGTGCGCAAGGGCGTGCTTGCCTATCAGCGCGAGTGGGCGCGGTATCAGACCGTCCTGCCAGGCAAGGTCGGGCGGCTGAGCCGGGCGCGTCACCTGCTGCGGCCGATCCTTTTGCGCTCCGTCGTCGCGCCGACCCGGCAGGAGGTTGTCGCCTTCGGAGGCTGGCACCATGACGAGGGCCAGGGATCGGACCGGACGGACCCGATCGTCGATCCGGCCGATATGACGCGGCTGCGCTACATGAGTCCGCAGCAGATGCGCGAGCTGCCGGTGTCCGAGCTCTACTGGCCGTTCGCGGCGGCGACGCTGGTCGACGAGCACTGGGCGGCGCTGATGCGGCTGGCGGCCTGCGGCCAGATCGACTGGGAGGCGTTCGGCGCGCCACTGGAGACGGGTCGGTTCACGGTCCACGGGACGGGGGTTGACGTCCCGGAGTCGACCGCGATCGCCGTCGAGCCGGTCCGGAACCGGTTCGGCCTGAGTTCGGTGACCGGCACGATTCGCGCCCCGTTCGTGCAGGAGATCCACATCCGGCCCGCCGAGCGTGCGGCGATCATTCGCATGGACTGGATCCGCCTCCGCTGCTACGTGCAGGGGGAGGAGAAGCCGATCGAGATTCGCTACGACGCGAGTTCCGGTCTGGTCCGCTGGCACACCGCGAGCATGTTCGTCCTCGGTCCGGGGCTCTACATCTCCTATGAGGGCACCGGGCTCATGATGCTCGCACTTGCAGAGGTCACGCGACGCGTGATCTTCCGGGTCGATGTCGAGTGCGCGTTCGCGGCGCTGCCCATCGCTCCGGTGCTGCCCGCGGCAGGGCGGTTCGCCGACCTCGGACACGCCGCCGCGGCGTTCGCGAGCCTCGAGAGGTCGATCAGCTGGCGGATCACCGCCCCGCTGCGCAAGGCGAAGCGGCGGCTGTCGTGACTGACCAGCCGGCCCCGCTCCTGCTCCACTCGCTCTCGACGTTTCGGGAACTGATTCTTTGCTGTCTGGAGATCGTGCAGGCGCGACGAATCGTGGAGATCGGCAGTGAGACGGGCGCGCTGACGATCGAGCTGTCGGACTGGGCGGCCGAGCGCCAGGCGGTGGTGGTGTCCGTTGACCCCGAACCGGCGCATAGTGTGGTCAAGCGGGCCGCGGAGACGCCGGCGCTCGAGCTGGTCGCGGGCGTGAGCCCCGAGGCGCTCGAGGGAATCCAGCCTGCCGATGTTTACATAATCGACGGCGACCACAACCACTACTCGGTCAGCCGTGAGCTGCGCCACGTCTTCGCCGATCCGGAGCGCTTTCCCCTCGCGATCCTGCACGACGTCGG
>JBBJNU010000234.1:0-2869 GCA_037721005.1 Thermoleophilaceae bacterium | reverse complement strand
CCTCGAAGGTGAACATCTCCTTCTGCACGATGTCGGTGGACTCCCCCACCCCGCGAGCGAACAGCTCGGTGTCCTCGAACACGGGGGTCTCCAGAACGCCGTAACCGGCGAGGCCCAGGGTCGCGCCGGCGGACCAAGTGAGCTCGCGCCTGCGTTCCCCGTCCTCTGGCAGCACGTCGAACGTCCCCCGCGGGACCTGCAGCTTGGGCTGCGCCACCCCCGCTACCGGGCCAGCTCGGCGAGGAAGGGGTTGGTGTCGCGCTCGGCGCCGAGGGTGGTCACGCCCATATGTCCGGGGTAGAGCGTGGTGTCAGGCGGGAGCTTCTCGACGAGGCACTGGATCGAGGCGAGCAGCGTGGGCCAGTCTCCTCCTGGCAGATCCGTGCGGCCAACCGAGCCTTGGAAGAGCACATCGCCCGAGAAGGCCACCGCTTCGTCGGGCACCGAGTAGGTCACGTGGCCCGGGCTGTGGCCCGGGGTGAAGTGCACGTCGATCGTGAAGCCGCCGAGCTCGAGGCGCTCGCCGCCTTCGACGGTGTGCTCGGCGTCCCAGTTCTCGAACGGACCGAAGCCGGGCCAGGGAATGTAGGCGTTGATGTCGGCCAGAACGCCCTTCTCGATCTCGGGCACCCACACCTCGGCCCCCGTGGCCTTGGCGACCGGGGCCACCGCGCCAACGTGGTCGAAGTGCGTGTGGGTAAGCAGGATCGCGTCGAGCTGCACGCCCATCGAGTCGATGGCGCCCAGCAGCTTCTCGGGCTCGTCCCCGGGGTCGACGATCACCGCCCGGTCGGAGTCCTCGCGGCGAAACAGGAAGCAGTTCTCCTGGACCATCCCAACGGTGAACATCCGGACCTCCACGGCTCAGCGCCCCTTGCGCCGCTGGCGGAAGTTGTAGATCGCCTTATCGGTCATGTAGCCCAGCGGGATGTAGAGCAGGAACATGAGCAGCAGGAGCGGAATTGCCTCCTCCAGCGAACGACCGAAGAGCAGGAGCAACAGCCCGAAGAACACGAGCGCAGCGATGGCCGCCCGGTTGATGGCGCCGCGCCAGGTGGGCTTGCGGTCGAGGCGCTCGGCGCGACGGTCGGCTGCCACCTTCTTGGCGTCCTCCCGCGTGCGCGGGCGCGCGGGACTTGCCGATCGCGTGACGGTGCCGGCCGGGGTGCCACGGTGCTTTCGCTTGCGCTTCTTCTTGGTCTGGGCCACCGCTTTTCAGCGTAACGCGTTCTCGAGCAGGTGCCGGTCGGGGTCGAAGCCACGCAGGGTCACATCTCCGGGAAAGCCCTCGAAGGCAGCTCGTGGCGCGAGGCCCACCAGCTCCGCTTCGGCTACCTCGGCGCGTGCGCGCACGGCCTCGACGACGGCGGCCAGTGGCGTGGCGAGATGGTCATGCACGTTCGTGGACACCTGCGCCCGCCCGCGGTCACGGAGGTAGAGCCCGATCGCCCGCACTCCGGGCAGCCCCCCTCCCGACTCCCTGATGGCGGACGCGATCTCGCGGGCGATCTCCACGTCATCGGACAGGAGGTCCACGTTGAAGGCCACGAGGGGCGCACGGGCGGTGGCGAGCACAACCCCTGCCGAGGGGTGCGCGCGACGCGGGCCGAAGTCCGGCACCACCTCGCCGGCTTCGATGCGGGCAGCCAGTCCGGCCGGGCCGCCTTTGCGCAGGTCCGCTCGCTCGGCGTGCTCGGGCCGGGTGGCCAGCTCCCCGTAGAGCACCACCGGCACGGCCAGCTCCGCGCCGATCCGCCCGGCGGCGGCGAGCACCTCGGCACACGCCGCACCCCGCTGGCTCGGCTCGCGGTAGACGACGGGCATCACGTCCAGCGCCCCCACGTATGGATGCAGACCATGATGCTGGGCGAGGTCGATCGACTCGATGGTGGCCCGAGCACCCTGCACCAAGCCATCCGACAGAGCCCCCTGGCGCGCGGCAAGCGTGAACACGGCGCGCCCGTGGTCAGCGTCGTGATGGGTGTCGAGCAGCCGAGCGGGGGCGAAGGCCTTTCCGAGCCGCTCTACCAGGCCCTCGTCACGGCCTTCGCTCACGTTTGGCACGGCTACGAGCTCGGAGGTCACCGGCGCATCATCGTGCAACCGCGGGCCGCTCAGCTGGGTCCGCTCACGCCCAGGCGAGGCAGCTCGATGCGCGGGCAGCGGTCCATCACGAAGTCCAAGCCGGCCGTCTGAGCGCGGGCCGCGGCGGCCGCGTCGGTCACGCCGAGCTGAAGCCACGACCCCATTCCGATCTCGATCGCCTCGTCCACGTGCCGGCCTGCGTCCTGCGAACGGCGGAACACATTCACCACATCCACCGGCTCGGGCACGTCGAGCACCGATGGATAAGAGCGGCGCCCCAGCACCTCCTCCTCCCCCGGGTTCACCGGGATCACCTCGTAGCCCAGACCGAGCAGGTAGCTCGCCACACCGTGGCTGGGGCGAGACGGGTCGGCGGACAGGCCGACGATCGCCCACGTGCGGCGCGAAAGCAGCCGGCGGATTGCTTTGTGGTCGCTCAGAGTGGGTCAGCGTAGTTAACGCCGGCAAGCTTCGGTGTGCGAGGTCCGCTGACTGGGTGATCCGTCCACCAGAGCGTGGCCGACCTCGAGTTGCGGCTGGATTCTCCCGTTAGGTGTCCTGTGAGGGCCGGTCGCTGCTCTGGTCGAGCGGATGCTCGAGGCCGAGGAGGCTGTAGCCCGCAAGCCCTAATGACGAGGAGAACCTGGTCATGAAGAACGTAACCGTGGCTGCCCTGGCGGCTGTCGCCCTGGTGGCCGTGCCGGCCGCCGGCGCCGACCCCGGTAAGGGAAAGCTTCGTAGCGAAGGAAAAGCGCAGCACCGGTCAGGCAAGGGCGACTCCGGA
>JBBJNU010000233.1:0-2877 GCA_037721005.1 Thermoleophilaceae bacterium | reverse complement strand
CGAACTCGCGGCTGAGTCCGAGCCCGGCCGCGATCTTGCGCATGTCGTTGGCCTGGTCGGGCAGCACGAAGCTCACGCCGGCGCCGCTGCGCCCAGCGCGGGCCGTGCGGCCCACGCGGTGCACGTAGGCGTCGCGCCCGTCGGGCACGTCGAAGTTGATCACGTGCGTGATCCCCGCAACGTCGATGCCGCGGGCGGCCACATCGGTGGCCACGAGGGTCATCACGTTGCCCGCCTCGAAGCTCGCCAGAGCCTTCTCGCGCTGAGACTGCGACTTGTTGCCATGCATGGCGACTGCCTTCACGTTCTGCGTGCCCAGCCGCTTCACGAGGCGATCGGCCCCGCGCTTGGTGCGCACGAACACGAGAGCGCGGCCATCGGCGTCATTTAGCTCGCGCACCAGCGTGTCCACCTTGGCGGTGTGCTCGAGGTGCACGAAGCGGTGAGTCACGTCGACCTTGTTCTCCTCGGCGGGCTTGTGCACGTGGCGCTTGGCGTCGTGCGTGTAGGCCTTGGCGACGTTGCCCACCTCGCCCTCCAGGGTGGCGGAGAAGAAGAGCGTCTGGCGCTTCTTGGCGGTCTGGGCCACGATGCGGTCCACGGCGGGCTTGAAGCCCATGTCGAGCATACGGTCGGCCTCATCGAGCACGAGCACGCGCACGTGCTCGAGCGTGAGGTCCCTGCGCTGAAGGAGATCCTCCAGGCGACCGGGGGTGGCCACCACGATGTGCGCGCGCCGGGCGGCCTTGGCCTGCTTGTCAAAGCCCACTCCGCCGTGCACCACGGCAACGGAGAGAGCGCGGGCGGTTGCCACTCCGCGCAGCTCATCCATGATCTGCCCGGCCAGTTCGCGGGTGGGGGCAAGGATCAGGCCCGCGGGACGGCGGGAGTCAGCCTCGATCAGGTCCACCATCGGGACGCCGAAGGCCAGCGTCTTGCCGGAGCCGGTCGGGGACTGGGCCAGAACGTCGCGACCGGCGAGGATGTCCGCGATCACCAGCTTCTGGACCGCGAAAGGTGCTTCGAAGCCGCGGGCGCTGAGCGCGCTCACGACAGGATTGGAAACGCCGAGATCGGCGAAGGACTGCGAAGACATATATGCGAACTCCTTGAGTACGTCGGGGAGATCCAGCGACCCCGGACGCGCATCAGAAGCGCAAGCAGGAACGGAACCTCTCGGGCGGCAGAGTGCCACCCGAGTCGAAGACGCTAGCAGGGTCGCTGTTCCCCTGCCTGGTTTGCAGGCCTTTCCCGCTGTGCGCCCAACGGCGCGCGTTCAGCGCAACGGGTTGCGGGCGAGGTTCCTGACCAACGATGCCTGGCGCGTTGCCCACCACTCCGCGAGATCCTCCTTCGTCATCGGAAGCGAGTCGTCCTCCTCGACATCGTCGAGGTAGCCGAGCCCCTGCACTACCTGACCGATCGCCGGATTGTGTGCGCTCACGCCGAAGCGCTCCATGAAGAAGACCAGCCCGTCCTCGACCGACAAGCCCGACCGTTCACCGATCTCCTTGATGTCGTAGTAGTCACGTAACTCGCCCCGTTCACGAACCACCTTGAGCTTCATCGCCAGGAGGTCTCGCAGGCCGGCGACACGGAGGCCCTCGACCTCGGTCGGCTCGTCCAGGAGCGTTTGTGGCGCCCCCTCATCAGCGTGAAAGAACTCGAGCTTGGTGGCCCCGAAAGTGCCCCGGAGGGTTCCGGCATCCCTCAGTCTCACAGCGAAGGCGCCCGCTTGGCTGAGGGTATCTTCGATCTGCGTCAAGTCGACGGAGGAGTCGTGATAGAAGAAGTCGAGGTCGCCGCTCTGACGGTGGTGAAGGTGCACCGCCACGGCTGTACCACCTGCGAGGTAGAGCTCTCGCGGTAGCAACGAAGCGAGTGAGGACCAAGCCCTCCGCGTATCTTTTGGAAGGACCGCTGTCAGCTCGGCTGACAGATCCGCCGGACCGTCTCGACCCATCAGCGGGCCTTCGCGAGGTTCACGGCGAGGGCTCGAGCTCGGCGGTCCAGACCGCGCGCCCTGGCCGCTCGCTCCCAGTCGGCCGCACGCAGGTTCTCGGCGCCCCACGCAAGACCTTCGAGGTCAGCAGTGGTGAGCAGCCGCCGGGCGATGTACGGGCCGGCGGTGTCGAGGTCGAGCTGCGACGGGGCGGTGTTCCAGAACAGATGCGCCAGCCGGGGCGGAACCTTTCGCTGGCGGGCGCGCTCCCGTGCGGGAGGCCGGACCGCGGCGAGGCGCGGGGCCAGCTCCAGCCAGGCGGTGGCTCTGCGGTTCGCGTGCACCAGCTCGACATCGCGTGCGCGTCCGGCGGCGATCGTGGCCGGTTCTCGGTACGCGAGCCCCTTGGCTACGAGCGAGCTCAACGCCTTCGACGCGGACGTTGGGGACACGGTTGCTTCGCCGCCTACTACGCGGACGGACGCCAGGCCGAGCGGGGCCCGAGCCAGAGCCGCCAGGACCCTGACCTCTACGCCGCTCAGGCCGTCGACCGTCGGGGTGTAGCCAAGCTCGTGGGAAAGGCACTCGACCATGGGTTGCGTGAGATCCCAGCGGCTTCGGGCGCCTGGACGCCCTTTGAGTCCCAGTCGTCTCGCGGCGCGCACGACGCGGGGCACCGACGTGTTGAGTTGTCGCGCCACATCCGCGGCCGAGCATGTGTCCATAACGTTAGTTTAGAGAGGGAATGTCGTGGGTGGCGACCGTCGCCCCCGCGGCAATCCGGCGATCAGCCCCGCCCTTGCGCTCATGGACCACTTCGATGCGGCGCTCGAGCGATCAACGATCGCCCTGCGCTCCTCACGGAGAACCTCGATGCGGTGCTCGAGCGATCAACGATCGCCCTGCGCTCCTCACGGAGAACCTCGATGCGGTGC
>JBBJNU010000232.1:0-2878 GCA_037721005.1 Thermoleophilaceae bacterium | reverse complement strand
CTAAGGCCAGCGCCGCCACCACCCCTAACGCGCCCGCCGCAAGCGGCAAGGGTGATTCGCTCACAACCCGTCGGCCGCGGTCGCCTGACGCCCCGCCCGGCGCCGGTCGCCCGGCGGCCTGGGCAGCAGCCGCACCTCGCGAGCGAAGTTCTGAGCCGCCGTGAGGTAGACCGCCTGGCTGAGAGTGACGCGAAGGGTCGCGCTCCCCGATGCGGCCCCGCCGGCGCCTTCGCCGTCTGCCGCCACGGCACCGGCTCCGCCACCCGCGTCCAGGGCGAGTAACTCCACGTCCTCGAGGGCGAGCAGGGTCCGCCCGGGACCTTCCCGCGCGTCGGTGGACACCAGCACGTCCACCCGCGAACCCGGCACGGCTGCCTCACCGAGCGCTCCGGTGCCGGCCACTGCCACCTCGACAGCCCGCTCGCCCTTGCGCAATGCGCGTGGCCCTTCGCGCGTGCCCTTGGCTCCGGAGCCAGTGGTCAGGGCGGAGGAGGTGAGATAGGCGCCCCGGCCCAGGGGACCGGGCGCGGGTAGGCCCACCACCTCGTCCGGTGACACGAGGCCGTCCGGGGGAGCGAAGCGCTCGGGCACCTTGCGCAGTGCGAGATCCTCCCGGCGCACCTCGGCGCCCGGGGCGATGTCGCGGGCCGCCACGAGCACGTCCACCGGGGCCCCGACCGCTGCCTCGACCTCGCGCATGCGCCCCGCGACCTCCGAGGCCGCGAGGCCGCCGCAGACCAGTGCTAGGGAGAGCATCAAGAAGGCTCGCCGCCGGCGGACCTTGACGCTCACGGCTCGGCAATCGGCAGCTCAACTGAGGCCACGGTCCCGCCTTCGGGCCGGCGCTCGACCGAGAGGGTGCCTCCCGCTTCCTCGACCGCCCGGGCCGCGATGGCGAGGCCTCTTCCACGCTCACCGGCTGTTGAGAATCCGACCGGAACCGGCTTTGCGACACCGCCGCCATCGTCGCGTACCTCGACACGCACGCAACCGCCCTCTCGACGTCCGTGAAGCTCCACGGGGCCACTGCCGTGCTCGACGGCGTTGGCCAGCAGATTGCCGAAGGCCTGCGCAAGCCGGCCCGAGTCCGCCCGGACCGAGACCGGCCCGCCCTCCCAGCGAAAGCGCAGCCTTCGTTCGTTCGACTGCGCGGCCGGGCGCCAGCCGGCCGCGGCGCCCCGCACCAACCGGTCGACGCCGATCGGAGTCGGGCGTGACTCGGGCCGCCGACCCGACCGGGCCGCCTCGAGGTCGGCGAGCCCCGCGCGCATGCGCTCGAGCTCGGCCTCGAAGGCAAGCGCACGACGGAGGCCACCCGGCTCACGCCGCAACGACGCCACGGCGAAGCTGATCGCCGTGACCGGTCCTCGCAGCTCGTGACTCGCCTCCGCCACGAGCTCGAGCCGGTGGCGCATTCGGAGCAACGCCACGGCCAGCACCAGGACAGCCAGCCAGCCCGCGCCCGCAGCCAAGGAGACGGACGTCACGCCGCCTCCCTGAGCTTGTAGCCCACGCCGCGCACGTTCACGACCCAGGGGCGCCCCGTCGGTCCGAGCTTTCGCCGCAGACGGCACGCGTGGGCATCCACGGTGCGCGTCTGCCCGATCGCCACGTAGCCCCACACATCGCGCAGGAGCTCGTTCTTCGAGCGCACGCGCGTCGGGTCCTCGCAGAGCGCCTGCAACAAGGCGAACTCCTTGGCCGACAGATGAACGGGCCGCCCCTGGACGCGCACCATCCGGGTCAGGGGATCCAGCGTGAGCTCCCCAACGCGCACCACCCCCCGCGCGGGCCTCCCCTCGGCACGGCGTAGTACGGCGCGCACCCGGCCGAGCAACTCGCCGTAGTGGAACGGCTTCACGAGGTAGTCATCGGCGCCACGCGCGAAGCCCCGCACGCGATCGGCCTCGCTGGCTCGCCCCGTTACGACGATGACGGGCAGATCGGGATCGATGCGCGAGGTGGACGCGTCGGCGGCACGCACGCGGTCGAGCAGGTCGAGACCGTGTCCCTCCTCGAGGCCCAGGTCGAGGAGCACGAGCGCAGGGTGTCTCACCTCGAGGGCGCGGATCCCTTCCGCCGCGCCGCTTGCGCAGGCCACCCCGAAACCGTCGGCGGCCAGGTTGTCGGCGAGGAACGCGGCGGTGGCCTCATCGTCCTCAACAATCAAGAGCGAGTGCTTCATGCCCGATATAAGGACCTGAGCAAGGAATATTCGCCCCCCTCCCTGGAAGACCTGGCGTGGATGCCGATTCCTTCGCGCCCTTCCGCTGAAGGATTCATTGCAATCCGTCCGCGGGTGAAGGGATCGGGGTTAGGATGCCGACGCTCTGGAGGAAGGACCTTCCGGACCCCCACCCCATGGACACCGCGAGAAGAGGCAACTACGAGTCGGGCGCCGACTACGTGCTCGAGTACGGCGAGTTGCGCTTCACGTTCAACGAGCGCGACTTCACCGAGCGGGTGGAGCAGGCGGCCGTGAAGCTTGGGTTTGTGGGTGGACCGCTCGGCGACGAGGAGCGCGAGGACCTGGTGAACCTGGCCGTGAACGGCGAGGTGACCGACGCCCATTCAACTCTGGGCGAGCACGTGGTGGACTGCTGGCACGACCTTCACGGTCCGTCTGACCGCTCGCTCGTCCACTGGCTGCGGCGCCTGGTCTTCCGCGGGGCCTGGCTCGACCAGCGGGTGATGGAGGGGGAGCTGGAGATCGTGTTCGAGGAGGAGACGACCTCCTTCGGCTACTCCCAGCCCGACCGCGGCGGCGAGCTCATCGAGCTATCCCCCGAGCCCTCCTGGCGCCGGGTGGCCTACCGCCCGTGAGAACCTCGTTCGGTGCTCGCAGCGATCAACGATCGCGGCTGCGCGCCTCCCGCTG
>JBBJNU010000231.1:0-2880 GCA_037721005.1 Thermoleophilaceae bacterium | reverse complement strand
TCGGGCAACACGAAATGTGGTGCCGACCAGTCTTCCCGGCTCACCTTGCTACACGATTCGCCGCCCAGGATAGTCCACGAGAGGTGGCTCCCGGCCGAGGATGGCGATCGTCTCGCCGGAAGGCGTCGGCGCCCATGACGGTCAGGAGCGGCATGGCCGAGAGCCCGTCAGACGGGTGCTTGCCCGCGGTCGGGTGCGGGTAGGTGATCCTCATGCGATACGAGACCCCCACACCCGCCCCTCCAGGCCCCGACCCCTCGCCCCAGCCTCCCGGCCCCGTTACGCCCGAGCCGGGCCCGTCGATTCCCGACCCCGGTGGCCCGCCCGATCCCCAGCCGCCGAGCCCCTCCCCTCAGCCGGGTCCCGGTCCCACGATCTGAGGCGTGAAAGTCGCCGACAGACAATAGAGTCGCAAGCACACAACGAAAGGAGCGCCATGGCTTTCGAGGTACCTGATCTTCCCTACGGCTACGACGCGCTGGAGCCTCACATCGACGAGGCCACGATGAAGGTGCACCACGACAAGCACCACCAGGCCTACGTGGACAAGGCCAACGGCGCGCTCGAAGGCACCGAGTGGGCCGACAAGCCGATCGAGGAGGTGATCGCCAGCCTCTCCGACCTTCCCGAGGACAAGCGCGGCCCCGTGCGCAACAACGGTGGCGGGCACCTCAACCACTCGCTGTTCTGGGAGTCGATGTCGCCCGACGGCGGCGGCGAGCCCGAGGGCGCCCTGGCCGAGGCGATCAACTCGGCCTTTGGCTCCTTCCAGGAGCTCAAGGACAAGGTCAAGGAGACCGGCGTGGGCCAGTTCGGCTCGGGCTGGGCCTGGCTCGTGCACGACGGCTCCGGCCTGGCCGTGGTGGGCACCCCCAACCAGGACAACCCGATCACCGACGGCAAGACGCCCCTCCTGGGCGTCGACGTTTGGGAGCACGCCTACTACCTGAAGTACCAGAACAAGCGCCCCGACTACATCGAGGCGTGGTGGAACACCGTGGACTGGGCAAAGGTGAACGAGCGCTTCGAGGCAGCGGGCTCCTAGCCGCGACCGAGGTCACCGGACGAGGGTCGGAGGGCGCGGCGCTCACGTCGTAGCGCGCCCTCCGATGCTCAGCGCACCCGGCGCTTGACCCGCAGCACGGCCCGGTCGCCGGCCCTGCGCCCCGATGGCGTGCGTGCCCTCAGGCGCAGCACGTAGCGGCCTGGGCCGAGCCGCCGCCGCAGACGAATCCGAACGGCGCCTGTCTGTGTGCGATCTACATCGGTCGCGGGACTGGCCGGCAGCCCGGCCCCGAAGTTGCCCGGCACCTGGGGCGTCGCCGGGGCGGCGACGAGTACCAGCGCGACAAGCAGGACGACCGCGAAGAGGAAGGGCCGCACCGCCTATCAAAGCCCACCCGCTGGATGTATCTGTTGCCAAGCCGTGATCGCACGAACTCAGCCCCGCACGAAACGCAGCACGTGCTCGGCGATCTGCTCGCCGCGGTCCTCCTGGAGGAAGTGCGAGGCGCCTTCGATTCGCACCTGCTCCCCCGCGCCGGGTATCAGGTTCGCGAACTCATCACCCGCCGCCGGATAGGGAAACACCGGATCCTCGTCGGAGAAGGCCACGAGCGCCGGCTTCTCCCAAGCTCGCAGAGCGCCGACCACCGCGAGCATGTCCGCCGCGCCGGGCGAGTCACGCTCGAGGGGCACGATCAAGGGAAACTGCGCGGCCCCTGCCTTCGACTCGGGCGACGGAAAGGGCGCCTCGTAGGCCGCCACCACGTCGTCGGAAAGCTCGGTGGTGGTGGCGCTCTGCAACACGAAGCCCACTGGTAGATCCGGGTTGCGCTCGGCGAAGTCACGCCAGGCGAGGAAGCCCTTCGAGACCCTCCCCGTAAACAGACCGGTGTTCAGGATCACGAGACGGGCCACCCGGTCGGCGTTCTCGACCGCCCAGCGCAAGCCGATCGGCCCGCCCCAGTCCTGGACCACCACGGTGGTCTCTGAGAGGTCGAGGCCCTCGAGCACTCCTGCCACCTGATCGAGGTGGTTGTCATAGGAGTACCAGGCGCGGTCGGTCGGCTTGTCCGAGCGCCCAAAGCCGGCGAAGTCCGGGCAGATCACCCGCGTGCCGCCGGCCACCAACGGCGGCACCATCTTGCGATAGAGGTAGCACCAGCTGGGCTCGCCGTGGAAGCACACGATCGGGTGACCCTGACCCTCATCGAGGTAGTGCATCCGTAGGCCCCCCACCTCGGCGTAGCGGGGTTCGAACGCATAGCCAGGAAGGTCCGCGAAGCGATCGTCCGGGGTGCGAAAGACGTCCATTCCCATGGGAAGCTACCGCTAGATTGCCCTGGGTGAGCGGCTCGGTCACCGACACCTGGAGCGGTCACACACGCCGCGCGCTCATGGAGGCTGGTCACCGTACGAGCGCCCCCCGCGACGAGGTGATCGAAGCCATCGACCGCCTCGGCTGCTCGATCACCGCGCGAGCCATCGCCGATCACCTCCGCGCGCGCGAGAGCAACGTGGGCCTGGCGAGCATCTACCGCGCGCTCGAGCTCCTCGACCGGCTAGGTCTGGTGCAGCGCTTCGACGTGGGCGACGGCGGCGCGCGCTACGAACCCGCGCTTCCGAGCGGAGAGCACCACCACCACATGGTGTGCGACAGCTGTGGGAAGGTCGAGCCCTTCGAGGACGACGCCCTCGAGCGGGCCATCACCCACCTGTCGGGCAAGACCGACTTCGCGGTGGCTGCACACGACATCACGCTTCACGGCGAGTGCCCGGACTGCCGGGCCTCAGCCTGACGGGACTAGGGGGAGGACCGCAGCATGATCGCCGATCGCGCGAGCCTGACGAGGCCCTCAGCGAGAGGAGCGCAGCCCG
>JBBJNU010000230.1:0-2880 GCA_037721005.1 Thermoleophilaceae bacterium | reverse complement strand
TGAGCGACGGGACTCGAACCCGCGACCGCCTAGACCACAACCAGGAGCTCTACCAACTGAGCTACGCCCACCAAGCGCTGCCCAGGCTACCAGCGCAACGAGTCGTTCTCAGGAAGGCGAGGGCACTACGGGCAGCTCGCGCGGGACCACGATCTCGACCTCTTCCTCCTCGGTCTCGCCCGAGCCCTCGCCGCCACACACCACCTCGAAGCGACCGGTCGCGATCCGGTCGTCGGGGTGTATCGGGAGGCCGCGGATGGTGTCCCAGCCCAGTCGCTCAACCTCGAACGGGTTCATCCGCACAGCGGCGGCCGGGAACTCGCAGGTGCGGTCGTGCTGGTCGATGGCCCGCGAGATCGCCTCGAGGTTCTTGGCCTCCGAGGAACTCACGCGGTGGCCAGCTCCGTGAGCCTCGTGGAGTAGTAGTCGATCGTGTTCTTCAGACCCTCGCGCACATCGACCTCGGGTTCCCACCCAAGGAGCTCCTTCGCGCGCGTGATGTCGGGCTGGCGCACCTTTGGGTCATCCACCGGCAGTGCCTCGTAAACGATCTCCGACTTGGTCCCCGTGAGCTCGATGATCAACTCCGCCATCTCGAGCAGGGTCATCTCACCCGGATTGCCCACGTTCACCGGGTCGTGAACGCCCGACTCGGCGAGAAGCACTAGGCCACGGATCAGGTCATCGACGTAACAGAAGCTGCGCGTCTGAGAACCGTCGCCGAACACGGTGAGCGGCCGGTCGGTGAGCGCCTGGCTCATGAAGGCCGGGATGGCGCGACCGTCGTTGGGCCTCATCCGGGCGCCGAAGGTGTTGAAGATCCGCACGATGCACGTGTTCACGCCCTGCTGGCGCAGGTAGGCCATCGTGAGCGCCTCGGCGTAGCGCTTGGCCTCGTCGTACACGCCGCGCGGACCGATCGGGTTCACGTTGCCCCAGTAGGTCTCGGGCTGGGGATGCACAAGCGGGTCGCCGTAGACCTCGGAGGTCGAGGCGAGGAGAAAGCGCGCCCGCTTGGCCTTCGCGAGGCCGAGCGAATTGTGCGTGCCGTAGGCACCCACGCGCAGTGTGTGCAGCGGTAGCCGCGCATAGTCGATCGGGCTCGCCGGGGAGGCCATGTGGTAGACGAAGTCCACCGGTTCGTCCACCTCGAAGTGCGAGGTGATGTCGATCATCCGAAACTCGAAGTCGGCACTGTCGGGGATGTGCTCGATGTTGCCGAGCGAGCCAGTGGCGAGGTTGTCGACGCAGATCACACGCTGACCGCGCGCCAGCAGGTAGTCACACAGATGGGAGCCGAGGAAGCCGGCGCCGCCGGTGACGAGGGAGGTGGGCATGACGGGCAGGCTACCGCTCTGGTCCGCGAGCGAACGTGCCCCCGGAGCCCTCGGACCAGAAGGGCCACTCCTCGAAGTGGGTGCACGATCCGCGGGGATCGAGGGTCACGATCCACAGGTCGCGGTATACCCGCTCCGGCGGCCCCTCGTACCTCACCTCCGCGCGCACCACCCCGGTGTCGTTCTCGGCCGCCACGATCTCGAAAGAGGCGGCGAAAGACTCGGCGTGCCCGTCGCGCTCGCGCTCCCAGAACGCAGAGATCGCCTCGAGGCCCCGGTAGGGATTCTCGAACGGCGCCGTGCGGTAGGTGGCGTGCGGGTCGAAGAGGTCCGCCACCGCCTTGGTGCCCGCCGTGCGCCAGGCCCGTTCGTAAGCCGCAACCCATGCGTCGATGCGCGTGCGGATGTCAGACGGCATGCTTCGACCCTAACTGCAGGAGCCAACGTCTAGAGGGAGAGCGATGACCGACCAAGAGGATGCCGTCGTTGTCGTGGAGAGCACGGGCACGGGCACGAGGGCGAGCGTGGCTGTAACCGGCTCGTCGCAGACGAGGGCAAGCGTGGCTGTTGCGGGGAGCGCCGCCACGGTCGCCAGCGTGGGCGTGGCCGGGAGCGTGGCCACCGCGGCGAGCGCTGCCGTAGCGGGGTGCGCGGCCACGGCCGCCAGCGTGGCCGTGGCCGGGAGCGTGGTGACGGTGGGCAGCGCAGGCGTGGCGGGATGTGCGGTGACCCTGTTGAGCGCTCAGCTGGCCGGCTGCGTGGCGGCCGTGGCCTGCGCCCGGTGCGTGCGATGCATCGGGTGCGTCGGGTGCGTGGACTGTGAGGACTGCGTGGGATGCATCGGGTGCGTCGGTCTTCGCGGCGAGGTGGGGAGGATCGGTCGCCGCCGCCGCCGGCGGCTCCTCGGATGAGGGCTATCGGCCGGCGGCCGGTTCGTGTAGGCCGAAGCTCGAGCCCTGATCGTCGGTGCAGAGCATGAAGCGCCCAAAGCGCTCGACCAGCTCGGGATCGCCGTCCGCGCCGTCACCCACCGGCTCGGCCGTCCCGCCGAGCTGGCGGACCTTCGCAACGGCCGGATCCATCTCCTCGACGCGAAAGAACACGTACGGGCTCGCGCCGGCGTCCCCGCCGTGAATGCCGCCCGGCACGCCGCCGGTATCGATCACCGATCCGCCCGTACCACCCTCCACCGTCTTGAACTCCCACCCGAACAGCTCGGCATAGAAGGCCTGCGCGCGCTCGGTGTCGCCCGTCCCGATCTCGAAGAAGCTCAACTCCCCTGGCATGGGTCTCCTGTCGCCGGTTTGCGTTACAGAGGCAGGCTACGGGCCGCGTGAAGACGAGCAAGATCGATCAGATGAATCGAGCCTCGGTGACTCAGCTGCTCACCGAGGCAGGCTGCATCGCCGCCCGCGAGGAAGCCGATCAGCTGATACGGGCAGCAGCCGGCGATCAGGAGGTGCTCTGTGGCCTGGTCTCTCGTCGCACCAAGGGCGAGCCGATCGCATGGCTTACGGGAGCGGTCACCTTCTGCGGCGTCGAG
>JBBJNU010000229.1:0-2891 GCA_037721005.1 Thermoleophilaceae bacterium | reverse complement strand
GACCGCCGCGAGCTGCTCGGCTACGCCGGCATCGGCACCGGTGCGCTCATCCTCGGCGGCGTAGTGGTAGATCCGTCAGCGGCCGCCAGGGCCCGTCGCCGCCCCCGGTTTCCCCTGGCCCAAGGCGGCACCTTTCCGCAGGGCGTGGGCTCCGGCGCCCCCAACGAGAACGCGATCACGCTGTGGACCCGCCTCGAAGGCCCCAAGCGCGACCGCCGCGTGGTGGTCGAGGTGGCCACCGATCCGGACTTCCGCCGCGTGGTCGACCGGCGCAACGTACTGGTGAGCCCGGCGCGTGACAACACCGTCGAGATCCGGCTGCGCTCGCGAAAGCTCAAGCCCGGCAACCAGTACTTCTACCGCTTCGAGACCAAGGCCGGGTCGAGCCCCGTCGGCAAGTTCCGGACGCTGCGCCCGGCCGACTCCCGCGAGCCCGTTCGCGTCGCTTTCTTCTCGTGCCAGGACTACCAGGCCGGCTTCTACAACGCGCACCGGGCGATCGCCGCCGAGGATGCCGACCTCGTGATCTCCCTCGGCGACTACATCTACGAGCGCACCTTCTACGAGGGTCCGCGCAAGGACACGCTGGGAGCCAACGGCGACGGCGAGGTTCAGACCCTGCCCGAGTACCGCCAGAAGTACCAGCTCTACAAGTCCGACCCCGACCTGCGGGCCATGCACGCGGCCAGCCCGTTCATCGGCACGTGGGACGACCACGAGGTCGAGGACAACTACGCCGCCGGCCGGCCGGGCGACGCCGCCGAGAACCCCCGTGTGCCCTTCGAGACTCGCCGCCAGGCCGCGTACCAGGCCTTCTACGAGTACATGCCGTTCATGCCAGCCACCGTGGACCCGGCCGGCAAGGGCTTCGACCTCTACCGCAAGCTTCCGCTGGGCGCCAACGCGGACCTGTTCATGCTCGACGAGCGCAAGTTCCGCGACGACCAGCCCTGCAACGACGAGTTCTTCGTGCCATGCCCCGAGGCCGAGTCCGAGCCGCGCGACTTCCTCGGCCGGACGCAGATGCAATTCCTCCAGCGGGGCCTGCGCAACTCGGGCGCCACGTGGAAGCTGATCGGCAACCAACTCATGATCATGTCCCTGGAGCTCTCCCCGGGGGCCCAGATCACAAAAGACTCGTGGGACGGCTACGGCGTCGAGCGCCGCGAGCTCATGAACTTCATCGCCTCGAGCGGGATCTCCAACGTGTCCTTTCTCACCGGCGACATCCACACCTTCTTCGCCGGTGACGTGGGTATCGACGGCCGCGGCCCCGAGAGCCACGCCACCGAGTTCGTGGGCGGCTCGATCACCTCGCTCGGTGTGCCCGAGACGGTTCAGGGCAGCACCGGCGCACCGCTCACCAGGGAGCAGATCGTGCTGCTCTCAAACAACCTTCGGACCACCAACCCGCACCTGCAGTACACCGAGCAGCTGAGCCGCGGCTACGGGGTGCTCGAGGCCCGGCCGGACGAGCTTCGGGTCGAGTTCAAGGGAGTAGACGCGATGACCCGCGGAGCGGAGGCCCGCACGATCGGGCGGTTCAGCGTCGCCAACGGGAACCCGCGCGTACGCGTGCTGTAGCGCTCACTTCTCGCCCTCTCTAACTCAACCTGGCGGCTCCAGGGCCTGGAACTCACCGGTCTCCACCTCGCGGGCGATCTCCTCGCGGATCTCGCGGTCTGACAGCGCCGCCTGCTTACGCAGCTGGCGTTCGCGAAAGCGCCGGAACTTCAGGATCTCGAGCACGTAAACGAGGTACACGCTGGCCGCGATCGCCACCAGGCCGAAGGAGGCCATCACCGCCGTCCAGCCCTCGTTGAGGTGCCCATTGTCGTCGGAGTAGGGCACGAAGCGCAGGGCGAGCGCGAGGGCAGCCAGGGTCACCGTCCAGGCGTAGAGGTAGACGACCGTGCGGCGCGCCGAGAAGCCGATGTTGTCGAAGCGGTGATGGAGGTGCCATCGGTCCGCTGAGTAGATCGGCCGCCCGTACTTGATCCGCTTCGCGACCACGAAGGTGGCGTCGAAGGCGGGTACGGCGAGGATCACCAGAGGAAAGAACAGCGCCACCACAGCCGCCGTCTTCAGCACACCCTGTACAGCCACGGCTGCGAGCAGAAGACCGAGCAGGTTGGAGCCCGAGTCCCCCATGAAGATCGAGGCCGGGTGGAAGTTGTGCCACAGGAAGCCCACCGCCGCGCCCGCCACGCCCGCGGCGAGCACCCCGGCATCGTCGCGGTCGAGCGACAGGGCGATCACCGCGAAGGTGGCCGCGGCGATGGTGCACACCCCGGCGGCGAGGCCGTCCACGCCGTCGGTGAAGTTCACAACGTTCATCACGGCGACCATGCCCATGAGCGTCAGCGGGATGCCCCAGTTGCCGAGCTGCAGAGGGTCGACGAACGGCAGGGTCACATTGTCGACGCGCACGTCGGCGGCTACCGGGATGGCCGCGGCCGCGAACTGCCCCGCGAGCTTGACCACGGCGGACAGACCACCCTCACGCGCGTCGTCGAGTGCCCCGATCAGCGCAATCACCGCCGCGCCTGCGAGTATCCCACGCGTCTCGCCGTTGAAGGGCAGGAAGACGGCGCCCGCCAGCACACCGGCGAAGATCGCGAGGCCGCCGAGGCTAGGAGTGGGTGTGTCGTGGAGACCCCGCTCCTTGGGGAGGTCGATCGCCCCGATCCTCCGAGCGAGCCGAGCCGCGAGCGGGGTGACCCCGAGTGCCACAACACCCGCCACGAGGAACGCCCAGAGCGCATCGAGGTCGTTCACGCGGCGGAGGGTAATGGGACGCTGGGACCTCTCCCCGTCCCGGGCCGGCGATTCCCTGACCTAGGCGTCCTCGCTCGGCAGGAGCCCGGCTGAAGCCAGAACGTCGGCCATCC
>JBBJNU010000228.1:0-2909 GCA_037721005.1 Thermoleophilaceae bacterium | reverse complement strand
CTAGCGAAGGGGAGAATCAGCCGGCGCGGCCCGAGGGCTTCACGGGCGCGGGGTCGCTGGCCGCCCGGCCACCCGAAGCCGTGTCGGTCCAGACGAGGCGGACCTTCCCGGTGCGGGGCACGCGGAAGGGCAGGTTCACGTAACCGCGCGGGTTGCGCACCCGTGCCGTGCGCAGCGTGCGCCACCGGCCACGTGGCGGGGCGAACTCCACCGAGGCGCTGAGCGCCTGCCCGGCTGCGGCAGGACGCAGGATGCCGAAGGCGCGAGCGCTGCGCCCGCGCTGGATCACGTGCAGCGGCGCCCGATAGTGGGAGAGCGAGGGCTTGGGCTGTCCGTCCACTGTGAAGAGCCCCGACTGCCATGTGACCCAGCGGCCGCGATTGCTCGCGGCAAGGGCCTCCAGCGGCCGGTCGTCGAGGAGGAGGAACTGGGCGATCGAGGCGACCCTCGGGTTGCGGTAGGACACGTACTCACCCCAGGCGCTCAGCGGTCCCTGACGGGCAAGCGACACTCCGGCCGTGGGATCCGGAGGGGTGGTTTGGTAGCCGTACTCGGTGATCCAGATCGACTTTCGCGCCCGGGGCCGTCCCCACCTGGCGGCGGAGCGGTCGAGCATGGATGTGAGCTGGGAAATGTTGGCGATCGGCACGTTGTCGGGCAGCGGGTGACGCCAGGTGGGCAGCTGCCAGCGCCTGCGGGCGAGGCTGTAGGGGTGGTGCGCCCAACCCTGCGCCCGGAAGAGGCCCCGGTGGCGGCTCACGAACGCCCGACGCTGGGAAGCCGTGGTCGGGCACTCACGCAGCCGCGCTGCCTTGCCCTTGAAGGGCGCCAGCTTCGAATCGAGGCAGTACACCTCGCGCGCGAACTCGGCCGGCGCCATCGGTCCGTCGAGCTGGCGCGGGTTCTTGCCGCCGCGCGGGGCCGTCTCGCCGATGAGAATCGTGTCGGCACCGTGCCCGGTGGCGTTGAGGGCGCTGTAGGCGGCATCGACGAGCTTGCGGTAGTGCGCCGGGGCCTCGCCCACCATCTGGTCCGCTGTGCGCGGGCGGTTCTTGCGCCAGATGGGGAGCAGCGAAGCGGGGTAGTTGGGCTCGTTCCAGACCGACCAGTGGGCCACCCGGGGGAGCACCGTGCCCTTCTTGGCGGGAGGTGCCGGCTCGCTCGGGTTCATTCCGCCGAGCACCGGGAGATCGAAGCCGTCGCGCGGAGGCGGAGACGGCGGCGGGGCATCGAGCTCGTACGTCCCGGAGTATCGCGTCGCGGTCGCCTGCACGAAGAGGCGAAATTCCTCGGGACTCGGCTTGTACACGCCTTCCTGGCACCCACGGAAGGGACCGGCTTTGTCGCACCGCACCCCGGGGGTGGCCCAGGCAGGTGCGGGGCCGGTAACCGAGAACAGGAGCCCCACGCCGGTCCGCTGGGCGGCCAGCACGATCCGATCGTACGGTGCCCAGCCATGCCGCGGATAGGCGTCCGGCGAGCCGGCACCCCCTCGGGCAAACTCGGGCTTCTCCTGAGATTCCCGGCCCGGGGCCACCTGGTCCCAGAAAACCGACACGCGCACACGGTCCACCCCCAGCCCCGCGAGGGACTTGAAGGCCACGTCCACGTCATCCTGACTCTTTGCCCCCAGCAGCAGCGGATCGTCCTGGATGAGCGACTCCTGGGTGGGAGACGCCTGGGCGGGCACGCACGCGAGCACGGCCACGAGGGCGGCGCCGGTCACGGCGCGGCGAATGGATCGGTGCGTCAGCAAGTTGTCCCCTGGGCCAGGCCGCACCCCTTGGCGGCTTACGGCTGAGGAGGAATCTAGCGGCCCGGCGCTCCCTCGTCACCGGCTGCAACAAAGATGACGGATACTCTCGGGCCGGTGGCACCCATGACTCCCGATCAGGTACGTCGTCGCGACCGTGTCGAGGGTCTCATTCGCCTCGCGGCCCCCGGGCTCGACCTGCTCTTGGCTGTGGGCGAGCGGGTGTCGAGGCTGGTGGAGCGCGAGGACGCCGAGTACTACCCCCCGCGCAGCCGGGCCGGCACCGAGCCGCCACCCCGGTGACATCGGACGAACAGCTCGCCTGGGAGTCCCGTGCGGGCAAGATCGCGGCGGGGGCCGCGATCGCCAGCGTGGTGCTCACCCTCGCGGCGCCCACGATCCAGCTGGCAACGGTCGGCGAGCAAGGCGAGGGCGAACTGGGCCTGCTGCGCCTCGTGGACAAGGCGTCGACCGCCTTTGCCGCCGTGCAGGCCGTGCAATCGGCCGCCTACCTGCTCACGGCAATAGCGCTGCTGTACCTGCTGAAGTGCACCCTCGCCCGCCGGGCGGAGGTGCCGAGGCTCGTGCTGCCGCTGATCATGATCGGACCGGTGCTCCTCGTGGTGGGCGCCGTGCTCACCCTCGTCGAGCTCACGGGGATCGCCGACGAGCTCATGAAGGGCGGGGCGCAGACCGAGAAGCGCGCGGACGACCTTCTGGCCGACGCAAACCCGCTCGGCAGCCTCATCGCTCTGGCCGGAACGTTCTGCGTTGCGGTCTCCTTCGTGCTCGTTGCTCTCAATGCGATGCGGGCCGGCCTACTCAGCCAATTCATGGGCATTCTCGGCGTGATCGTCGGCGCCCTCCTGGTGCTGCCCATCCCCGGCCTCTCGCAGACCCAGTTCATCGTGCAGGCGTTCTGGATGGGCGCCCTTGCTGCCCTGTTCCTCGATCGCTGGCCCAAGGGGCGGGGGCCGGCCTGGAGCTTGGTCGAGCCAGTCCCTTGGCCTTCGGCACGTGCGCTCGCCCGTGGAGAGCAGGCGGGCGCGATACCGGCCGACGACCCCACGATCGAGCCCGCCGCCAACCTCGACGAGCCGGGGGGCGACGCCAGCGACCCGCGGGGCGAGCCCCACCCAGCCTCCAAGAAGCGCAA
>JBBJNU010000227.1:0-2913 GCA_037721005.1 Thermoleophilaceae bacterium | reverse complement strand
CTTGTGTGAGGTAGGACACGAATCCTCCACCACGCGCTACCCGTTGCCGATCGAGCCCCCCAGTTCGAGGCGCAGCCGGTCTCCCTCCACGCGGGCCCCGATGCGCTCGACCTTCACCCGGTCATGGCTGAACAGGGTGACCTGCGCAAAACTCCCCAGCACGCCCGCCTCAGGGATGACCACGATGGCTCCACCCTCAGGCGCGACCCTCGCCGGTCCCGACAGCTCCACACCGAGCACGTTGAAAGAGCCCACGACCTGAAGCTCCCCGCCGCGCGAGGCGATGCTCCGCAGCTCGGTGCCGGGCGGGAGGAACGCGATCAGGTCGGCCTCACTCAGCGATGCCGACGCCCGCAGGCGCTCGCCGTCCTTTGAGAGTCGGGCGTCAGTGAGCTCGAGTCCCGACACGCGGATGCTGGGCGTGGACACCGTCAGCTGGTCCACCTTCTCCGCCCTGGCGATCAGGTCGCCCAGCGCCTCGCCGCTGGACTCCGACCTCCCGAGGCGAGCGGCGAGCGAGTCGATCTCCCCGAGCAGGAGCTTCACGGCCGGGAACGAGCTGACCTCCACGTTCGAGGCGGCGCCCACCGACCCCAGCTCGTCGCGCACCCGCCGCTCCGCGATCCCGGGCAGCACGAACTGGGCGACCACCACCAGCAGGAGTAGGAGTAGGAAGCCCCCGACCCCAAGCGCCACCTTCTTCATATGGGTCAGACCTTAGGAGCAACGGTTGGTTACGCCGCCACGAAGCGCGCTACCCCTAGGCTCCGCAGGCATGCCCGACCTACTCGACAAGCGGCTGGTCTACGTGACCGGCAAGGGCGGCGTGGGCAAGACCACCGTGGCCGCCGCACTCGGCCTGGCCGCCGCCCGGACGGGCAAGCGCACGCTGGTGGCCGAGGTCGCGCAGCAGGAGCGCATCACGGGCGTGTTCGGACACGAGCCCGCCGGGTTCAACGAGACCCAGGTGGCCGACGGTCTATGGGCCTTCTCCATCGATCCCGAGCACGCCAAGGAGGAGTGGCTTCGCCACCAACTGCACTCGAACGCACTCGCCAGCCTGCTGGGCTCGAGCCGGATCTTCCAGTACCTCACCGCGGCCGCTCCGGGCCTCGCCGAGGTGGTGACGATGGGAAAGATCTGGGAGCTCGCGCAGCTTCAGCGGCGCACGGCCACAGCGGCCACATACGACCTCGTGATCGTGGACGCCCCCGCGACTGGCCACGGCCTGGCCCTGCTGCGCGCGCCGCGAACCTTTGCCGACATCGCCCGCGTCGGTCCGATCAAGAACCACGCGGAGGCGATCCACTCCTTCACGGCCGACCCGAAAGTCACCGCCGTCGTGGCCGTGGCCCTCGCCGAGGAGATGCCGGTGAACGAGACGATCGACCTCGAGGAGCGCCTGGCCGAGGAGATGGGACTGGAGCTGTCCGTGGCGCTCGTGAACGGCGTGCTGCCCGAACGCTTCACGAACACCGACGCCGAGGCCATGACATCGCTGAACGGAGGCGGAACCCCGGGCGCGCGCGAGGCCGTGAAGGCTGCGCTCACCGCTCACGGACGCGAGCGTGCGCAGCGCTCTCAGGTGGCGCGGCTCAAGCGCGGCCTGGACGCGCCCGTGGCCACCCTGCCCTTCCTCTTCACGCCCGAGGTGGAGCTCGAGGACCTCGAGCTCCTGTCACACGAACTGGAGCGCAAGCTGTGAAGCCCACGGGCGTAGGTGAGCTGATCGCCCGCAAGGAGGTGGTGGTGTGCGCCGGCTCCGGCGGAGTGGGTAAGACCACCGTGTCCGCCGCGATCGCCGCGGGCGCCGCGGCCCAGGGCAAGACGGCCGCGGTGCTCACCATCGATCCGGCCAAGCGGCTGGCCAACTCCCTGGGCCTGGCAGAGCTCGGCAACGAGGAGCGCCAGGTGCCCTTGGACGCCCCCGGCGAGCTGTGGGCGATGATGCTCGACGCCAAGCGCACCTTCGACGACCTCGTGGACTCCTACGCCCCGGACGAGGAGACCCGCGACGAGGTGCTGGCCAACCCGATCTACCGCCAGATCTCGAACGCGGTGGCGGGCTCGCAGGAGTACATGGCCATGGAGAAGCTGCACGAGCTGCATCAGAGCGGCCGTTACGACCTGCTCGTGCTCGACACGCCCCCCACGCGCAACGCACTCGACTTCCTCGACGCTCCCCGCCGGCTCTCTCGCTTCATCGACTCCAAGTCGCTGTCCTTCTTTCGCGCGGCCGGGGGGGTGAGCTTCGGGCTCTTCGGACGCGGAACCGGAATGCTCTTCTCGGTGATGAAGCGCGCCACCGGCGTCGACCTGCTGAACGATCTCGCGGCGTTCTTCAACTCCTTCGGGGGGATGACCGACGGCATCCGCGAGCGCGCCGAGCGGGTGGAGGCACTGATCGGCAACCGCTGCACCACTTTTCTGCTCGTGACTTCGCCCCGAGCTGCGGCCATCGAAGAGGCGCGGCACTTCCACCGCAAGCTCCAGGCGGAGACCCTGCCCTTCGGGGGCGTGATCGTGAACAGGATGCGCGAGCCCGTGCGCGCCCCGAGCGGCGACAAGATGGAGACCGACCTGGCGGAGCTGCTCGACCCCAAGCTGGCGGGCAAGGTGGGCCGCAACCTCGAGGACCACCGCCGCCTGGCCGAGCGCGATGAGGCCAACGTGCAGCTCCTCGCGTCGGAGCTCGGGCGCAAGCCGGTGCTGACGGTGCCCGAGCTGCCGGGCGACGTTCACGACCTCGACGGCCTTCAGGTACTGAACGGATACCTGTTCTCGGACGAGGCCAGGCGGCGCTGAGAAGCACCTCCATTGCCCTCCGATGACGCTGGGGGGTTTGGGCAAACGCTTTGCGCCCGGAGCAAACGGCTTGCGCCCCACGCACGTTTCTTGCTCAAACTCGCAGCG
>JBBJNU010000226.1:0-2929 GCA_037721005.1 Thermoleophilaceae bacterium | reverse complement strand
CGGCAGCTTCATCCTCATCGACGAGTCGACGAACGACACGGTCGGTGCGGGGATGATCGCCGAGTAACCTCCCGCGCCGCATGTTCTCGAAGGTCCTGGTGGCAAACCGCGGAGAGATCGCCATCCGCGTGATGCGCTCGCTCGAGGAGCTCGGCGTGGGCACAGTTGCCGTGTACTCAGAGCCCGACCGCGATGCACCTCACGTCCGGCGCGCCGACGAGGCATACCTGCTCGGCGGGGGTCCCGCTGCCGAGAGCTACCTCAACGTGGAGAAGCTCCTCGAGGTGGTGAAGCGCTCCGGCGCCGAAGCCGTCCACCCCGGCTACGGCTTCCTGGCCGAGAACGCGGCCTTCGCCCGCTCGTGCGACGAAGCCGGGGTGGTCTGGATCGGCCCGCCCGCGGACGCCATCGACGCCATGGGCTCGAAGACCAAGGCCCGTGAGCTCATGAAGAACGCCGGTGTGCCGATCGTGCCCGGCACCACCGACCCGGTGGAGTCCGTGGCTGACGCCAAGAAGATCATCGACGAGTCGATCGGCTATCCCGTGGCCATCAAGGCGGCGGGTGGGGGAGGGGGCAAGGGCTTTCGCGTGGCCGAGTCGGAGGACAAGCTCGAGGGCGCCTTCGAGGGCGCCGCCCGAGAGGGCGAGAAGTTCTTCTCCGACGCCACCGTGTACATCGAGCGCTACCTGCCCGACCCTCGCCACGTGGAGGTTCAGGTGCTCGCCGACTCGCACGGCAACGTGGTGCACCTCTTCGAGCGCGACTGCTCCGTGCAGCGCCGACACCAGAAGCTGATCGAGGAGAGCCCGGCTCCGGCTGTGGACCCCGAGCTGCGAGAGCGCATCGGCAAGATCGGCACCGAGGCCGCGAGGGCCGTGGGCTACCGCTCAGCCGGAACCATCGAGGGGCTTCTCCAGGACGGGGAGTACTTCTTCCTCGAGATGAACACCCGCGTGCAGGTGGAGCACTGCGTGACCGAGATGGTCACCGGCATCGACATCGTGCGCGAGCAGATCCGCGTGGCCGCCGGCGAGGAACTGCCCTTCACCCAGGACGAGATCCAGCTGCGCGGTCACGCCATTGAGTGCCGCATCAACGCCGAGGACGCATCGAAGAAGTTCGCGCCCGCGCCCGGCACTATCGGCGCCTATCGCGAGCCGAGCGGTCCGGGCGTGCGCGTGGACTCCGGCGCCGAGGCGGGCTACGCCGTTCTTCCCCTGTACGACCCGATGATCGCCAAGCTCATCGTCTGGGACACCGACCGCGAGGCGTCCACCAGGCGGATGATCCGGGCGCTTTCGGAGTTCGAGATCGGGGGGTTGAAGACCCTCCTCCCCTTCCATTCAGCTCTAATGGCCACCGATCAGTGGAAGGCGGGCGAGACCTGCCGCGACCTCGTGGAGGACACGGACTGGCTGAAGACGCTGGCCTTTGAAAAGCCCGCGGAGCCCACGGGCGACGACGACGGCGAGCCAAGAGTGGAACGCGACTACGCGGTAGAGGTATCGGGACGGCGTTTCGAGGTGAAGGTGATCGGTGAGGCGCTCTCGGGTGGTGGCGGCAACGGCGCGGCACCAGCGGGGGCCGGGCGAACGCCGCCGAAGCGCTCCGAACGCAAAGCCGCGGCGGGAGGCGGGCCCGACCAGATCACCGCGCCGCTGCAAGGCAACATGTGGAAGGTGAACGTGAAGAAGGGCGAAACGGTCGAGGAGGGTCAGCTCCTCTGCATCATCGAGGCGATGAAGATGGAGAACGAGATCACCGCCCACAAGGCGGGCACCGTGGAGGAGCTGCCTATCGAAGAGGGCAAGCCGATCTCGGCGGGTGACCCGATCGCCACGATCAGGTGAGGGAGATTCTTCGTTCGGTGCTCGCTGAATCTCGGCTGAGCACGCTCCAGGCAGCTACGGTCCCCTGGTGGCCGATCTCCAGGTGAAGCATGTCCCCGAGGCTCTTCACGAGAAGCTGCGGGTCCGAGCTGGCGCGGAGGGTCCGAGCCTCTCGCAATACGTGTTGCGAGCGCTCGAGCGCGACGTCGCCAGGCCAAGCATGCGCGACTGGCTCGACACGAGGTCCGGGAGGGAGCCTGCCGAGCTCGGCTCGGTCGACGTAACGGCAGAGATACGTGCAGTGCGAGAAGCGCGTGACGCCGGGCTCGAAGCACGGATATCTGGTCGCTGACTACGACGCCGCGTATGTCGCCGTGGCTCGAGTGCTGAGCTGTCCGATGCTCACCGCCGACCGTGCGAACATCCCCAGCGTGCGCTCGCTCGACGTAGAGCACGACGATCCGCTGCGGAACGCGCGGCGCGCCGCCGTGCGTAGCGCGCGAGAGCAGGATGCAGCCACGCGCCACCACGGCGCGGCGCTTACTCCTTCTGGGCGCTTGCACGAGGGGTTCGAGCTGTCGCGCTTCGCCTCGCGGCTCCTCGCCGCGCGTAAACGGTGAGCTCATTCGCCCCAGAGCGGATCTTCTCCGCACTTGGGGAAGCCGGCGTCGACTACGTGACCGTCGGGGGGATCGCCGTCATGGCGCACGGCGTCGTACGGGCCACGCTCGACATCGATCTCATTCCCGCCGGCTCGCCCGAGAACCTGCGGCGGCTGGCGAATGCGCTACGCGCGCTCAGGGGCGTGCCGCACGGCGAACCTGGCACCCCCGTCACGGCGCAACTGCTCGCACGCGACGCGAACATGCGCTTCGACACGTCGGCGGGCCAGGTCGACGTACTGGCGTCGGCTGCCTACGGCGACCTCTACCCGGACCTACGTGCCCGTGCCGAGGTGATCTCCTTGGAGGACGTGGAGGTGATCGTCGCGTCGCGAGCCGACCTCATCCGCCTGAAGGCCGGTACCGGACGCGACCGCGACCTGCTCGACATTGGGGACCTGCTGGCGCTGGACGAGTAGCGCCTTCCGTCAGGGC
>JBBJNU010000048.1:0-11128 GCA_037721005.1 Thermoleophilaceae bacterium | reverse complement strand
GATCGGCTGCGCTCCTCCCGGGATCGGCTGCGCGTCTTCCGCTAGGCACTCTCGATCGCTAGCAGTGCCTCCTTGCGCTCGAGGCCACCTGTGTAGCCGCCTAGCCCCCCGCCGGTGCGAACGACCCGGTGGCACGGCACCACCACGGGCATCGGGTTGGAACCGAGACCGTTGCCGGCAGCGCGAACCGCGCGGGCGCTGCCGGCGCTCTCGGCCACCTGGCCGTAGGTGCGCACCTCTCCGTAGGGAATCCGGGCCGTGCTCTGGAGGACCTTCTTGCCGAAGCCCCGCGTGAGCGCCCAATCGATCTTGGTCGTGAACTTGCGCAGCCGGCCCTCGAAGTACTCGTCGAGCTCGCGCCGGACGGGGTCCAGGCGCTTAGGCGCTTCGAGCACGCGTGGCGACACTTCGCGAGCGAGCCACTCCAGCACGGTGTCGAGGGGGCGATCGGGATAGGCCACCACGAGCAGCCCCCTCGCCGAGGCGGCGAGGGTGAGCGGGCCGAGCGGCGAGTCCACCTGCGCGTAGGCCACGTCGAGGAGTCCCTCCTCATCGAAGCGCTCGGAAAGCCGGCGCATCAGCGCAGGGGAAGGGCCACCGGAGAGTCCACCCACCGCCCTGCCCAGCTCGTGGTCCACTTCGGTCATGCCGCCATCTCCTCTCTGAGCCGCTTGAGCCCCTCGTGCACGTTGCGTCGCGCGGCATCCTCGGAGCAGTCGAGCGTCCGGGCCACATCGGCGTAGGAAAGGTCTGCGGCGCTGCGCAGGAAAACCGCCATGCGCTGCTTCTCGGGAAGCTCACGAACGTGGGCCCACACCGTGCCCAGTCCGTCGCGGGATGACCCGTCGCTGTCGGACGTGCTGTGGCGCTCCGGGAGCTCAGACAGCGGCTGCGGCCGACGGGCGCGATCGCGATGGGCATCGATCGCCTTGCGGTGGGCGATCTTCATGAGCCACGCCCGTAGGTTGTCGACGTGGCGGAGCCGGGGGTAGGCGCGTAGTGCGGCGATGCAGGCTTCTTGAAAGCAGTCGTCGGCGTCGGCCGGCCCCACCGAGGCCGCGAGGAAGCGGTGCACGGCTGCGCCGTGGGCGTCGAGAAGCGTCTGGAAGGGGGGCAAGCTCACGGACTTGCCAGAGGAACGTAGACGGGCCTGTCTTCGTGAGATCTCAGGCGCGAATGAAGACGGGCGTGCCGAGCGGCAACGTCTCGAGCAACCAACGCGCGTCCTTGGGATCTGCCCGCATGCATCCGAGGCTCACCGCCTGCCCCAGGCCGGAGGTGTCCTTTGTCGCGTGCACCGCGAGCCGGTCGCCGCCGGGCCAGCCTTCGGGAAGCTTGACCTGATGCCCCGTGAGCGCCACGACGCAGCATCCGTAGGGCGAGCCGGGGTCGGACACCCTCAGCTTGTCCGTCACGGCATAGCGCCCTGGAGGTGTGGGGTTGGTAGACCGGCCGACCCCGACCTTCAGTCGCCGGACGACCCGGTCCCCGCGCCTGACCACGATCTGGCGCTTCGAGAGATCGGCGTGAACGGAGTACGACACGGACTCCACCCGCTGCGCCACCCCCTCTTCGATCCAGCCCACCTCGCCGTTCTCGAGCTCGGGGGCCAGAACCGCCAGCCATCCGTCGCGGCGTTCCACCACGCTGAGGACTCGAGGCGAGTTCCACTCGGTCTTGGCTTCGATGCGGACCTTGCTCTTGCCACCGGGTTCGGTGTAGAGCACCGTCTTGCGCTCGAGGCGCACCACGGGATACCGGCCCACGGCCTTTGGATCGGAGGGAAACGGCTGACCCATCGGCTCGGATTGGGGCTCGAAAATCCGGGTGTCTGAGGCGGCGCCTTCCCCGTCGGTGCTGCTCTCGCTCGACGTAAGAGCGGCTACCACACCCGCGGGGACCAAGAGAGCCACGGCCACGGCCACCGGTACGGCCAAGCGCCGCAGTCCAGCCGGGCGTTGGCGTATCCCTGCGGTCGACCCTTCGGGGACCGAGCGCTCCTCGAGCATGTCGAGCACCGGCGCCCGCTGAGCGTCGGGCTCCGGCTCCGGTTCGGGCACTGTCTCCGGGGGGTCCCCGCGCTGGGTGGCCCCCACGGGGCGGTGGCCCTCGCCGGGCGCTCGCGTATCGGCACCGTTTGCCGGCTTGATCTGCCAGGTCGAGGGATCGAGCAGCTCCTTCAGCATGTGGCCGAGATCCGCGCCTCTTTGCACGCCCATGTCGTTCGAAAGGCGCTCGACGGCACCCGCGCGCATGCGCGCGACCTCGCCGGCATCACCTCCGAACACTTCCGCCAGATCGTCGTCCGGCACCCGGCGGCGCAGCGAGAGATAGAGGATCTCGCGATCGCGAGGATCGAGCCGTGCAAGTGCTTCGGCGAGCTGTTGGCGATCGATCATGGGGCCGCGGTCAGGGTATCGGTCGCCCCTGCGCGATCTCCGGGATCGGCAGGGGTCGTACCTTGCACCTTGATCGGCGTGCGGCACCCGGCACTTGACTCAAGGGCGCCGAGTTTTCGGTCGAGAACCCCAGGGTAGGGTCACCCTGAGCGCGCGCAGCGCAGGCCCCATCGCCGATCGACGGGGCCAAATGCGAACACCCCCCAAGAGCGAGGAAACCTGAGTGCTGATTGCCGGAATCATCGTCGTCTGCATCGTCCTGCTGGTCTTGGCCTTCCTGGCCCCGCGCCTTTCCCGTCATCCCGAGAAGGGCGTCCACAAGACCCTGGGCGCAGGCGGCAGAGGAGCGAGCAAGCTGCCCGGGCCACTCGGGAAGTGGGCGCGCAAGCCCTTCGACTCGTCGAGCAAGGCCACGCGCAAGAGCGCTTCGGCGGGCCGTAAGGGCCGCGGAAAGATGCCGGGCTAGAAGAGCCCTGGCCGCCGCCCCGCGCCGGAGCCCTAGCTGTTGCCGGAGCTCAGAAGGGTCCTGGCGGCGGAAGAGGTGGTCGACGTGTGCGAACGCGCACGAGACCGCCGATGACTCCGCCATGGCGCTTCTGAGCCCGGCAAACGGAGGGGGTGGGATTCGAACCCACGAGAGACCGTTCGGCCTCTTCCGGTTTTCAAGACCGGCGCATTCGACCACTCTGCCACCCCTCCGGGCGGCAATGGTTGCATCCGGTGCCGGGGCACGGTTAACGTGACCTCGTGGCCCAGGCCAACGCGTCAGGCCCTCGGCCCGGCCGGCCTGGCACTCGGGTGACGCCGACGCTACGTGTCGCCACCCGCAAGAAGGCCCGCTGGACTCGACGAGTTCATCGCCAACGAGGACCGCTCAAAGGCCTAACGCATACTCGCCGGCTCTATCCGGGCGGGAGCGCCGCACGCCACGAGTGCCTCGGGCAACACCACGCTGCCGTCCGCCTGCTGGCCGTTCTCCGCAAGAGCGATGATCGTGCGCCCGACCGCCACCGCGGTGCCGTTGAGCGTGTGCACGTGGCGCGGTCCGCCGCCGCCGTCCGGGCGGTAGCGCACGTCGAGCCGGCGCGCTTGGAAGTCGGTGGTGTTCGAGCAGGAAGTGAGCTCGCGGTAGCGCTCCTGGCCCGGTAGCCACACCTCGATGTCGTACTTCTTGGCGGCGGATGCGCCGAGGTCGTCCACCGCGATGTTCACCACCCGGTAGGGCAGCTCGAGCGCCTGCATCAACTCCTCCTCGATCGCCAAGAGCCGCTCGTGCTCCTCGAGTGAGCGCTCGGCGGCCACGAACGCGAACATCTCGACCTTGTCGAACTGATGCACCCGGAAGATGCCCCTCGTGTCCCGCCCGGCGGCACCGGCCTCGCGCCGGAAGCAGGGGGAGAACCCGGCGTAGCGCACCGGCAACTCTTCCTCGGTGAGGATCTGCCCGGCGTGCAACGACGCGAGCGGCACCTCGCTCGTGCCCGCGAGGTAGAGGTCGTCCTCGGGCAGCCGGTAGATCTGCTGCTCGGTGTCGGGCAGGAAGCCCGTGCCCCTCAGCGCCTCCTCGCGCACCAGCACGGGCGGCAGGACCGCCTCGAAGCCCTTTTCGGCCAGGGTCTCCAGGGCCCAGCGCACCAACGCCAGCTCGAGCATCACCAGCGGGCCCTTGAGGTAGGCGAACCGCGAGCCGGCCACGCGAGCGCCCGCTTCGAGATCGATGAGCCCTTCGAGCAGCTCGAGATGGTCGCGCCCGGAGGCGCCGGGCTCGCCCACTTCTCGCAGCACGGTGTCCTCGCCGGCCGCGCTTTCGTCGGGCGGATTGGGTATCGCGAGCAATGCTGCGTCGAGCGCTCCCTGCACCCCGGAGAGCTCCGCGTCGAGCTCCTTCTCGCGGCCCGACGCCTCCTTGACCTCAGCTATCGCGGCGGAGGTGTCTCCGCCCTCGCGCTGGAGCTCACCGATGCGCTTGCTCGCCGCGTTCTTGGCCGCCCGGCGTTCCTCGAGCTCGGGCAGCAGCGCGCGGCGCCGGGCGTCGAGCTCGAGCACCTGGTCGAGCGCCTGGGAGGCGCCCCCTCCCCTACGGGCAAGAGCGGCCCGCGCGCCGTCAGGGTCGTCGCGTAGAGCCTTTAGGTCGAGCACCGCGCGCCGTCCGAGCGGGCTACTCGTTGGAGGAGGAGTTGGCTTTGTCCGTTTGGCCCGAGCCGTTCTTGCCGCCCGAGTACTCGTCCAGGAAGTCCGCGAGCCGCTCGGCATCCGCTCCAACCACGATGTTCGCCGGCATGATCGCCCCTGAGAAGCCGCCGTTGCGGATGGCGTAGAGAGCGTCGTCGCGGCTGACCTTGCGCACGTTGAAGTTCGGCCCGTTGGTGCGCTCGCCTCCGGAGAGTTCACCGACGGGCTTGGACCCGTAGGAGTTGGCCGAATCGAGGCTGTGGCAGCCCGAGCAGCGCTCGTTGAAGAGAGTGGCGGTGCTGCGGTCAGCCTGCTTCACGTCGAGCTCGCCGCCGCAGCCGGCGCCCAGGAAGATCAGCGCGCCGCAGGCGGCCGCGGCAGCCGCCTTAAAGCGGGAGGAGGGGTGCAAGCCGAACACGCGCGGCCATATTATCCCTCGCCGATGAGGTGGCCCTGGGCGGCATCAGTCGGCTGCCTGGCCACCCTCACCGGCTGCGGCGCAGACGGCGACAGGCCAGTGCGCACGCTGAAGGTCTCGGCAGGCGATCCGATCCGCGTGACCGCAGAGAGCTACCGCTTCGATCCGGGACGAATCCAAGTCATGGGCGCCGGACCGCTGCGCTTCACCCTGACGAACCGCGGCGATCTCGCGCACAACCTCCAGGTGCTCGACGGAGAGCGCGAGCTGGGCGGGGTCAAGAGCTTTCCCTCCGGACAGGCGCGCACCTTTCGCGTGGTCGTGCCACCGGGCACCTACAGCTTCGTGTGCACCGTGGCCGACCACAGGGAGCTCGGCATGGAAGGAGAGCTGCGGGTAGGGCCGCAGGGCTGAGAAGCTGCCCGCGCGACGTCAGGCGGCTTCGGTGCGGCGTTTGGCGTAGCGAAGGATGCTGCCCTCCTCGCGGCGGGTGAGCTCGACCTCGTCCATCATCATCTCGACCAGCTCCAGGCCGCGGCCGCCCTCGGCGAGCCCTTCGACCGGCGAGGGCAGCGCCGGTGGAGCCGACGCGTCGACACCGCAGTCGCGCACCTCGAACACCAAGGTGTCGTCCTCCTCGTGAGCCTGGAGGGAGACCTGATCCGTATCCGAGCGCGAGCCGTGCAAGATCGCGTTCGTCACGGCCTCGCTCGTGGCGAGCTTGACCTCGAAGGCCTCGTCATCGCCCATACCGAAGTCAGCCGCCGCGGTGGCCGCCCATTCGCGGGCGTCCCCGAGCATGGAGAGATCGGCGGGGATCAGCAGATCCCTCCCCTGAAAGGCGTTCGGCCTCTCCCGCGGATGTACGCACGTGACTTTCACGACCCTTGCCCGTCGAAGGTTTCCCCCGCAAACCATGGAAACCAAACCCCCGGGGCGCCGGGAAGCTGCGGTGCCTTCATCGAAGGCTTCAGCGAGAGAGCTCTGCTCGCACGAGGGAGCCGCGGCCGCCTGAGGAGACCCAGACGGCGCCCTCGCCCACCGCCACGCCCGTCGGCGCCCCCGCAAGGCGCGCGGGAGCTCCCAGGCGCCGGCGCTCCTTGGGATCGAGGCGCACGAGCGTCCCGGGCTCCATCCCGCCTTGGGCCACCCACACCGACCCACCCCCGGCCGCCAGGCGTACGGGGAGCCCCGAACGGTCGAGGCGCACCAAAGCGCCCTCGACCGCGGAGGAGGAGGGGTCGAGCTGCAGCACCTCGATGCGATCGCCACGACCCAGACCCGTGCCGGCCACCCACACCCCGCCCTCCCCGTAGGTGAGCGCGAGAACCTGCCCCTCCACGACCTTGATCGGCTTGTCCGCCTTGAGGGTCTCCGGATCGATGCGGGACACGCTGCCGTTGCGCTGCCCACTGTTGGCCACCCACACCGCCCCGCCCCCGACGGCGATGTCGGTGGGCTCGGGGCCGACCTTCACGGGCTCCGCGCTCTTGCGGCCCGTGGAGGGGTCGAGCCGAGTGACGGTGCCCCCGGATTGGCTGGTGACCCACACGCCACCCTCGCCCACCGCCACCCCGGCGGCGCCAGGCACCTTCTCGGGTAGCCCGGTGGGCGCCCCCGTGGACGCGTCGAAGCGGCGAACTGTGCCGTCGGCGCTGGCCACCCATACAGCGCCGTCCCCAGTCGCCACGGCGAGAGGACCCTGGCCAGCGGGCGCGCGGCCGGCCACACGGCTGTCGCCTGGGTCGACGCGGATGAGGCGCCCGCGAAGGTTGTCGGCGATCCATACCCCGCCCTCACCTGCGGCCACGGCGGCCGGGCTCCCGCCGATGGCGAGAGGAGCCCCGACCTGGGGCGCCGGGCCGGGTAGGGGCGGTGGTCCGGGGTCCCGCGCCTCATCACCGCCGCCGCAGCCCGCGAGGGCGGCGGCGGCGAGGAGGAGGGATGTGCAGACCTTTCGGATCATGGTGCCCAACCATCTTCGCCCAGGACCGGTTGCGTGGATCACGACCAGCCGCTGCCAGCGGTTCGCAGTAGCGATGGGGCCGCAGATCACGCCAGTTTGCAGGGACTTTGGCGCGCAAAGGATGATCCGATCGAGGGAGTGCCTCGTCATAGGAGCAGACGTCCACAAACCCCAAGGAGCCCGGATGAAGAAGCTTTCCCTGCTCGCGGCCATCGCCGCGGCTGCAATAGCGGTGCCGCTCAGCATTGGCTCGAGCCACCGCGAGGCGCCCAATATTTCGCTCGACCCGTCGGCTGACAACACCGACACCTACGCATTCACCGCGAAGAACGCCCCCGGTGCCCTGACTGTGGTGGCCAACTGGCAGCCCAACCAGGTAGCCAACGCAGGGCCGAACTTCTACCGCTTCGACGACGACGCCCGCTACTACGTGAACATCGACAACACGGGCGACGGCAGGGTTGATGTCCGCTACCGCTGGGACTTCAAGACCACGGTGCGCAACCGCAACTCCTTCCTCTACGCCCTCCCGGGTGTGAAGGGCTTCGGAGATCCGAAGCTGAACGTGATTCAGCGCTACAACCTCCAGCTGGAGAGGATCAGCCGCCGCGGCGGGCGCACCACGATCCGCAGGTCCACGATCGCCACGAAGGTCCCGGTTGCTCCCTCGAACGTGGGCACGAAGACCTTCCCGAACTACAACGTGTTCACCGCAGGGGCCTCCAGGGGCCTGCGAGGCGGCGGGCGCACGTTCGCCGGACAGCGTGACGACCCGTTCTTCATTGATCTCGGAGCGACCTTCGATGGCATCAACATCAGGAAGGGCACCGGCAACGAGGGCGAGGGTCGCGAGGACATCGCGGGCACCAACACCTCGGCCATCGTCCTGCAGGTGCCGGAGCGTCAGGTCACGAGGAACCGCCGGGCCGTCGGCTCGCCGAAGGCCGGGAACTCCGTGGTCGGCGTGTGGGCCTCGACGGACCGCCGCAAGCTCCAGTTGAGCAACGGCAACTTCGACACGCGCTCGCACAGCGCCGTCGGCCGGCGCGGCGCCCGCACCGCAAACCGGTTCGTGCAGGTGTCGCGCCTCGGTGTGCCGCTCGTGAACGAGCTGGTGATCCCGCTGGGCCGCAAGGACCAGTTCAACCGCACCACCCCGAACGAGGACGCAGCGCGCTACGGCAAGTTTGCCATCAAGCCCGAGCTGGCCGCGGTGCTGAACGCGCTGTTCAAGGTCAACGCCCCGGAGAACAACCGCACGGACATCGTCCAGGCGCTACTCCAGGGCCTGCCGGGACTCAACGAGCACAAGGGCTTCGCCAAGGGCAAGGCGCCCGCGGTCGACACCCTCAAGCTCAACCTCGGCACCCCGCCCGCAGCGGGCGCCGAGAACCGGTTCGGAGTGATCGGCGGCGACATGGCCGGATTCCCGAATGGCCGCCGCCTCGGCGATGATGTCGTGGACATCGAGCTCCAGGTGGTCGCCGGCTTCCTCAAGGGCAACAAGGTGCCCCTCGGAGACGGCGTGGACCGCAACGACAAGGCGTTCGGCGACACGTTCCCGTACCTGGCCCTGCCTCAGCCCGGCAACGACGCGCCGGGTCGCACCGAGGAGTCCCACGCGCCGGTCCCGGCCGGAGGCTCGTAGGGTCGGAGCCGACACGTTCAACAGCAGGAGGGGCGCCCAGGTGGCGCCCCTCCTGTCTGTGGCTGTAGAGGCGCTCCACCACACCGATCTCTTATGACGTTTCGCCGGCGGAGCACCTTCCTGAAGCTGACTGTCCCGCTCCTCGTATTCGCTGTGGTGCTCGGCACGCTGCTGCTCGTCAACCGCGCGCCGGACTCGTCGGCCGGGGGGCGCGCGGACCCGCGCGCGGACCTCGGTCCGCCGCCTCGCAACACCCAGGAGCTGATCGAGAGCCTCCAGCGCCGAGTGCGTGCGGAGCCCGGTGAGGCCACCGGCTACGCCCAGTTGGGTGACGCCTATCTGCAACGCACGCGCGAGACGGGTGACTTCGGCTTCTACGTACGCGCCGAGCGGACCTTCGACGAGGCGCTGCGGCGCGATGCCCAAAACGTGGAGGCGACGGTCGGCGAGGGCACCCTGGCTCTCGCCCGGCACGACTTCCGCGCGGGACTACGTCAGGGAGAGCGCGCTCTCCTACTCGCGCCCGAGACCGTGCGGCCCTACGCGGTGATCGTCGACGCCCAGGTGGAACTCGGCCGCTACGCCGACGCCAGGCGATCGCTGCAGGAGATGGTCGACCGCAAGCCAAGCCTAGCTTCCTACTCTCGAGTTTCCTACTTCCGCGAGCTGAACGGCGATCTTCGAGGCGCCACCGAGGCGATGCGGCTGGCAGTCTCCGCCGGAGGGGGTACGCCGGAGAACGTTGCCTTCGTGCAGACCCTGTTCGGTGACCTTCGAATGAACGCGGGCGACGTGGTCGGCGCCCGGCGGGCGTACGGAGAGGCCCTCGCCAGCGATGCCGGCTCCCTTCCCGCCCAAGCCGGGCTGGCGCGGGTGGACGTCGCGCGCGGCCGGCTCGCGGCAGCCGAGCGGAGGCTGAGACGGGTGACCGAGCGGCTTCCTCTCCCCATCTACGTGACCCCGCTCGCCGAGATCGAGCTCGTACGAGGTCAGCGCGCCAAGGCAGCAGGAGACCTGGACCTGGTGCGGGCACAGCGCCGACTGCTCGAGGCGGCCGGCACGCGCATCGACGTCGACCTCGCGCTTTTCGAGGCCGACCACGGAAGCCCGCGGCGCGCCGTTCGCTTCGCGCGCCAAGTCTTCGCTGCCGCGCCGAGCGTCCGATCGGCCGACGCCCTCGGCTGGGCACTCACCCGCGCGGGGCGCCCGGGAGAGGGCCTGCGCTACGCGCGCCGAGCGCTGCGCCTGGGCTCGGTGGATCCGTCCTTCCATTACCACGCCGGGATGGCGGCGCACGATGCGGGCAAGGCACCGATGGCGGGTCGCGAACTGCGTAAGGCCCTCAGCCTCAACCCGTCCTTCTCTCCCTTCCACGCGCAGCGCGCCCGCAGAGCGCTGCGGAGGCTCCAGTGAGAGCTCGACGCTTTCTACTCGCGGCGCTGATGGCGTTCGCGGTGCTCACGGGCATCGCGCCTCGGGCGGCCGCCCACCCGCTGGGCAACTACACGGTCAACCACCTGAGCACCGTCCGGATCTCCGACGACCGCGTAGAGGTCCGCTACGTGCTCGATGAAGCCGAGATCCCCACCGTGCAAAACCAGCGACTCTCGAAGGATGCGCTGATACGCGAGAAGCGCGAGGACATTCTGGGCGGCCTCACACTGATGGTGGAGGGGCGCCAGGTGGCACTGCAGCCCGACGGCGCCCCTCGCCTGACCTTCCTACCTGGCCAGGCGGGGCTCGAGACCACCCGACTCGAGCTGGACTTGCGCGTCGGGGTCGACGGCCCTCAGCGAGTCGAGCTCCGCGACGAGACCTTCCCGAATCGCACCGGGCTCAAGTCGATCGTGGTCGAGGCCGGCGACGGCACCGCAGTGCGCAGCACAGCGCCCGGTAACGACCCCACCGAAGGTCTTCGGCGCTATCCGCAGGACATACTGAAGAGCCCGCTCAACCGCACGGAGGCAAGCTTCCGTGTGCGTGAGGGCGACGGCACGCTCGTCGCGCCACGCAGCGAAGGCGGCGAACTGTCCACCACACGGGACTCGACCGGCGAGGGCTTCGCTTCGGTATTCGAGGATGCAGCGTCGGGCGAGGGCGTGTTGATCTTCGTGCTGCTCGCCGCCTTTGGCTGGGGCGCACTGCACGCGGTCTCGCCCGGCCACGGCAAGGCCATGGTAGCCGCCTATCTGGCGGGGACACGAGGTACGGCCAAGCACGCGGTCGCGCTCGGCGCCATCGTCACGGTCACCCACACTCTCGGCGTGTTCGCGCTTGGCATCATTGCGCTCTCGCTGCAACAATTCATCTTGCCTGAGGACATCCTTCCCTGGCTTACGCTGGTGTCCGGCCTGCTGGTCGTGGCAATCGGGGCCTCGGTACTGAGGTCTCGCGTTCGCTGGGCGCAGGCACGGCGGGCGGGCGAACCGCTCGGCCCTGCGCCGAGTGCCGACGCCCCAAGTCACGAGCATCACGACCACTCGCACGGTCACGACCACTCGCACGGTCACGACCACTCGCACCAG
>JBBJNU010000225.1:0-2956 GCA_037721005.1 Thermoleophilaceae bacterium | reverse complement strand
CTGACGTGAGGCTTGGCTTCGCGGTGAAGGTGCTCTCCGGCGGGGGCCTCGCGTCGCACGACGCGCGCCGCTGGCAGTCGGGTCCGCACCTGCGCGTGTCACTCGAGCACCTCGCGGCGATCCTCGAGTTCGCCGCGGAGCACGACATCGGCATGTACCGAATGGCAACATCGCTGGCGCCCTACGCGAGCCATCCCGACCTGCCGCAGTTTCACAACCAGGTGGAGGAGTGCGCGGATGAGCTGCGCGCGGTGGGCGAGCTGGCCGCTGGGCTTGGAGTACGGCTCTCGACCCACCCCGGTCAGTACACGGTGCTCAATTCCGAGGAGCCCGCGGTGGTGGCCAACGCCCAGGCCGAGCTCGAGGTGCAGGGAGCGCTCATGCACGCCATGGGCCTGCCGCCCGAGGCGATCGTGGTGGTTCACGTGGGCGGCGCCGGGGGCGGGCTGGAGGCCGGCGCCGAACGCTTCGTGCGCGGCTTCGAGGGCCTGTCCGAGCAGGCGCGCGAACGGCTGGTGATCGAGAACGACGACCGCACCTACGGCGTGTGCGCGGCCGCCGGGCTGGCGCGGCGCATCGGGCGGCCGGTGGTGTTCGACCTCCTGCACCACCACTGCAACGACCCCGACCGCATCCCCGATCGCGAAGCGCTCGAGCTTGCCCTGTCCACGTGGCCCGGGGGCGTTACCCCGAAGATCCACTACTCCTCGCCGCGACTGGACATGGGCGAGAAGCGCAAGAAGGTGGGGCGTCGCGTGGAGCGCTCCCCCGTGATGCCCGACCTTCGCAACCACGCGGATCTGATCGATCCGCTGGCCTTCGAGGCATTCACGCGCGAGACCGCCACCGGCCTGCGCGACTTCGACGTGATGCTCGAGGCCAAGGGCAAGGACCTTGCCCTGCTGAGGCTGCGGGATCAGCTCGAGGCGCGCGGGATGGGATTGGCCGAGCCGGTGCGTGGGTAGTCACTCGCGAATGGCAGCCACGTTCATACAGATAGCCGAGCAGTCCGGCTCCAACAGCCCCGACGGCGGAAGCGGGGTCCTCATCATCGTGATCAGCATCGTGGTCGCGGTGCTCGTGGTGGGCGGCATCCTCACGCTCGTAGCACGCAAGACCCGCGGCTGAGAAGTTTTCGGCACGACGCCGAATACTTCGGGCTTTCTCCGAGCCCGTACCCTTCCCAGCGATGGCCACGCCACCGCGGGCAATGACCGACAAAGACCGCTGGCTGGCGGAGAGCTACGCCAAGGGCGGCGAGCGCGACGCGCTCTTCTCCACCATCTCGGGCGAGCGCATCGAGCCGCTCTACACCGAGGAGGACCTGCCCGCGGACACCGACGCCGAGATCGGCCTCCCCGGCGAGTTTCCCTACACGCGCGGGGTCTACCCCTCCATGTACCGCGGGCGCCTCTGGACGCTGCGCCAGTTCGCGGGCTTCGGCACCGCGGAGGAGACCAACGAGCGCTTCCGCTACCTGCTCGACCACGGGCAGATGGGCCTGTCCACGGCGTTTGACATGCCGTCGCTGATGGGCCACGACTCCGACCACGCGCGCTCGGAGGGCGAGGTGGGCCGCGAGGGGGTGGCCATAGACACCCTCGACGACATGGAGACCCTCTTCCAGGGCATCCCCATGGGCGAGGTGTCCACCTCCATGACCATCAACGCCCCCGCGGCGCTGATGCTGGCCTTCTACGTGGTGGCCGGCGAGCGCCAGGGCGTGGCGCCGCAGAACCTCGCGGGCACGATCCAGACGGACATTCTCAAGGAGTACATCGCCCAGAAGGAGTGGTGCTTTCCGATCGACCCGGCCATGCGCCTGGTCACCGACATGGTCGAGTACTGCGCGAGGGACATGCCGCGCTGGCACCCGATCTCGATCTCGGGCTACCACATCCGCGAGGCCGGCTCCACGGCCCAGCAGGAGCTGGCCTTTACGCTGAAGGACGGCTTCACCTATGTCGAGCACGCGATCGAGCGTGGTCTGGATGTGGACGAGTTCGCCCCTCGGCTGTCCTTTTTCTTCAACGCGCACATCGATTTCTTCGAGGAGGTGGCCAAGCTCCGCGCCGCGCGGCGCATCTGGGCCCGCGAGCTGCGCGACACCTACGGCGCGAAGTCCGAGCGCTCGCTGCTCATGCGCTCCCACGCACAGACGGCGGGGGTGTCACTCACCGCCCAGCAGCCGCTGAACAACATCGCCCGCACCACGGTCGAGGCCCTGGCCGCCGTGCTCGGCGGCACGCAGTCGCTGCACACAAACTCCCACGACGAGGCGCTTGCCCTGCCCACGGAGGAGGCGGTGCGCGTGGCCATGCGCACGCAGCAGGTGATCGCCGAGGAGACGGGGGTCACGAACACGATCGACCCGCTCGGCGGCTCCTACTTCGTGGAGGCGCTCACCGACCGGATGGAGGAGGCGGCCTACGGCTACTTCGCGAAGGTCGATGAGCTCGGCGGCATGGTCGAGGCCATCAAGCAGAGCTACCCGCAGCGTGAGATCGCCGACGCCGCCTTCATCTACCAGCAGGAGGTGGACTCGGGCCAGCGCGTGGTGGTGGGTGTGAACGGCTACACCGAGGGTGGTGAGGGCCAGATCGAGACCCTGCGCATCGACCCGGCCCTCGAGCGCAAGCAGATCAGCCGCCTTCAGAAGGTGAGGGCGGGGCGCGATACCGCTGTGCTCGAAAGTACCCTGGCCGAGCTCCGTGAGATGGCGGCGGGGGAGGGCAACCTCATGTACCCGCTGATCGACTGCGCCCGGGCCGGCGCCAGTGAGGGCGAGATCGTGGAGTCCCTGCAGCAGGTGTTCGGCACCTACACCGAGACGCCCGTCTTCTGAGCCTCGGTGCGGTGCGGCTGCGCTCCTCCCGGATCCGGCTGCGCTCCTCCGGCTATGGCCCCGGCTGCAGGGCGCCCCGGGCGCCGCCGAGCACCGGCCGGGGAAGGCCCA
>JBBJNU010000047.1:0-11199 GCA_037721005.1 Thermoleophilaceae bacterium | reverse complement strand
CTGCTCGCCGCCGAGGGCCACTACGCCCACATGCACAACCTCCAACACGGCACCGTCACCTAGGCCGTGCTGCGCGCCACCGTCGTCATCACCAACTACAACTACGGCCGCTTCGTCGGAGCGGCCATCGAGAGCGCACTGGCCCAGGAGCATCCCGACACCGAGGTCATCGTCGTCGACGACGGCTCGACGGATGACTCGGCCACCCGCATCACCGCCTTCGAGCCTCGCGTGCGGGTGATCTTCTAGCCGAACGGGGGCCAGGGAAGTGCCCTCAACGCGGGATACGACGCGGCAACCGGCCACCTCGTGCTCTTCCTCGACGCCGACGACCTGCTGCACCCCGGAGCGGTCGCCGCGGCGGTCGAGGCGACAGGGGATGACGTCAGCCACGTGCAATGGCCGATGATCAACATCGACGCGGAGGGTCGGCCCACCGGCGAAGTGACGCCTGTTTCCGAGCTCGCCAGCGGAGATCTTCGCGAGCAGTTCATCAGCGACGGGCCCCTCCAGTGGGCTAGGGCCCCAGGTTGCTCGGGCGCGGCGTGGCCCCGCAGTTACCTCGAGCAGATCATGCCGATGCCGGCGGCCGACTTCAGTATTGCCGCGGACGCGTATCTCGTGGGCCTGGCGCCGCTCTACGGGGGCATACGGGCCCTCCCGGAAGCTCAGAGCACGTACCGCCGGCATGGCGGCAACCACTCGGCCGGCGGCTACGACGCCATGTTGCAGTTCGACGCCGAGCTCTGGGCGCGCCTCGGTCGCATCGCCGCCGATCACGCGACACGGCTCGGCATCGAGGTCGACCCCAAGCGCTGGTGCAAGCGGGGGTGGGCGTTGCGCCTCCTCACGGCCATGACCGAGATCGACGCTGCGGTCGGTCGCTCCGTTCGTGCTTATCGACGGGGCGAGCTGGCCCTCGAACGCAGCTCAGGGAGGCTCGTCATCCCGTTCCTCGAGCGCAACGGCGAGTTCTGGGGCCTGCCGGAGGACGACGCGCACGCGATCGCCGAGCTCGATCGACTGCGCTCGGAGGGGGCTCGCTTCGTCGTCCTCGCCTGGCCTGCTTTCTGGTGGGCTGAGACCTACGCTGGCTTCCTGCACCACCTACGCAAGGGCTTTCAGTGCGTACTCGAGAATGACCGCCTTGTGATCTTCGACCTCCGCGCCCGGGATGAAGGCGGGAAGGCGGCCGGAGAGACGTAAGCGTCCCCTCGAGGCCGGACGAAGGCTCCTACGACGAGTCGCGTGCCCCTCGGGTCATGGCACGATCGTTGCCGGGGGGCGCCTCTTGCCGATCGCTTGTGCCTTCGGGCGCGTCGGCCTGGATGGAACGCTCGCCACCGGCGGCGCCGAACCTCGCGGCGCGCGAGCCGGCGGGAGGTTCGCGCCGCCCTTGGGCCGTATGACCGTACCGCCAGGACCGTGAGCCGCCGGGGCTACGGCGCGATCAGGCTCCAGCCCTCGGGGAGCCGCACGACGTTTCTCAGCGGCCCTGTTTCCAAAGCGCACCTTCTTCGCTGCCGGGGAGCCCCCAGAATTGCTCCGCCCTCGTGCCCGGAAGGAACCGCTGCCCCGGGACTTCCGAGCCGCGGGGGATGAACCGGTGCCATCGCCTGCGGATGCACCGCCTGCGGTGAGTGCGTCTCGGAGGAGCCCCGGCAGGCTCGAGCCGGTCGCGCCCCCGTCGCTGGGCGCCTGACCTGGCCGCTCGACACGTTTCTCCAACGAGGGACCCCTGGACGGACCCCCCCTATCTATGGCGGAGATCCCTGCGATCCCTGAGCCCCCGGCGATCACGGCGACGGCCGCGATCTTGGCCACTGTGGCGGTTGTTGCGATCCCGCCTCCTGTAGCAGCTGCTCCTGCCCCCACTCCGGTCGCCGCGGCGCTCCCGGCGGCCAGCCCGCCACTCGCCGCCCCGCCGCCGAGCCCGATGGCCGCGAGCACGTCGGCCTTCAGACCAAGGGAGGGCACGACCGGGAGGACGACGGCGAGCATCTTTCGCTGTTGGCTCACCTGCTCCCGGTAGGTGGAGCAAGCCGGGCAGCTGTTCAGGTGATGGCGGAGCCGTCCTCGCCGGAAGCCGCCGCCGCGCGCGGCGGCCAGCTCCACGCGAATCTCTTCGCAATCGGCGTCCCGCGCGTCGCGCCTCTCGAGCAGGCCCGCCCGCGCACGGTGCACGAGCCCCTTCACCTGTGTCGCCTTGCAGCCGAGCACCTCGGCGACCTCTGCGTGGGACAGGTCGCGGATCTCAGAGAGCAGAAGAGCGGCCCTCTGGTCCTCCGGAAGGTCCTGGAGATCGGCCACGAGCTCGCGTAGATCGGCGCGGTCTTGCACCTCGGCGTCCAAGCCCGCCGTTGCCCGCTCGAGGTCCTCGGGGAGGTCCTCATGCTGGGCGCGGAGCATCGAGAGACAGCGGTTTCGGGCGATGGTGTAGATCCACGGCTTGAAGTTGATTTCGCGATCGCGCGCCATGAGGTCTCGGTGGGCTGAGGCGAATGCCTGCTGCACCGCGTCCTCTGCCTCCTCGCGGGACCCGAGCATGTGACGGGAGAAGGACAGGACGCCGGGTAGGTGACGGTCGTAGAGGATCTCAAAGGCCGCCACCTCTCCTGCTCTTGCCCGCGCGACGAGATGATCGTCGTCCCGTAGGCTGAGCAGACGCTTGGAGCCGCGCAAGCTCGGGCGCGGTGAAACGCTGACAGCGGACGATTCCATCGGCTCATTGTCTACACAAACGTCAACTCGGCGCGGAAGTTCGCCTGTAACTACTGAGGCCCGCTGCCGTGGACTGGAGCAGCGCGTCCAGGTCAGAGCCCCAGCTCGACGGTCGGAAGCGAGGAGCCGAGCTCGTAGCTGCTTAGCCGTAGCTCTTCGTCGGCGGCGCGGCCGCCACCCGCTCGCGCGGGCTGGAGGCCACCCGCGGATGAGCCAGCTCGAGGTACCAGGAGAACGCGAGACCGACCGGCGCGCGGTGACTCAGCGCCCGGAAGGCGAGCGCGAGCACCCTCGGCGGAACGCGCGGCAGGATGCGTTGTCCCACGAGGAGCAGCCGGTAGGCGCCCGAGTGCCGGCGAGAGAAATCACCGTAACTCCGGAGCGCCGCCTCGCGCGTGCGCGCGCCCGCGAAGATGCCCGCCAGCTCACGACCGCAGGCGATGCCGAAGTAGAACGCCGTGCGGATCCCCTCGCCGGACAGCGGCAGGCAGTGACCCGCCGAATCGCCCACGAAGAAGGTGCTGGCGTCCGAGGCCTCGCGCAGGCGGTGGGGAAACCAGTTGCCCTGCCAGCGCACGGCCTCCACGTCGAGACGCTGGGCGAGATCGCGGGTGGGCTCCTTCACGTGATCGCGCGGCTCATAGGAGCCGATGCCCACACGCTGCTCCTCGCCGGCGGGTACGCGCCAGGCGTACCCGCTGCGGGTGAGCGAGCGGTCCACCCACACGTCCAGCGAGTCGCCGCCGCGCGCATGGGGATGAACCTCGAGGCCCCGGGAGAGAGGGGCGTCGGGCGGCTGGTAGCCGTCGCCCGCGAGCACCCGGCGCCAGCCGAGGGCGTCCACCACGAGTGGCGCCCGGATCTCGCCGCGGTCGGTGAGCACGCCCTGCGCGCTGCGGGCCTCGACCTTCGCGCATTCGAACCGGGCGTCGCCGCTCTGCTCCCATAGCTCGGCGCACAATTGCGAGTAATCGAAGGCCGACCACGACCACGGCAGCTCGTACCGCGCTCCGCCGTAGGGCGTGGCGAAGCGCATCGCAGGCAGCTCCGCCCGGACGGCGCCTCGCACGCCCATCGCCTCGAGCCAAGGCGTGGGCGCAGCACAAGCCGAAGTGGCGCGCTCCCCGATCTCGTATCGGTCCACCACGAGCACCTCGGCGCCCGACCCGGCGAGCTCACGGGCCACCGCCAGTCCGGCGAAGCTCGCCCCGCACACGAGCACGTCCACTTCGGTGCCCTCGAGCGAGTGCCGGGCGCTGCCGCGGGCGGTTGCGCGAACTGTCATCCGCGGAGAACTCTACGCCCCCGACCGTGCGCGACGGACCGTGAACTCGGCACCCGCGCCCAGCGGGAAACCGAAGTCCCATGCGACGCGAGCGTGATGTCGTTAGCCATACTCGTCAAGGCCCCCAGGTCGTGCACCGATAGAGCAAGAGTGACCGCCAAGACAATCGCCCTCCTCGCCGGCCTCATGTGCGTGATGGCCGGTGCGGCGCCGTCCGCGCACGCCCAGCGCGCGGGCTCGAGCATCGTCGGCGGGGCGGCCGCGCCGATCGAGGCCCACCCGTACCAGGTGTACGTAACTATTGGGGGCTACTTCTGCGGCGGCTCGATCAGGGACAAGATGCACGTGGTGACTGCTGCGCACTGCGTGATCGACGAGATCAGCGGCTACCCCAGGATCGTCTCCCCTGGGTCGGTCAGGGTCGCCTTCGGCGAGGACGACCTCTCGGCGGTGGCGCCCTCGCAGGTGCGAACCGTCTCCTCGGTGGCCCTCGATCGCCGCTACCTCCGGCGCATCAACGGCAGCGAGTACGACAGCGCAGTGCTCACGCTGACTTCTGAGATACCTGAGACCCCATCCTCGAAACCCATCGACCTGGTGGACCCGGCGGTGGATGGCGCCTCGCTCGAGACCGGCGATCCGGCGACCGTGTCGGGCTTCGGCGTGACCTCGGAGGGCGTACCGAGCCGCTCCCTGCGGGCGGTGGGCGTGCCGCTGGCCGGCGATCCGTTCTGCCAGGACGCCTACGGCCTGGACTTCGTGGCTTCGGCGATGACCTGCGCCGGAGGCGTGGCGGGCGAGGACTCGTGCTTCGGCGACAGCGGAGGCCCGCTCGTGGTCGACACGGAAACCGCCCCCAAGCTCGCGGGCATCGTCTCCTTCGGTAGCGAGAACTGCGGCGACCCCAACTTCCCCGGGGTCAACACCGAAGTGGCCGAGCCGGGCACGAGGCGCTTTCTCTCGGCCGCTGGACCGGTCGCTGCTCCAGCCGTCTCGTTCGTAGACCCAGTCGTGAGGGGTCGGCTCGAGGTGGGGAGCGACGTGTCGTGCGCCGCGCCGGGCGAACCCGGCGAAGCCACCCAGTTCTTCTTCTCGGCGGTCAACGCCGCGGGCACCGCCACCGGCCTCTCGGCCGCGAGCTCGCCCGTGTTCAGGGTTCCGGCGGCCGCCGCCTCTCAGCGGCTGGTGTGCGACGTGCGCTACGAGACCGACGGCGGGCTGGGCTACGCCACCGGCACCCCCACAGCGGCCACCGTGTCGTTCCGGGCCGGCGTCGCGCCGCTTTCGACCGTCTTCGACACCACCCGGCCCCGCTCGCGCATCTCCAGAGTTCGCTGCTCGGGACGCGTCTGCATCACCACGCTCACCGCGTCGGATGCCGCGCCGGGCTCCGTGAGGTCGCTGATCGTGACCCTCGCCCACTCGCGAACGAAGTGCCGGGGACGCGGCGTCGAGCGCAGCTGCCGCAAGGAGAGGGTCAGCCGCAGGCTCCGGGCCGGGGCCCTGGGCGGTAGCCGTTACCGCGTGGTCGCCGGCCGCCTGACCCCGCGGCGCTACCGCATCAGCGTGGTGGCCACCGACACCGCCGGCAACCGCCAGGCCAGGGCGGCCACGCGGCTCTTCCGGGTCAGCCGCCGGGGTTAGCCAGGAGGCCGGTCTTCGCGCGGCCCGTGCGTGTTCACGAAGAGCACGGGCCCCGGGCCGAACGCACCCTCTTCGCCAAGCGCGAGCGCTCCGCCGAAGGCCTTGGCGGTGTAGACCGGGTCGAGTGCCAACCCCTCGCCACGGGCGACCTCACGTGCGCGCTCGGAGCCCGAGGTGGCGTGGCCGTACCCCGGTCCAAGGAAGCGGCGGGTGATCGTCACGTCGCCGGGTCCGGGCGCGTCCGCCGGAAGGCTTGCGCCGCGGCGGCGCAGGAGCCGCGCCGAGCGACCGGCGAGCCTCGCCGTGGTCTTCTCGTCGAGGCGTAGCTGGTCGTTCACGACGATGCCCACGAGGCGGCTGCGCAGCCCGGCCAACCGGAGGCCGAGCGCCAAGCCGGCGCTCGTTCCGCCCGAGCCGAGCGCCACCACCACGTGGGAGGGCTCCGGCAGCTCGCCGGTGGCCACCTGCTCGGCAATCTCGAAGGCGGCCTCCACGTAGCCGAGCGCTCCCACCGCCGACGAGCCACCCGCCGGCAGCAGGTAGGGGAGACGGCGGCCGGAGGTGTGTTGGGCGATGAGCCGCGGAAGCACCCGCGCGGTGCGCAGCTTGGTGTGGGTGAAGTGCAATGTCGCGCCGGAGGCCTCGAGGCGCTTGAGCTGCGCGCGTACGTGATCGTCGATCGGCTGGTCGAGGAGCACCAGCGCGGCCCGTAACCCCTGCTCGCGCGCGTAGAGCGCGGTGGCCAGGCCGTGGTTGGTGGCGAGTGCCCCGAAGGTGAGCACCGTTCGCGACTCGCGGCGTTTGGCGTCGGGGAGTATCCACTCGAGCTTTCGCACCTTGTTGCCGCCCCACGGCCCGTCGCCGAAGGGGCCCTCGTCCTTGACCCAGACCTCGGCATCGCCGGCGCTCACGGTGTGCAGGCGGCGCACCGGCGTCGGCGGCGTGCCGAGCGCCACGTGGGGAAGTGAGTCCCGCAGGCCCGGCATGCGCTCATGAAGGAGCGGCGTCACGCTGCCAAAGGGGCGGCCACCGGCCCGAGCACGCGCCGCACGTAGTCGTTCGCGAACCGTCCCTCGGGGTCCAGGCGCGCCCGCACGGCGGCGAAGGCCTCCCATTCCGGGTAGCGCGAGGCCAGCGTCCCGGCCGACTGGAAGTGGCGCTTTCCCCAGTGCGGGCGCCCCCCGAACCCGTCCATGATCTCTTCAGTGGCCCGCAGCAGCGGCTCCCACTCCATCCCGCGGTACTGATGCACCGCTACGTAACAGGTCTCGCGCCCTGCCGCCGGGCTCAGCAGGGCGTCATCCCCGGCCACGAAGCGCACCTCGAGCGGAAAGGGCACGGCCAGGCCACGCTCGGAGATCATCGCCAGCACGGCGCGCACGGCCTCGGCCCCGTCCGCGCGAGGGATCGCGTACTCCATCTCGGTGAACCGCACGCGGCGCGGGGAGGCGAAGACCTCATAGGAGCGGTCGGTGCGCCGCGTGGTGCTGGACGCGCGGGTCAGGATACGGTTGATGCGGGGGATGAGGGTTGGCCGCGCGCGGCCCACGCGGCAGGCCAGCTCGAACGCGTGGTTTCGAAGGAGGATGTCGTCCACCCACGCGCGGCCCGCGGAACGAGGCTGGGGTGCGGTGTCGGCCCGGCGGTTGGTCCGGGTGAGCGCGACGTCGGTGTGGGGAAAGGTGAACAGCTCGAAATGGTCGCTCCCTTCGGCCAGCTCGTCGAGACGGTCGAGGGTCTCCTCGAGGGGCATGGGAGCGTCGATTCCTTCGAGCGTGAACGCCGGCACGGCTCGGAGAGTCACGGCGGTGACCACGCCAAGGGCCCCCAGGCTCACCCGCGCCGCGCGCCAGGCCTCGGCGTCGGACTTCTCATACAGCTCGACCACCGACCCGTTGCCGGTAACGAGCTCGATCGAGTGCAACGCCGCCGAGAGGTTGGGCAGTCCGTGGCCGGTGCCGTGGGTGCCCGTGGCGGTGGCGCCGGCGATCGACTGAACGTCGATGTCCCCCAGGTTCTCGAGGGCGAGCCCGTGGCGCCAGAGCACCTCGTTCAGCTCCCGCAGCGTGATGCCCGCCTCGACGCGCAGGAGGCAGTTGGCCGGGTCGACCTCCAGCACGCGGTTCATGCGCTCGAGCGACAGCAGGATGCCGTCCGTGAGCGCCGCGTCCGTGAAGGAGTGGCCCGCCCCTGCAGCGCGCACGGTGCGTCCGCTCTCCGCCGCGCGCTCGACCGTCGCCACAACCTCGGCTCGGCTGCGGGGCAGCTCGAACGACGCCGGGCTGCACGACTGGTCACCCGCCCAGTTGCGCCACTCGGTCACGCGCCGACCCTACCGGCCTTGGCGCCGCGTACGATCGCGGCGAATGGCGGAAGACGACGAGGCAATCACGGTCGATGAGCTGGCGCGCCGTACCGGGATGACCGCCCGCAACATCCGCGCGCACCAGTCGCGCGGGCTACTGGCGCCACCCGAAGTCCGCGGGCGCACCGGCTACTACGGCCCCGAGCACGTCGCGCGCATCGAGCTGATCCGCGAGCTGCAGGCCGACGGCTTCAACCTCGACCTCATCAAGCGCCTCGTGGAGGGAGCAGGCGGATCGAGCGCCGAGGTGCTCGGCTTCACCCGGGCCCTCCGTGAGCCTTTCGCGGACGAGGAGCCGCGCATCGTCGAGGCGGCGGAGCTGGCCGAGCGCTGGGGCACGGTGGAGGCGGAGCTGCTCGAGCGCGCCGAGAAGCTCGGGATCCTGCGACCGCTCGGGGACGGCCGCTACGAGGAGACGAGCCCACGCATCGTGCAGGCCGGGAGCGAGCTCGCCGAGCTCGGAATGTCAGCGGAGGAGGCGCTCGAGCTCCTCGCGAAGGTCCGGCGCAACGCGGACGCGGTGGCCATCACCTTCGCGAAGGTCTTTTTCGACACCGTGTGGGCTCCGTTCGAGGAGGCCGGGCGGCCCGAGGAGCGCTGGCCCGAGGTGCGCGACTCCCTCGAGCGGTTGCGCCCGCTCGCCTCCGACTCGTTGCTGGCGATCTTCCGGCTGGCCATGGACGACGCGGTCGAGAAGGAGTTCGGCCGCGTTCTGGAGGGTCGCGGGAAGCGGGGCCGCAAGCGAAGAACAGTGTCGTAGGTAAAGTGTTACATCTACACGTGTAACATACGTGGGAGTCGAGGTTAGGAGACCGTATGACTTCCCTTTTCGCCCAAGCAGCCGGTGCCCCCGCTGGAGGCGCCGAGGTCACCCAGGTGGCGATCGCGACCTCCGCGGCCCTCCTGCTCACCGCCGTTCTCGTCTACCTCGGCCAGGGCCACCGCTCAGGCCGGGTCAAGCTCCTCGGCAGGCTCGGCGATCGCGCAGAGGCCCTAACCGGCCTGCCGGCGTGGACCAGCCTCCCGTCGGGGATCGCCACGATCTCGCTCATCACGGCGGCCACCGGTCTCTACTGGGACGTGTCCCTGCACATCGACAACGGCCGCGATGCGGGCCCGCTCGCGAACCCCTCGCACTACCTCATCCTCGGAGGCCTGTTCGGGATCTTCTCGGCCGGGTGGCTTGCGATGGCCCTCGGCGACGAGAGGCCGGGTCCGGCCGCTGTACGCATCACCCGCGACTGGCACGTGCCGGTGGGGGGGCTGCTGCTGGTGGCCGCGGCGTCGTTCGCGCTCTTGGGCTTTCCTCTCGATGACGTTTCGCACCGCCTCTTCGGCCAAGATGTGACGCTCTGGGGGCCGACCCATCTCATGATGCTGGGCGGCGCCGCGATGAGCCTCATCGGCATCCTCACGCTGCTCACCGAGGCCCGGCTGGCTCGCGAGAGCGCACCTGCGGCCAGAGCCCGCTCCGCCACGTTCGACTCGCCGCTCATGAGAAGGCTGCGCCTGGTGAGCGCGTGCGGTGGGCTTCTCATCGCCATGTCGATCTTCCAGGGCGAGTTCGACTACGGCGTGCCGCAGTTCCGCCTCCTCTTTCACCCTGCGCTCATCGCTCTCGCGGCAGGCACCGCTCTCGTGCTGGCGCGCGTGGTGGGTGGCCGGGGGACCGCCCTGGGGGCCGTGGCCTTCTTCTTGGTGATCCGCGGCGGGCTCACCGTGCTCGTGGGCCCGGTGCTCGGAGAGACCGTGGCCCACTTCCCGCTCTACGTGGTAGAGGCGCTGATCGTGGAAGCCGTGGCCCTGAAGCTCACGACCGATCGCCCGTATCGCTTCGCCGTGGTAGCCGGCGCGCTGGTGGGAACGGTTGGGGTGGTGGCCGAGTACGGCTGGTCGCACGTCTGGATGCCGTTGCCGTGGCCCGCCCACATGCTCCCGGCGGCCGTGGTCGTGGGTTCGGTCATGGCGATCGCCGGCGGCGTGCTGGGCGCCTTCGCCGGCGGCGCTCTGCGCGTCCGGCCCGAGGTGTCGGGCACCCGGCGTGCCCTGGCCATCGCGGGGGTCAGCCTGGTGGCCGTGGCCGCCACCACCGGCTATCTGCTGCGTGCGACGGAGCCGCGGGCAAGCGTGACGGTGCACCTCGACCAGGCCGGCGAGGACAGGCGGGAAGCCAACGCGATCGTGAGGGTCGAGCCCGCCTCCGCGGCGCGCGACGCCGACTGGCTCACGGTGACCGCGTGGCAGGGCGGCGAGCGCCTGCACGTGGATCGCCTCGAGGCCCTGGGCGAGGGGGCGTATCGCACCACGGAGCCGATGCCGGTGAACGGCACGTGGAAGACGATGGTCCGTCTCCACAACGGGTCGGAGCTGGGTGCGGCGGCGGTGCGCCTGCCCGCCGATCCCGCCATTCCCGCGGCGGGCGTGGCCGCCGCCGATCGCTTCGAGCGGGCCTTGATCGCGGACCGCGACGTGCTCCAGCGCGAGCGAAAGAAGGACGTGCCGGGCTGGCTGTGGGGGGCCGCGGGCGCCGTGGTGCTCATCCTCACGCTGCTGCTGCTCGGCGGCATCGGCTGGGCCCTCTTCCGCGTGTGCAACTCGGCCGGCGGCCCCGCTCAGCCCACCAAGTCGCGAAGGGCGCGTTCGGTCGACCAGGCCACGGGCTATCCTGAGGGCGTTCCGGCCGCAGGCCGGATGTAGGGAGTTTGGCCCCCTGACTGGGCGCCGGAGCCACAGGTGGCGCAGCGGATCGAACGCGAGAAGGACACTTCCGCCGGTCCCGCAACGCGGGCAGAAACGGGCCTCTTTCAGCGCGGGATTCAGCGACCCCGCTACGCGGCCAAGCTAGCGCTATCCTTTCCTGAGAACCTCGCGGTCGGCGGGGTTTTCTTTTTGCCACCGGCCATTTCCACGGAGAATCAGATGGCTCGCGGAGACGTACGGATCGCCGCCACCCTGGAGTGCCAGGAGTGCAAGCGGCGTAACTACCAGACTCAGAAGTCCAAGCGCAACAACCCGGATCGCATCGAGCTGCGCAAGTACTGCCGCTGGTGCAAGACGCACACGGCGCACAAGGAGACGCGCTGAGCTTTCAGTTCGCGCGCGTGTAGGGATGGCCTCAAAGAGCAACCGCCAGAAGGCCAAGGAGCGCCAGGCCCGCCGTCGCGCTGAGCACGGCGGCGGCGTG
>JBBJNU010000224.1:0-2960 GCA_037721005.1 Thermoleophilaceae bacterium | reverse complement strand
CTTAGGGTCGGTCTGGCGGTAGCGGCGCTGAGCGCGCTGGCGCTACCCCTGCCCGAAACCGTTTGGCTCGCGGCGACCGGGCTCCTGATCGCGGCCACCGCCCTCGCCCTCTTCTGGACGCCGGCCGCGGCCATGCTCTCCGAGTCCTCCGAGTCGGCCGGACTGGATCAGGGTCTGGCCTTCGGGTTGATGAACCTGGCCTGGGCGCTTGGTCAGGTGGTGGGCGGCGCGGCGGGCGGCACTCTGGCCGACGCCGCCGGAGACGGGCTGTCCTACGCGATCCTCGGCGGCCTGTGCGCCGGCACGCTCCTGCTCACCGGGCGCACGCGCGAGGGAAACAAGGGTGTCGTCCTGAACCCCGGTCAGGACCGCCGGGAGCAAGCTGGCCACGGGTCGGTACCGCGAGCCCGGTAGAGGCGCAGCGCGATGCGGTCCTGATGGCGCTCCGAGGCCTCGGCCGGGTCGCTGCCGCGCCCGCCGTAGTCCTTCCAGGTACCACGCGAAAACTGATACTTGCCTCGGTACTGACCGCTGGGTGACACGGCCCGCGGGTTGCCACCAGATTCGCATTCGGCGATCCGTTCGAGAATCCCCGGCACCGCGAGGCCTCCCGCGCCGCCGGTGCTCACCAGGCTCCCCTGCGAGAAGGGGGGCAAGCCCAGAGCGCGCCGGGTGATCGGGCCCACTACGCCGTCAGTGGTGAGGTCCTGCCGGCGCTGGAAGCGCCGCACGGCGCGACGGGTGTCCTTTCCGAACACGCCGTCGGCGCTGAGGCGCAGGCGACGCTGGATCCGGCGCACGGCCGGCCCTCGGTCGCCCTTACGCACCGCCATCACCGACGCGGACGCACCGGCCTCCGTGACGGTGGGATCGTCAGCCAGCGCGGCGGGAGAGCCCGCCAGCCCCAGGGTGAGGGCGCAGAGCGCGGCGGCAGCCAGGGGCCACCCGCGCACGGACGTTCGAATCGGGCCAGGCACAGAAATATTCACCACGACTACCTACTCCTCTTTCCTTCGTGCCTACGGGGTGAGCTGACGGGCTCGCGCTGGAAAGTGCGCTACGCCACTGAGTACGAGTGGCGATTCGCCCCGGGGGCCGGCGAGTCAGATGCGAAGTATTCGACATCGTGTCGAATACTTCCCCGACGGCCCCATTGGGTCCCCCGTTCCCCGCCTTCAGGAAGGCGAGAACTCGGCTGGATTCAGAACTGAAGGTCGTATAGAAGCAGATTCGGCACCAAGCGTCTCGCCTGGGCGTCAGCGTGCGTAGTCGCCCGGGGGGCTATCGCCCGCTCCGGGCTCGTCGTCGACCACCGTCGCGTCCTCGATCTCGTCCTCGGAAGGGAGAGGAGCCAGCAGGTCGTCGACCACGTCAGTCACGGTCGCGGGGTCGGCGCCGGTCGCGGTATCGGACCGGTCAACAGGGGCCTCTTCCTCAAGTGGGTCCTCGATGTTCTCTTCGACCGGATCCTCGACCGGGGGCGCGTCGTAGACCGAGCGCACGACCTCGGCGTCGGTCGCGGCCACGGGAGCGCCCGGCTGCGGCGGAAGGGGCGGCTCGGCCTGAGAGGTTGCCGCATCCGGCGCGGACGCGGGCTCATACGGGGTAACTGAGTCCGCAGCGCCCGCGGCTCGCCGGCGGGCCGCCACCGCCCCGGCGGCGGCCAGAGCGACGAGAGGAGCGACACGGCGTATGACGGAGACAAAGGGCATCGCCGCACCCTATCGAAGGCGCGGCGAGCCCTGCGTCGTGCGCCTACAGCCGCGCCGACGCGGCCGGCACCGGCTCGAGCGCCACGTCGAGCACCTCGCCGATCGTCATGACCGGGTGAAACGCCATCTGCTCGCGAACCTCCTCGGGCACCTCGTCGAGGTCGCCGCGGTTGCGCTCGGGAATGATCACGTCGGTGAGACCCGCCGCGTGGGCGGCGAGGACCTTCTGCTTGAGCCCGCCGATCGGCAGCACCCGGCCTTGGAGCGTGACCTCGCCGGTCATCGCCACCGTGTGCTTCACGGGGCGGCCAGAGAGAAGCGACGCCAGCGCGGTGGTCATCGTGACTCCCGCACTCGGGCCGTCCTTTGGGATCGCTCCCGCCGGCACGTGCACGTGGAACTCGCGGCCCTCGAAGCCGTCCTCGTCCACACCCAGGTCCTCGGCGTGCCCGCGCACGTAGGAGAGGGCGATTCGCGCCGACTCCTTCATCACGTCGCCCAGCTGTCCGGTGAGCACGAGCGAACCGCCTTCGCCGCCACCACCTCGCATCGAGGTGGCCTCGATGAAGAGCACGTCGCCGCCCACGGGGGTGTAGGCGAGACCCGTGGCCACGCCCGGCACCGCGGTGCGCTCTGCCGCCTCCTGGAAGAAGCGCTGGCGCCCGAGGGCGTCACGCACGGTGTCCAGGTCCACCACCACGGGAGCCTCAACGGTTCCCGACGCGATCTTCGTCGCCGTCTTGCGCAGGACAGTGCCCAGCTCGCGCTCGAGCGAGCGTACGCCCGCCTCGCGGGTGTACTCGGTCACCACCGTGCGCATCACGTCGTCGGCGATCGTCACCTCATCCTCACGAAGCCCGTTGCGCTCGCGCTGACGCGGCCAGAGGTAGTCGCGGCCAATGGCCACCTTCTCCTCCACCGTGTAGCCGTCGAAGCGCACGACCTCCATGCGGTCGAGCAGCGGTCCCGGGATCGTCTCCGCCACGTTGGCGGTGGCAATGAACAGCACCTGCGAGAGGTCGAGCTCGACGTCGAGGTAGTGGTCGCGGAACGAGTCGTTCTGCGCCGGGTCGAGCACCTCGAGCAGGGCCGAGGAGGGATCGCCACGCCAGTCGGCTCCGACCTTGTCCACCTCGTCGAGCATGATCACCGGGTTCATCGTTCCGGCGTCGCGCAGGGCACGGACGAGCCGTCCCGGCAGGGCGCCGATGTAGGTGCGGCGGTGCCCGCGGATCTCGGCCTCGTCGC
>JBBJNU010000223.1:0-3008 GCA_037721005.1 Thermoleophilaceae bacterium | reverse complement strand
CCGTGTCAGGCATGAGTCAAGAACGCACTTTCAGCGAGCAGATAACCGCGGTGGTCACCTCCTGGCCGGGGGTCGACGCCGGTTCGGGCAGCCGAGGGGAGTTCGCCTTCACCCTTGGCCGCCGCGACATCGGACACCTGCACGGCGATCGCGTGGCCCACTTCGGCTTCCCGAAGGAGGTCTGGGCGGGGTTGTTCGAACAGGGGCGAATCGATTACCACCCCGTGTTCCCCGGCAAGCCCGGTTTCGCAGCGCGCGACATTGCGAGCGAAGCCGACGCTCGCGACGTAATCGAGCTCCTGCGAATCAACTACGACCGCGCGGTAGCCCGCCACGGTCTGCCGGAGGCGGCAGCGGTCTGACAGCCGCCCGCGGGTAGGGGCCCCCTCGGGACTAGCCTCCGCTCATGCCCCGCCTTGTCCCAGCTCTCGGGTCCCTGGGAGACCGGGCGGCCACCGCGTTGCCCGCGCGCGGCACCGTGGCGCCCTTCGAGCCGATAGCCGCCGAACGGTTCGTTCTCGAGGGGCAGGGATTTGCCGAGGGCAGGGCGCACGGAGATGAGCTGGCGCGCGGCTGGCCGCCGGCGAGCCTGGCTGAGGTGCTCGAGTGCGCCAACCGCACTACGACGGTCTTTCCAAAGGTCCTCGGTGGCCGAGGGCACGGCTACGGGTGGGACCGCGAGGACGACCGGACCCCGCACTGGTATCCGCAGGGCATCACCGGCTCGGCGGATGCCGATCCGAGCGGACTGCTCACGGAACGCGAGGTGCACGCGGTCTCGTGGTACTCGAAGCGCGGGCACGGTGCGAGGCTCTCGCTCGTGGACGTGGCTGCTCGGCGCTATCGCCACGTGCTGTGCGTGCGCCCGACCGGCGGCGAGGGCTTCGAGCCCGTGAAGGTGCACGCCGGGGGTGTTGCCTGGGTGCGCAACTTCATCTACGTCGCGGACACCCGTCGCGGTCTGCGCGTGTTCGACACGCAGCGGATCCTGCACGTGCCCGAGCGCAGCCGGGAGGCCACGCACGGCTACGCCTACCTGATGCCTCAGGTGGGGGCCTTTCGCAGCACTGGCGCCGCGCTGCTCTTCTCGTTCACGTCCCTGGACCGCTCCGAGCCGGCGACCCTCGCGGTGGGGGAGTACACGAGGGGGCGCGGCGGCCAGGTGGTGCGATGGCCGATCGATCTCGCGACCGGGCTGCTCACCTCGGAGAAGGCGATCGAGGCTCACCGGGCGCCGGTGGACCGCCTTCAAGGGGTGGCCAGCGTTGCGGGCCACCTCCTGGCTTCTTCCAGTCGCCGGGGCGGGCGCCTCTACGTGGGCCGGGCCTCAGAGCCCCTGCGCAGGCTCGTCTGGTGGCCTTTTCATCCCGAAGACCTCTACGTCTCGTGGCCGACCGACGAGATCTACTCACTCACGGAAGACCCGGGCGCCCGCATGGTCATGGGAGTGCAGTTCGCTGAGCTCGGGCTCTAGCCGGATCTCCCGAGAGGCGCGCGGTCGGGTAGCTCGTGGGCCAGCAGGTCCATGAGGAGGCCGTCATGCCAGCCGCCGCCCTCGTTGTCGCGTTCGTAGGAGCGCAGAGTGCCCACACGCCGGAAGCCGACCTTCTCGTAGCATCTGATCGCCACGGCGTTGTCCGCTGCCGGGTCGATCACAAGCCGATGGTGCCCGCGGTCGCGTATGAGGTGCCGGGCCAGGGTGTACACGGCGTCCGTGCCAAGCCCGTGCCCGTGTGCGGAGCTGTCGAGAAATATGTCGATCCCCGCGTAGCGGAAGCGCGGCTCGTTCTCCTCCGAGGCCTGGATCAGTCCCACGATGCGTCCGTCATGGCGGACTGTCCAAGACTCGGCGTCTTGCTCATCGAGCGGCCATCCCGGCTCCTGGGGGCCCCACCAGCGAAGGACACCAGGGGTGGCCACGATCCTCTGTAGCTCAGGCACGTGCTCGGCGAGGAGAGGTTGCAGCAGCACCCGCTCGCCCTGCAGGGGCTGCACAGGACTCAGAAGCCGCGCTTCTCCACGAGCGCCTTTAGGCGCTCCTCGAACCCGTCGGCCTCGCGGCGCAGCATCTCCACCTGTGAGTTGGTGAGGAAGAAGCCCTTGGCGTCCTCGGCCACCTCCACCGACGCCTTGCGCACGCCGCGCTTGGCCACGCCGATCTCGCCCACCACCTCGCCTTTGCCGACGGTGGCGAGCTTCTCCTGCTCCTTGCACACCTCCACCGAGCCGTCTTCGATGGCGAAGAGCTGAAACGCCGAGTCCTCGCGCTGGATCAGCGTGTCGCCCTTGGACGCCGACCACTCGTTGGCCGTGCCCGCCAGCTTCTCCACCTGCTCGTCGGGCAGCTCGGCGAACAGATCCACGCTCGTGGTTCGGTCCTTGTCCATCGGCTCCCCCTAGAAGGAATTGGGTAATTGTGTCCAGCGTCGGGCATTATGCCTCCATGGGAGACGAGCGCTTCTCGATCATCGAGCGCAGCTACAGCGACGACGAGAAGGGGCTGAGCGTCGGGATCGCCAACATCCACGCGTCCGTCCCGGACGTCCAGGCCAACAAGGACACGATCGTCGAGGTGGCCCGGATCTTCGCCGAGCGGGGGGTCAACTACGCGATCTTCCCGGAGTTCTGCCTCTCGGGCTACTTCTGGGAGGACGCCGAGCGCTGCCGCGAGTACATGGACAGCGCGGTCACCGACGAGCATCTGGGCTGGATCAAGTCGGAGCTCGAGCCGCTGCTCGGCGCCGATGGCCTGGAGGGGATCGTGCTCAACAACCTTCGTCACGCCCCCGGCGGGGGGTACTTCAACTCGTCGTTTGTCGTCGACGGCGCCGGAAACTACCTGGCCGACGAAAGCACCTACGACAAGGTCTTCCTGCCGGGGATCGAACGCGATCACACCACCAGCGGCCGCGACGACCGGCTGGTGCTCGAGACCCGTCACGGCAACCTCGGATTCACCTCCTGTTACGACTACCTGTTCAGCGCGCTGGTGCGCGAGTACGCGATGG
>JBBJNU010000222.1:0-3038 GCA_037721005.1 Thermoleophilaceae bacterium | reverse complement strand
AAGGACGACATCCCCACACGCCGCTTCCCGGTGCTCACCGTCGCGATCATCGCGATCAACATCGTGATGTTCTTCGGATTCCAGGGCGCCTTCTTCGGCAGCGACGCCGACTTCAACCAGCGCGTGGTGGACTACGGGGCGATCCCCTACGAGGTCACCCATCCGGGAGAGGGGTGTGGCGCCGTTGCGAGCGGCGAGCTGGCCTGCAGTGGACAGGCGGCCGTGGATGGCGAGGCGCCGGCCCAGCCGGCCACCTGGCTCACCCTCCTCACGTCGATGTTCATGCACGGGGGACTGCTGCACATCGCCGGCAACATGCTCTTCCTCTGGGTGTTCGGCAACAACATCGAGGATTCGATGGGCAGGGTGAAGTTCGTGTTCTTCTACCTGCTGGGAGGCTTGATGGCGTTGCTGGCTCAAACGCTCTTCTCTCCAGACGCGGCGGTGCCGACCATCGGGGCGAGCGGCGCGGTGGCCGCTGTGCTCGGGGCCTACGCAGTGCTCTACCCCCGCGCGCGGGTCACGACCCTCGTGTTCATCGTGATCTTCCTCACCGTGATCCAGCTCCCCGCGCTGCTCGTGCTCGGCCTGTGGTTCGTGCTGCAGGCGTTCAACGGCGCCAGCCAGCTCGTGCAACCCGTGGGCGAGGGCGGAGGCGTGGCCTACTTCGCGCACATCGGAGGCTTCGTGTTCGGGCTCGTAGCGATCAAGCTCTTCGCCAACCGACAACAGGACGACTACGAGCACGGCCACCGGTCGCCGGTGTACTGATGGACTCACGCACCGCTCCGCTGATCGCCTCCCTAGCCTTGCTCGGACTGCTCGCGTTCCTGACCGTGAGCGACATCGTGAGCAACGGCTTCACGCCCCTCATGGTGGTGGCGATCCTGCTGCTCGTGTTCGTAGGAATTGGAGTGGTGGGCGCCCTCACCAGCCCGCCGGAGGAATGACCGGGCCGTTGCACGGGGGACGCCGGCGGCGACGGCCGGGAACGCTCCTCGTGCTCTTCTGCCTGCTGCTCGCCCCGATGGCGGTAGCCGCGGCGGCGTATCTCGCCCTCGAGCGCGACGGCAGTGTCGCCCGCGCGCCGCGCGGGCCGTCGCTGGCGGTGGTCGGCCCGAATGCTCCGGCGCAGCCGGAGCCGGGTGGCTCGCTCGAGCCCCGGTCGATCGCTCCGATCCGGCTCACGGGGGTCGATGCCTTCCGTATTCGCTTCCGCCGGGAGCCCGCCGCGGCGCTCGTGTTCGACCTTGACAGCGGAGAGGTTCTCTACCGGCTGCGCCCGCTGCGGGTGCTGCCGATGGCCAGCCTCACCAAGATCATGACCGCCCTCGTGGTGAGCGACGACACCGAGCCGGGGGAGCGGGTGCTGATCACCGACGCCGCCCTGCAGTACTCGGGGTCGGGGGTCGGCGCGCTGCCCAAGGGACGCCACGTGCGACTGGAGACGCTGCTCAACGGCCTCCTGATCGTGTCCGGGAACGATGCCGCCATCGCGCTGGCTACGCACGTGTCGGGCGACGAGCGGCGCTTCGTGAACCTGATGAACGAGAAGGCGCGGCTGTGGGGGCTGCGCTGCACCAGGTTCGTGTCGTCACACGGCCTGGAGAACGGCAACCGCTCCTGCCCGTCCGACCTGGCGGTGCTCGCCCGGCTGGCCATGCGCAAGGAGCGCATCCGGCGGATCGTGCGCCGGCCCCAGGCCTCGTTCAGGTTCCCGATCAAGGGTGGGCGTCTCTATCTCGCCGGGCACAACCCCCTCATCCGGGCCGGCTACCCCGGGGCCCTCGGGCTCAAGACGGGCTACACCCGCGCCGCAGGACGCTGCTTCGTGGGCGTGGCGCGGCGGGGCGGTCGGACCCTCGGGGTCGTGCTGCTGAACTCCTTCAACCCAGACGTGCAGGCCCCCAAGCTGCTCGACCTGGGCTTTCGGCACGGCTGAGAGCGCCCGGGCCTGCCAAGATTGCCGTCGGAGGGGCCATAGCTCAGATGGCTAGAGCATCTGCTTTGCAAGCAGAGGGTCGCCGGTTCGAGTCCGGCTGGCTCCATCGATCGATAGGCCTGCGCGAGCCCGCGCTCAGGCCTCGCCCTCATCAATGGTCTGGACCATCCGGAACTCGTTGCCGAACGGATCGCGAAAGGGCGCGTCGATGCCGTACGGCATCCGGGTTGGCTCGGAGGTGAACTCACGCCGCGCGACTTGAGCCCCTCGTAGGTCGCATGCGCGGCCTCGGTCGTGACGAACAGCGCCCCCATCGCCCCCTTGGCCAGCAGCGACCGGACCTGCTCGGCGGTCTCAGGCCGGTCCGTTGTCCGCAGCAGAGCCGCGGCGCGCTCCATCCGCCTCGTCAGCAGGTACTGGTGCGGAGTAGCGCCGAAAGTCCTGTGGAACTCGCGGCTGAAGTGGGCCGGTGAGAGGTGCGCCACCCGCGCCAGGGCCGGCACGTCAAGCGGCTCGCGGTACCGGGCATCGATCAGATCCTTCGCGCGAAGAAGATGGCGGGCCAGCGGCGGCGGGGGCATGGCTCCTGAGTATCGCGGCGCAACGCCGCCGGCGAGACCGGGGCGCGATACTCGCGTTTCAACCACCCGAGCGGAAGAGAACGCATGCCAAGTGAAGGCGGACGCGCGGAGGTTTCCAACCTCGAGACGGTGAGCCACTGGTTCGGCCTCGCCGCCCAGCAGCTCGGCCTGGCCGACGATGTGGCCGCGGTGCTGCGCTCGCCCTACCGCGAGGTCAAGGTCCAGCTCCCGGTGAAGCTCGCCGATGGGCGCATCCACGTTTTCTCGGGCTTCCGCGTTCAGCACAACGGGGCGCGCGGTCCCTACAAGGGAGGCATCCGCTTCCACCCCGAGGTGAACCTGGACGAGGTGCGCGCCCTAGCTGAGCTCATGACGTGGAAGACCGCCATCGCAGGGGTTCCGTTCGGCGGGGCCAAGGGTGGAATCGACGTTGCCCCGGGCGAGCTCACCCCCGCGGAGCTGCAGCGCCTGTCGCGCTCTTTCATCGACAAGATCGAGAAGGTGCTCGGACCCAC
>JBBJNU010000221.1:0-3039 GCA_037721005.1 Thermoleophilaceae bacterium | reverse complement strand
GCAGCCTCCGAGGAGGCCCGGACAGAACAAGACTCCTGCCGCTTACAGCTAGACCACCTGCCTGAGACCGCCTGCATGCTGCCTTGCCGCGGTTTGCCAGGCGCCTGCCGCCGGGTACCTTGTGAAACCTATGGCACGTGCGATATGGAGCGGGGCGATCTCCTTCGGCCTGGTGAACATCCCGGTGAAGCTCTACAGCGCCGTCTCGAAGAAGACGGTCCGCTTCCACCAGCTCGACGCGAAGACCGGCTCGCGAATCTCGCAGAAGCGAGTAAACCCCCAGACGGGTGAGGAGGTGCCCTACGAGCAGCTCGTGAAGGGATACGAGCTCTCGCCCGACCGCTTCGTGGTCATCACGCCCGAGGAGCTCGAGGCCATCGAGCCCAAGAAGACGCGCACGATCGACATCGAGGACTTCGTGGACATCGCCGACATCGACCCGATCTATTACGACCACCCGTACTACCTGGCGCCCGGTACGGGGGCGGCGAAGTCCTACGCGCTGCTCCTGCAGGCTATGGAGGACTCGGGGAAGGTGGGCATCGCCCGCGTGGTGATTCGCTCGAAGGAGCAGCTCGTGGCCCTGCGCCCGCGCGGCGAGGTGATGACCATGGAGACGCTGCTGTTCGGCGACGAGGTGGTGGACCCCGGGGCCATCGGTGACCTCCCCGACTCGAGCGAGGTGAAGGCCTCCGAGCGCGAGGTGGACATGGCGCGCCAGCTGATCGCCTCCCTTGCCTCGGACTTCGACCCTTCCAAGTACCAGGACACCTACCGCGAGGCCGTGCTCGGGATGATCGAGCGGAAGGCCGACGGAGAGGAGATCGCGATCCAACCCGACGAGGAGGAGCCGGCCGCGGTGCCGGACCTCATGGCGGCGCTCGAGGCCTCGATCGCGGGCGCGAAGCGCCAGGGCGGAAGCTCGAAGCCAAAGGAAGTGAAGTCCGAGTCGTCCAAGAACGGCTCCTCGAAGAACGGCTCTTCGACAAAGAGCAGCACGGCGAAGAAGAAGCCAGCAGCAAAGAAGTCGGCAGCAAAGAAGACAGCAGCCAAGAAGAAGTAGTGCCCAAGGCGGCAATCGAGGTCGAGGTGGAGGGCCGGCGGCTTCGCCTCTCGAACCTCGACAAGGTGCTCTACCCCGAGGTCGGCTTCACCAAGGGCCAGGTGATCGACTTCTACACGCGCGCGGCGCCGTGGCTGTTGCCGCATCTGCGCGGCCGGGCGCTCACCCTCAAGCGCTACCCCAACGGGGTCGAGGGCGGGCATTTCTACGAGAAGCAGCGGCCGTCGCACGCCCCGGAGTGGGTGCGCTCGCAGGCCATCAGCGCCGGGGACAAGATGATCGACTTCGTGCTCTGCGACGACCTTCCCACGCTCGTCTGGCTTGCCAACCTGGCCGACCTCGAGCTGCATCCGTCCCTCGCCCTGGCCGAGGATCCCGACAGCCCCACGGTGCTGGCGTTCGACCTTGACCCTGGCCCCCCGGCGGCTCTCTTCGAGTGCTGTGAGGTGGCTCTCCTCCTACGCGACATGCTCGCCCAGCTCGCCCTCGAGTGCTACCCGAAGACCTCCGGGTCGAAGGGAATGCAGATCTACGTGCCGCTGAACACGCCGACCGGATACGACATCACCAAGCCCTTCGCGCACGCAATAGCCCGGCTGCTCGAGTCTCAGAACGGTGACTCGATCACCTCGGTGATGAAGAAGGCTCAGCGCCCCGGCAAGGTGTTCATCGACTGGAGCCAGAACGACCGCCACAAGACCACCGTCGGCCCGTACTCCTTGCGCGCGCGAGAGCGCCCGACCGTCTCGGCGCCGCTGGATTGGCACGAGGTCGAGAAGGTGGCCGGGGGCGGCGACCCCGACGCGCTTGCGCTGGACTCTGACCAGGTGCTCGAGCGCCTTACGGAGCGTGGAGACCTCTTCGCCTCGGTGGTGGAGTGCGAGCAGAGACTGCCTGACCTCTAGATTCAGTGGAGATGGTGGACTGGGGGATCGCACGGCAGATAGCGCGGTTCGCCGCGCGGTCGGACGAGATACCTGACCTCGGTGTGGACCTCCCCGCCGTCGCGAGGGAGCTCGAAGGGCGCGTGACCGAGTTCACCGGCCTGCGACCGGCCGGCCCCGTGCCGCCGGGCGAGGTGGTGGGGAGGGTCGAATGGGCCGAGGCCAATCTCACGACTCTGTCCGGCGTGCTCGACCCCGTGGTTCAGCGTCTCGAGAGGCGCCTCGACGCGGCCGGGCCGTTCGCCGGCGCCCTGCGCCTCGGCACCGGCGTAACGCTCGCTGCGGAGGTCGGGCTGGTCACCGGTTACATGTCCCAGCGCGTTCTCGGCCAGTACGAGCTCTCCCTTCTGGCGCCATCTTCGCCCGCCCGGCTGTTGTTCGTGGCGCCCAACCTCGAGCGCGCGGTGCACGAGCTGGAGGCCGATCGTGAGAGCTTCCTGCGCTGGGTGGCGATCCACGAGCTCGTGCACGCCCTGCAGTTCGGCGGTGTGCCGTGGCTGCGCGGCCATCTCGCCGACCTCCTGCGCGGCTTCCTCGCCACGGTGGACGTTCGCGTCGAGCGCGGGGCGGCGGGAGGCCTGCCCGCGCTGCCCAATCCACTCGATCTGGTCGAGCGCTTCCGCGAGGGGGGCCTGGCTGCCCTTGTGCAGACCAGCGAGCAGCGCGGGTTCATCGAGCGTCTGCAGGCCACGATGGCCATGGTCGAGGGGCACGCCGAGCACGTGATGGATGCCCTCGCGCCCGCGCTGGTGCCCGACCACCAGGGCCTGCGAGAGGCGATGGACGCCCGCCGCCGTAACCGCTCCGCACCCGAGAAGATCCTGCAGCGCCTGCTGGGCATGGACATGAAGCTGCGCCAGTACGAGCTCGGGAAGGCGTTCTGTGACTCCGTGGCCGCCGAGGGCGGAATCGAGATGCTCAATCACGCGTGGGAGTCACCGGCCGCTCTGCCGAGCCTCCATGAGCTGGAGAACCCGCGCGAGTGGACGGCGCGAGTGACGGCTACACCCGCCGCCGCCTGAGCCACGGCGA
>JBBJNU010000046.1:0-11500 GCA_037721005.1 Thermoleophilaceae bacterium | reverse complement strand
CCGAGGAGGTCCCAGCCCAGGAGACACCCGCCGAGGAGGTCGCCACCGAGGAGACACCGGCCGTGGATGAGGCTCCCCCCGCCGACGACGCCCCCTCCGCCGGCGAGCCCCCCGCGCAGGAGGACCCGGAGGCGCCCACAACTGAAGAGCAGCCCCAAGCAGCGGAGCCCGAAGCCCCGGAAGCTGAGCCCGACCCTGCGTCCGCCGCCCCCGAGGCGGAGTCCCCGGCCCCGGAAGAATCCCGTCGCGGCCGCGCCCAGGAGGCGCAAAGCGCCGAGCCCGAGGCGATCCCCGGAGCCCACCTCGAGCCCGACCTCGTGCTCGATGAGTCCGCCCCCGACGCCCTGAGCGGTCGAGCCGGCGCCGAGATCCAAGCGGCCGAGGAGTCGTTTGCCGCCGAGTCCGAGCGGCTCGAGGACGAGCCGTCAGGCGAGAGCGCCGACGCCATCGCGCCCGTGACCACCACGATCCTCGACCTCGCGGCCGATGCCCGCTACCAAGCCACCGGCAAGCGCAAGCGCGCCGTGGCTCGCGTGATCATCCGGCCCGGCTCGGGCGTCTACTCGGTCAATGGCCGCGAGCTGAACGCCTTCTTCCCGCGACCCACTCTGCAGCGGATGGCTCGCGGGCCACTCGAGACCGTGGGACAGCAGGAGCGGATGGATGTAACGGCCAAGATCCACGGCGGCGGCGTCTCTTCGCAGGCGGCGGCGCTGCGTCACGGCATAGCCCGGGCGCTGGTGGAGGCCGATCCCAACCTCAGGGGCGAGCTCAAGCGCCGCGGCTTCCTCACGCGCGATCCGCGCGTGAAGGAACGTAAGAAGGCCGGTCTGAAGAAGGCCCGCAAGCGCCCGCAGTTCTCCAAGCGCTAGTTGGGAGCTCTGTTTGGTACCGACGGCGTCCGCGGCGTCGCCGGCGAATTCCTGAGTGCCGATCTGGCGCTGGCCCTCGGTCGCGCGGCGGCAGGCATCGCGGGTGAGTCCGCCGGCGCGCCCCCGCAGGTGCTCATCGTCAGGGACACCCGGGAGTCGGGTGAGATGCTCGAGGCATCGCTGGCCGCAGGAGTGGCCGCTGGCGGAGGCCATGCCCTTCTGGGAGGTGTGCTGCCAACTCCGGGCGCGGCTCTGCTCGTGCGCCGCTACGGCTTCGACATGGCTGCCGTGGTCTCGGCCTCCCACAACCCCTACCGCGACAACGGAATCAAGTTCTTCGGCCCCGAGGGCACGAAGATCTCCGACGCCCAGGAGGAGCGGATCGAGGCGATGGTGGCCGGCGACGAGACTCTGCCGGCGACCCGAATCGGCCGGGTTCGCGAACTGCACGGCGCGCCCGGCGACTATCTGCGCGAGCTCGAGGTGCGCTTCGAGGGCCTCGACCTTGCGGATCGCAAGGTGCTCCTCGACTGCGCCCACGGGGCGACCTACCGCGTGGCGCCCGAGATCTTTCGACGCCTCGGCGCGCAGGTGGAGACGGTCGCCGCAGCTCCCGACGGGCGCAACATCAACCACGGATGCGGCTCCACTCACGTAGACGGGCTCGCCGCCCAGGTGGCCGAAGGTGGTCACGACCTCGGTTTCGCCTTTGACGGCGACGGTGACCGGGTGCTGGCCGTGGACCGGGCCGGCACGGTGGTCGACGGGGACGAGCTGCTGGCTCTCGCCGCCCTTCACCTGCGCCGGGAAGATCGCCTCCCCGGTCACGGTGTCGCCGTGACGGTGATGACCAACTACGGCTTCCATACCGCGATGCGCGAGGCCGCCATCGAGGTGGCCGTGACTCCGGTGGGCGATCGCCACGTGCTCTCAGAGCTGCTGCGGAGAGGCTGGTCGCTAGGTGGCGAGCAGTCGGGTCACATCATCGACACCGGCTTCGTGCCCTCGGGAGATGGTGTGGCCTCGGCCCTTCTCACCCTCGAGGCGTTGGGCGAGGGCGACCTTGCCGAGCGCCAGGCCATGCGCAAGCTGCCTCAGCGCCTGGTGAACGTGACCGTGAGCGACCGCGGCGCGCTGGAGGCATCGCAGGCGGTGTGGGGAGCGGTCGAGGCCGAGTCGGAGGCGCTCGAGGGCCGCGGCCGGGTTCTCATCCGGCCATCGGGCACCGAGCCACTCGTGCGGGTGATGGTCGAGGCGCCCGCCGAAGACGAGTGCGAAGCGGTCACGGCGCGGCTCGTGAGCGTGGTCGAATCAGAGCTCGGAATCGCTTGACGCGGCGCTAGTCTCAGCCTTCTTCCATGTGCGGGATCATCGGATACACGGGCTCACGTCCCTGCCAGGAGATCCTGCTGGCCGGGCTGGAGAAGCTGGAGTACCGCGGCTATGACTCCGCTGGCCTGTCCATGCTCAATGGCGGCGGCATCGACTCGGTTCGCGCGGTGGGAAACCTCTCCAAGCTCCGCGAGCGGATGAACGGCGCTCAGAGCTCCGCCGTGAGCGGTATCGGGCACACCCGCTGGGCCACGCACGGGCGGGTGACCGAGGCCAACTGCCACCCCCACGATGACACCGCGGGCAGGGTCCACGTGGTGATGAACGGCATCGTCGAGAACTGGAGCGATCTCAAGGAGAGCCTCACCGCTGAGGGCGCGGTGTTCACGTCCGAAACCGACACCGAGGTAGTGGCCCATCTGATCGCCAAGCACCTCGACGGTGACCTCATGGAGGCCGTCCGCCGGGCCTACGGCGAGCTGCGCGGGCACTACTCCTTCGTGGCCATGAGTGCCGACGAGCCGGGCACCCTCGTGGGCGCGCGTAAGGAGTGCCCGCTCGTGGTGGGAGTGGGGGAGCGCGAGAGCTTCATCGCCTCCGCCGTCCCGGCCTTCATGGCCGATACCCGCCGAGTGCAGATGATCGAGGACGGTGAGATCGTGGCGATCACGCCCGAGGGCAGCCGCTTCCTCGACGCCTCCGGGGCGCCGGTCGAGCGCTCCGTCCAGGAGGTGGACTGGGACCAGGAGGCCGCGGAGAAGGGCGGCTACGAGACCTTCATGCTCAAGGAGATCTATGAGCAACCCGACGCCGTCGCCGAGACGGTGGTGGACCGGCTGACGCACGGCACCGTCGAGCTGGGCGACATCGGCGTGACCGATGCCGAGCTGCGGGATCTGCGGCGCGTGGTGATCGTGGCCTGCGGCACCTCCTACCACGCGGGCCTCGTGGGCCGCTACGCCATCGAGGCGTGGTCGCGCGTGCCGGTGGAGATGGATGTGGCATCGGAGTTTCGCTACCGCGACCCCGTGATCGACGAGCGCGACCTCGTGATCGGCATCTCGCAGTCGGGTGAGACGGCCGACACGCTCGCCGCGATGCGCCTCGCGCGCGAGAAGGGCGCGAAGGTCCTGGCGGTGACCAACGTGATGGGCAGCCAGGCCACCCGCGATGCCGACGGCGTGCTGTTCACCCGAGCGGGGCTCGAGATCGGCGTAGCCGCCACGAAGACGTTCGTGTCCCAGGTGGCGGCGATGTACCTGATGGCGCTGAAGCTCGCCGAGGTTCGGGGGACGCTCGAGCAGCACCGGTTCGATGGGCTCGTGACCGAGCTGCGCGGCCTCTCGCACCGGGTGTCGGAGCTCCTTGAGACTGTTGACGCACCGGTGAAGGCGATGGCCGACCACTGGCGCGACGCCGAGTTCTTCCTGTACCTGGGTCGCCACTCAGGCCTCGCCGTCGCCCTCGAGGGTGCGCTCAAGCTAAAGGAGATCTCCTACGTGCCCACCGACGCCTACGCGGCGGGAGAGATGAAGCACGGCCCGATCGCCCTGCTCGACGAAGCCACGCCCGTGGTGTGCGTGGCCACCGACTCGCCCGTGCTCGACAAGATGCTCTCCAACGTGTCCGAGGTGCGAGCCCGCGGCGCCCATGTGCTCGCCGTGGCCACCGAAGGGTCGACCGAGGTGGCGAAGAACGCCGAGGAGGTCGTGTACGTCCCCCGCACCGACCCGATGCTGCAGCCGTTGCTCGCGGTGATCCCCCTTCAGCTGCTGGCCTACCACCTAGCCCGGGGCCGCGGGCTCAATGTGGACCAGCCGCGCAACCTGGCCAAGACCGTCACGGTGGAGTAGCCAGATCGTCGGCCTCGACCTGCTCGAGATCGACCGTCTGGAACGCGCACTCGAGCGCCGGCCGCGGTTGGCCGAGCGGCTCTTTACTGAAGGCGAAAGGGCCTACGCGGCGGCCCGGGCGCGCCCCGGCCAGCACCTGGCCGCCCGCTTCTGCGCAAAGGAGGCGGTGGCCAAGGCGCTCGGCCTGCCGGGCTGGTGCTTTCGTGACGTTGAGGTGATCCCCACCGGAGCCGCACCAGAGGTCCGGCTTGCGGGGACGGCGAAGCGGCGAGCCGAGCAGCTCGGGGTCGAATGCTCGCTCTCCCTGACTCACACGGCGAACATGGCCGGCGCGGTGGCCCTCACGCACCGGGGCAGTTGAGCTCGACGATGGCCTTTCGGAACGCTGCAGGTTTGAGACACGAAAGTGCGCGGGACGCAACGACTTGCTTGGGAGGCAATTTTCTGTCTCAAACCTGCAGCGCCCGTGGGAGGGGGCCGTGACCCCGCTGCCCGAGTGGCTCGACCCGCTCTACGAGGCGGCCGAGATGCGGGCGGTCGATGCGTGGGCCATCGAGGAGCGCGGCGTGCCTTCGCTCGATCTCATGGAGCGCGCCGGCGCCGGCCTGGCCCGGACCACCGTCGGGGTGGCCGGCGATGGACCGGTACGGGTGGTGATCGGCTCGGGCAACAACGGAGGGGACGGTCTCGTTGTGGCGCGCCTCCTGCGCGAGGAGGGTCGCGAGGTCGACGTGCTGGCGGTGGGCGACCTCAATCAGCGCGGCGATGACGTCGCAGCGAACCTGAAGCGGCTGCCCGGCCCCGAGCCGGAGCCCTTCGGCGCCGGCGCGCTCGAAGGCTCGGGCGTGGTGGTGGACGCCGTGCTCGGTACCGGATTCTCGGGTGAGCTGCGCGAGCCGGCGGCCGAGGCAATTGCGGCGATGAACGGGCAGGGTGCGCCGGTCGTGGCGTGCGACGTGCCCTCGGGTATCGACGCCACCACCGGTGAGGTGGCCGGCGAGGCGGTGAGGGCCACGGTTACGGCCACCTTCCACGGCCCGAAGACCGGCCTCTACGCGGCCCCCGGCGCGCTGCACGCCGGAAGGGTGGAGACGATCGACATCGGAGTGCCGCGCGGGGCGCCCGCTCCCGAGGCCGCCGGGCTGATCTCGGAGCGCGTGCTGGCTCTCTTCCCCCGCCGCCGGCGCGACGGTTCGAAGTTCAGCTCGGGCACCGTGGTTGTGGCCGGCGGCGCGCGGGGGCTCACGGGCGCGCCCACCATGGCCGCGCTGGCCGCCCAGCGCGCCGGCGCCGGCTACGTGCAGGTCGCCGTTCCCGCCTCGGCGGAAGCCGTGCTCGGGCTCAGGTTGCTCGAGGCGATGACCCACGGTCTGGACGAGGAGGATGGCCACCACACGCCGGAGGGCGTCGAGCCGCTGCTCGAGCTGGCCGAGCGTGCGGGCTCCGTGGTGCTCGGCCCGGGACTCGGGCGAAGCGAGGGCGCTGTGGCCTTTGCCCGGAGGGTGGCGCGCGAGGTCGAGGCCCCCCTGCTGATCGACGCCGATGGACTGAACGCTCACGCTGGAGCGCTCGAAGACCTGCGCCGGCGCTCCGCGCCAACCGTGCTCACCCCGCACGAGGCCGAGCTCGGCCGCCTGCTCGAGCGCGACAAGCAGAGCGTGGCGGCTCATCGCCTGGCCAGCGTGCGCGAAGCGGCCGAACGCAGCGGCTGCGTGGTGCTTCTCAAGGGCGACGACACGCTGATCGCTGCGCCCGGGTGCCCGACGGCGGTCAGTTCCGGGGCCACCCCGGCCCTGGCAACGGCAGGCACCGGCGATGTGCTCTCTGGTGCCATCGGCGCTCTCCTCGCGAAGGGGCTCGATGCCTTCGCCGCCGCTGCGCTCGGCACCCACGCTCACGTACGGGCCGGCCGGGCCGCCGCTGTGCTGCACGGCACCGACCACGTGGTTGCGGGCGACGTGATCGATTGCCTGCCGGACGGTTTCGGGTCTCGGTAAGGTCAACCGATGGCCACCGCCGGCGACATCATGGACCGTGATCCGCAAACGGTCTCGCCGCACGACAGCGTGGAACACGTGATCGAGGTGCTCCGCGAAAACGAGCTGCCGGGCGTGCCGGTCGTCAACGAAGGCGGACGTTGCGTGGGCATCGTGACCGAGGCCGACCTCGTGCTGCCCGGCGACGACGGCGACCTGCACCTTCCCCACTACGTGAACATCTTCGGCGGGACGGTGTTCCTCGAGCCGCTCAAGCACTTCGAGGAGAAGCTCCGGAAGGCGTTCGCTTCCACAGCGGCGGACATGATGACCGAGGATCCCGCCACGGTCGAGGTGGACGCGACGGTGGCCGAGGTCGGGCGTCTCATCCACGAGACCGGTCACAACCGGCTCCCGGTGACCGAGCACGGCCGGCTGGTAGGGGTCGTGACGCGCGTGGACGTGCTCGGCGCGCTGGTCTCCTCGCCCTGACCATGCCTTCCGGGCGCGCGCTGGCGCGCGTGAACCTCGATGCCGTGCGCTTCAACTGCGCCCAACTCAGCCGGGGCGCGACCCTGTGTGCCGTGGTGAAGGCCGACGGCTACGGACACGGGGCCACACGATGTGCCCTCGCCGCGCAGGAGGGGGGTGCCACGTGGCTTGCCGTGGCCACGGCCCAGGAGGCCGCCAGCCTGCGGGCGGACGGCATCCGGGGCCCGATCCTCGTGATGGGCGCACTCACCGCGCAAGAGGCGAGGGTTGCGGTTGACGCCGAGGCGGACGTCGTGGCCTGGAGCGACCAGTTCCTCGCCACCCTTCCGCGGGCCGCGGGGAAGCCGCGCGTGCACGTCAAGCTCGACAGCGGAATGGGCCGGCTGGGAACAAAGGACCTGGCTGAGGCCAGCAGGGTGGCCGGTGAAGTCGCCTCGGACGCAGCCCTCGACCTGGTCGGCCTCATGACCCATTTCGCCACCGCCGACGAGCACCTCGACGCCTTCTTCCCCAGCCAGCTTGCGCGCTTCACCGAGTGGGCCCATCAGATGCGCGCCCTGCACGGCGAGCTCGTGGTCCACGCTGCCAACAGCGCCGCGACCCTACGGGACCCGGCCGCACACTTCGACATGGTCCGTTGCGGGATCGCGATCTATGGGCTCGATCCCTTCCAGCAGGATCCAGGTGACCACGGTCTGGAGCCTGCTCTGGCGCTGGAGTCCTACGTGGCGCGGGTCGCGCTCTTCGAGCCAGGGGAGAGCGCAGGCTACGGAAGGCGCTGGACGGCGACGGACCCCACCTGGGTGGCCACGGTACCGATCGGCTACGGCGACGGCTGGCGGAGGGGGCTCTCGAACAACGGCGATGTGCTGATCGGCGGACGGCGCCACCCGCTGGCGGGCACCGTGAGCATGGACAACATCACCGTCGCGCTCGGCCCCGAGACCGACGTGCGCGTCGGTGACCCCGTCGTGCTGATCGGCGTTCAGGACGAGGAGCGCATCCTCGCCGAGGAGGTGGCTGCCCGCCTCGACACGATCAACTACGAGGTGGCCTGCGGCTTGAGCCCGCGGGTCGAGCGACGCTACGAGCCATGACAGGGCTCCACCACGCCGAACCGGTGCGCGCCGTGCAAGAGGCGCTCGCGGGCGTGGCGAACGCCTGGCTGGTGGGCGGCGTGGTGCGCGACTCGCTGCTCGGTCGCGAGCTGACCGACGTGGACATCGCCGTCTCGGGCGACCCGGCGGAGGCCGCCCGGGCAGTCGGGGTCGCGCTGAAGGGGCCGGTCTTTGCGCTTTCGGAGGCTTTCGGAGCCTGGCGCGCCATCGACCGCGACCGGCGATTCACCTGCGACGTGTCTCCCCTGCAGGGCAGGACGATCCAGGACGACCTGGCTCGGCGCGATTTCAGCGTGAACGCAATGGCGGCACCGCTCGCGGGCGGTGAGCTGATCGACCCGCACGGCGGTGCGGCCGATCTCGCCGGACGGCGGCTGAGAGTGCTCGGCGCCGGGACTTATGACGCCGATCCGCTACGGGCGCTACGGGCCGTGCGCCTGGCCGCGGAGCTCGGCCTCGAGCTCGACCCGGAGACCGAACGGCTGACGCGCGCGGCGGCGCCCCGCCTCTCCGAGCCGTCACCCGAGCGTTTGTTCGCCGAGCTTCGCCGGCTCGTGACCGCGCCCGGCGCCCTCGCGGGGCTGGAGCTGGCGGCGCGCCTGGAGGTGCTGGGCGCAATCCTTCCCGAGCTCACCGCGCTGACCGGCATCGAGCAGAGCCCCTTTCATCACCTCGACGTGTTCGATCACACCCTCGAGGTGTTGCGCCGCCTCATGGAGCTCGAGCTGGACTTGCCGAGCGTGTTCGCGGACCTCGCGCCGGACGTGGCGGGAGCGCTGTCTGAGCCGCTCGCCGACGAGATGACCCGCGGCCAGGCCCTGCGGCTCGCGGCCCTGCTCCACGACGTGGCCAAGCCCGCCACCCGCGGCGTGCGCGCCGACGGGCGGGTGACCTTCGTCGGCCACGATTCGGCCGGGGATGAGATGGCCGGGGAGATCTTCCGCCGGCTGCGCACGAGTGAGCGCCTTCGCTCCTACGTGGGAAAGCTCACGCGCGAGCACCTCGCCCTCGGCTTCCTGGTGCACGAGATGCCGCTTCCGCGACGAAGGGTCCACGGATTCCTGCGGCAGTGCGAGCCCGTAGAGGTCGAGGTGATCGTGCTCTCGTGCGCGGACCGCATGGCAACCCGCGGAGATGGACAGGAGCCGTGGATCGCCTCGCACCTCGAGCTGGCCCGCGAGATGATGGCCGCTGCGCTGGAGTGGCGAGCGAACGGGCCGCCCGGCCCGCTCTTGCGCGGAGACGACCTCGCGCGCGAGTTGGGGATTGCCCCCGGCCCCGAGATCGGCTTGCTCCTCGGGCGCCTCGAAGAGGCGGTGTATGCCGGCGAGGCCTCCTCGCGCGATGACGCGCTGGCGCTCGCCCGCCGGCTCCGCCAGAATCAGCGCCGATGATCGTCGACTGCGCCGTGTACGAGGAGGGCAAGCGCCGCGAGGGCAACCTCGAGCTTGCCGACGCCTCAGAGCGGTGTAAGGGAGACAAGGAGTTCGCCTGGATCGGGTTGTATGAGCCCACCGAAGAGGAGTTCGACTCCGTGCGCCGCGAGTTCGCCCTGCACGAGCTGGCGGTGGAGGACGCGATCAAGGCCCACCAGCGCCCGAAGCTCGAGGTCTACGACGGGATGCTCTTCGTGGTGCTGAAGACCGCCCGCTACGTGGACGTGGAGGAGGTCGTGGAGTTCGGCGAGATTCTCGTGTTCCTCGGAGACGGCTTCATCGTGACCGTGCGCCACGGTCCCGCGAGCGACCTTCATGAGGTGCGGCGGATCGTCGAGGCTGACCCCGACCGCCTCCGGCGTGGCCCGGGCGCGGTGCTGCACGCGATCGTGGACCAGGTGGTTGACGACTACGTGCCGGCCATAGAGGGTCTGCGCAGCGATATCGAGGAGGTCGAGAACGATGTCTTCTCACCTCAGCGCAACAGCTCGGCCCAGCGGATCTATCTGCTCAAACGCGAGGTGCTCGAGTTCTCCAGGGCCACAGCCCCGCTCATCGAACCGATCGATCGTCTCGCCGCGGGTCGCTACTCCTACGTGCACGAGGAGGTGCGCGCGTACTTCCGTGACGTGTACGACCACCTCCAACGCGTGGACGAGCAGCTTGAGGGCTTCCGCGACCTGCTCACCAGCGTGCTCACCGCCAACCTGAGCCAGGTCACAGTGCAGCAGAACGAGGACGTGCGCAAGATCTCCGCGGTGGTGGCCATGCTGGCCGTGCCCACGATGATCGCCGGCATCTACGGCATGAACTTCGACCACATGCCCGAGCTCGGCTGGCAGTACGGCTACCCGCTCGTGATCGGCGTGATGGTGGCCGTGTGCTCGGGCCTGTTCGCCTACTTCAAGAAGGCGGGCTGGCTCTGACGAGCCGGTCTACGAGCCGCGTGCAGTCGTGGACCGTCGACAGGTCCACGTTGTCGGCGGTGTCGCTCGGCCAGTGGTAGTTCGACGGGAGCTTGAACTCGTCCACCGACCCGATCACCACCGTCTCGTAACCGGCCCGGTGGGCGATCAGACCGTCAGTGGCGTTGCGAAGGCGCAGGTTGGGCACGAGCTCGATGCCGAGGGCGTCCGCCTCGGCCTTCACGCGAGCGAGCAGGTCCTTTGGGTACTCGTTCATCCACACCATGCCCTCCCCTTCGAGCGCGAGCAGGCGCGGAGACCCGACGGTGTCGATGCAGATGACCTGTGTGCTCTGGGGGTCCAGGGACGCGAAGTGGCGGCGCCCGTAGGCCCGCATCCCTTCCATGAACGACTCCTCGGATCCGGTCGAGAGCAGGATCACGCGCACGTCGGAGAGCGGCTCTTCGCGAAGCGAACGGGCCAGCGAGAGCAGGACAGCCACCCCGGTGAGGTTGTCGTTGGCGCCGGGCACCACGCTTCGTAGCCCGATATCGGCCATCGCAGCCACATAGCCGGCGCTCACGAAGGCCCCGGCACGGCGTACCGCGCGCAGGCCAAGCGCCGCGCCGGCTGCCACGAGCAGCGGGCCGCCCACGGCGCCCCACATCGTGCCGGGCGTGGTGTCGGAGTGCTCGGCCAGGTTCGGGAAACGGCGAAAGATCGCTCGCGGCAGCTCCGGGTGAAACACGAGTCCCGAGTGTGCCGCGTCGTGGTGGGCGGTTACGAGCACGGTCCGCGCGGCGTCCTTCCGACCGAACTCGGCCACGACGTTCGTGGTGTTCCTCGACGGGAGAAAGCGCCGGCGAAACCACTGCTGCCCACCCGTGATGTCGTCGGCCACGGCGCCCGCCGCGAACAGGCCACACAGCGCCGCCACCGGGCGCGGCGAGCGCAGCCCCGTGGCGGCGGCCAAGCCGGTGAGCAGCCCGACCGGCCACCAGTAGGTGCCGTGAGCGCTCTCCTCCTCCACCGATACGCGGGCCCCGGCCTCGCGCAGCTCTGCGGCGATGATGCGGGCGGCCTCGGCCTCGCCCGGAGAAGCCGACGCCCGGTCGATGGCGGCCAGGCGCGAGATGCGCTCGCCGAGGTCTGCCTGGTCGAGGAGGCCCATCGGCGAAGTAAGCTAGCCGCCGCGTGGCCGACGAGGACTGCATCTTCTGCAAGATCGTGGCCGGGGAGCTGCCCGCGGAGAAGATCGCAGAGGACGAGCACACGGTGGCCTTCATGGACATCAACCCGTGGACCCGCGGGCACGCGCTCGTGATCCCCCGCGAGCACTCGAAGAACCTCTACGAGATCTCCGACGACGATCTCGCGAGAACTCTGCAGGCGGCCAAGGGCCTGGCCTCGCGGATGCGAGACAAGCTCGGCGCCGACGGCGTGAACCTCCTCAACTCATGCGAGCCCGCGGCCTGGCAGACCGTGTTTCACTTCCACGTGCACGTGATCCCGCGCT
>JBBJNU010000220.1:0-3066 GCA_037721005.1 Thermoleophilaceae bacterium | reverse complement strand
ACATCGCCGGCTGGTACTCCTACGTGGAAAAGGATCTGCGCGCCGTGCTCGGCGAGAGCGTGGCCGGAGGCTTCTCTCGTCGCTATTGCGGCAGCGGGGACCGCGCCGCTTGCGAAGGCGTGCTCCGCACCACCCTGAAGGAGGCGGTCGCCGCGCCGCGGAGCCAGGTCTACTCAGACCCCCAGTGCGACGAGGCCGACAACGCGGCGCTCGACGATCAGGTGTGCTTCGACGCCATCGAGTACAGCGCCGTCGGGGCTGTGACCCAGCCGCTGCAGCGCTGGCAGAACCGGCCGACATTCCAACAGGTGGTGGAGGTGGGCGCGAACCAGGCCGCGGCGCCGGCCCCGGAAGCTAAGGAGCGCGAGCCCAAACGCAAGCCTCGAGCAAAGCGCACAGAGTCCCGGTCCGAGGAGCCCGCCTCCGAGGCCGCGCCGCGGCGCGCCACCGAGCGCGAGAGTGGCGAGCTGCCCTTCACCGGCTTCCTCGTAGCGCTCGTCGTCCTGCTCGGTGCGGTCATGCTGGGAGGCGGTCTCGCCCTCCGACGCACCGTGCGGAGCCGCACGGGCCGCTCCTGAGGGCCAGCCCGCCGGACGGCGTGACCCCATGGACGGCCTCGTCGGATCGATCGACTCCGACCCGGGTGACATCACGAAGTCGTTTACGGGTCTTGAGGTTCGTCGACACGTCGTTCTGGGTGGCGCTTCAGCTCGAAGGACATCCACCACAACGAGGCACGTAAGCTCTGGGAATAGCGCTCGGGCGAGTTGTTGACCTCCAACCACGTAGTAGGAGAGACGTGGACCTTCCTGCGGCGAAGGACTGGGTACCCGGCGGCCCTCCGATTCGTGCAGGCGGTCCGTCGTGGGTCGACGGTGATCCGCCATCTCGATGAGCGGCTCGAGCAGAAAGCCTGGCGGTGGCTCGCCCGTCACGACGAGCGGGAGTACTCGTTCGTGGACGCCACGAGCTTCGCGGCCATGCGCCGACTACGCGTACGCGAGGCGCCGGCGTTCGCCGGCGACTTTGCCGCAGCAGGCTTCGTCGAACTCCGTCCTTAGCCCGGCCTCCGCGACCTGGACGCGTCGCTCGAGCCGTGGCCAGTCCAGGCCGGCCGAGGCGAAAGCCGGATCAGGCGCGCCGCCGGCCACGGCGCCTGCGCCCCGGCGCTCGGCCGATGACGATCGTCCGCACGACGCTCGAGCGGTTGCCCGCGCCGTCGCGAGCCACCACGAGCACACGCGCGCGGACCGGGCGCGCGCGCCGCCGTAGGCGCAGCCTCGCCTTCCTTCCAAGCCTCAGGCGCGCGATCACCTCACCGCCGCGGTCGAACCGGGCGGTCGCCCGGGCCAGGGTCACCGTCTTGGGGCGGGGGCTGCTTCCGCCGAGGCCGGGGACGCGGAGGATGTCGGCGCTGCGGTAGGCCACGCTCACCTCGGCGGCTTCATCCACGCGCACACGCACCCTCAGTCCCTTTGTGGTGAGGGTGCGGCGAGCAATGCGCCTGCGCGAGCCCACTGTGAGCTTCGGCCCGGCGCCGTCGGGGCCGGGGTTCAGCGGCCCGTTGGGGCGCACCTCCCCGGCCGGCGGGCCGAACACGAAGTCCTCGGACTGCCCGCTGGGGGGCAACCGAAACGGCCCGGATACCTCGAACACTCCGCCTGGGCCGGGCTGACCGGGCGCGACCGAATAGGCGCGCTGAGAGGTCACGTAGAGGCGGGTGCCCGAAGGGTCGAAGCACACGCCACAGACCTCCGAGGCCTCAAAGTCAGCCCCCGCGAAGCGCAGGAACGGGGCCACCTCACGTGCCGACGCAGGGCCCGAGATGAGGCCCAGCTCCTGGTTGCCACCGTCCTCGCACACGAACACGTCGCCGGCGGCGGTAACGGTCACGTTGTCCACGGCGTCCAGCGACGAGTCCTTCGCCGCCTCGCGGTCGTAGATCACCTCGATCCGTCCCGCGCGAGCGTCGTAGGCCCAGACCTTCTTGTCGCCCTTCGTCGTGAAGTACAGGATGCCGCGGGCGTACCAGATGCCCTCCCCACCCTTGAACGGCGTGCTCTCGGGCACCTGCCCGCGGGTCGGCTTGCTCGTCTCTGCCGTGGTGGGGTCGGGGACCTCGCGCCAGGACACCGTCCCGTCGGGCGCGACCACGGCGGCTTCGAGCAGTCCGTCGTCAAGGCTCGGGTAGGCCCTGGGGGTGAACCGGTAGAAGCGCCCGTCGGGCTTGTCCTCGGTGAGGTAGAGCTTGCCGGCCACCGGGTCCACGGCCGCCGCCTCGTGGGAGAACACCCCGAGCGCCGGGCGCGGCTCGGCTCGCAGCACACCCGCGGGATCACACTCCCAGATCAGCCCGCTGTCCATCTCCTCTCCGGAGAGCCAGGTTCCCCACGGCGTGGGTCCTCCGGCACAGTTCACGTTGGTGTCACCGAGGATGCGGTAGGCGTCCCTGACCGCCCCGTCGGGCCCGAAGCGCACCGCCGATGTGCCTGCGCCGGTGGCCGAGAGCGATTCGGAGTTGGTCACGAGGATCCAGCCGCCGTCGCCACTGCGGAAGGTGGCTTGGCCGTCGGGAAAGACCGGAAACATGTACGACGACCCCGGCTGGGTCGGCACCGGCTGAAGGCCGCGGGCGATCTGGCGCGACCGAAAGCCCTGGGGAAGCATCAGGCCGTTGGCGTCCGGCCCTCCGAGCGGACCGTAGGGCGAGGCTCCCGCCCGAGCCGGGGCGGCCAGGGCCTCGCGGAGCCCACCAGGAACCAGAAGCGCGCCCGCAGCGAGCGCGCCTGAAGCTAAGAATTCGCGCCGGCGCATGCGCTCAACAGTGGCACGGACCACGGGCCCGATGTGGCACTCATGTGTAAAGGACGCCCTCTAGGGCCCCTTCGCCGCCGGGTAACGCGCGCGCACCTCGTCGATGTAGCCGGCCATCTGCTCGGCCAGCTCCGCGTCGTGGATCTCCAGCACGTTCTCGGCGTTCATCTCGCCCGAGCGCGAGAGGTTGAACGAGCCGGCGAACACCACGTCGTCGGCCACCGTGACCTTCGCGTGCATGTAGTCGTGTAT
>JBBJNU010000219.1:0-3076 GCA_037721005.1 Thermoleophilaceae bacterium | reverse complement strand
GGCCCCGGCTGCAGGGCGCCCCGGGCGCCGCCGAGCACCGGCCGGGGAAGGCCCACGGTGACCTCGGGCGAGGCCTCCGTGCCACCGTCAGGACGGCGCCACAGTGCCCGGTAGGTGCCCGGCTCGCGCGCAGTCAGGCGCCGTCCGTAGTAGCCCTGGGGATCGCTGAGGAAATCGCGGCAGGTCTCACCCGACCGGACACCGAGGGCCGGCACCGACGATTCGGTGACCCAGCCCGCAGACGGATCGAGGCGTTCGATCACCACACGCTGGGGGCCGTCCCCGGGACGGACCTGCCCGAAGGCCGCCACCTCCGTCGCGCCGTTCTCGTCCTGGATCGTCTCGGCGTGGAAGGGCAGCTTGAAGCCCTGCAGCACATCCGGCTTGGGCTTGCCGTCGTATTGGAAGAGGCCGCTCTGGAAGTCCTTCCAGCGGGCCACCGTGCCCGGCGGCTCGTCGAGATCCGGACCGATGTCCTGCAGTAGAAACTGGGGAAACATCCGCACACTTCCACTGCGCCAGGCCAGAAAGGTGCCCTGGCCGAGGTAGCGGGCGACCGCGTCGGGAGGCACGCCGAGGGGGTCGGGCGGACGGGTCTCGTAGCCGTACTCGGTCAGGTAGAGCGGCAGCGGCGCCTCGAGGCGCCCCGCGGCGTCGAGCTCGCTCAGCAGCGAGGTGAGGCGGTCGAGCTCGCCGAGCTGTACCCGGTCGCGGCGGGTCTCGTCGCGGGTGTCGGGCGCGCTCTTGCGGGAGTAGGGGTGGTGGGAGAAGCCGTCGGCTCGCAGAGGGCGAAAGTCACGGCACTCGGGGCGGCGCAGCGGGCGCATCTCGCTGTCCACGCACGCCAGCTCGCGGGTGAAGCGCAGCGGTTGGAGGTTCGCTTCCGCTCCCTGGCCGGGGACCCCGAACGAGGCCAGGCCCCCGATCAGCACACGATTGCCGAGATCCACGGCCTTGAGCTGGTCGTACGCGGCGTTGTGCATGTCGCGGTAGTGGTGGGGAGCGGCAGGCACCCTCCGCGAGCCGGAGCGCTCCCACTGGGGGAGCAGAAAGGCCGGGTGGTTGGGCTCGTTCCACGTGGTCCACAGCCGTACGGCGGGCAGAGGTGCGCCCCCGGGGCGCGCCGGATCTTCGAAGCTGCCGTCATAGCGTTCGGCCACCGCTCGCGTGAAGAGGGCGAACTCCTTCACCGAAGGCTTCCAGACGTGGCGACCCTCGTTTTCACTGGGGCGTTCTACGGCCCAGCGCGGAGCGAAGAAGGCAACGTCGATCATCACCTGCATCCCCGCCCTTCGCACCTCGCGCACGGCGGTGTCGAGGCGCTCGAATGGCTGCTCGGGGTAGGCCCGGGAATCGGCGGCGTCGAAGCTCGGCCGGCGCTCAGACTCGGTGTCCGGCGCCAGGGCGGACCAGCTCGCGGTGAGCCTTACGCGGTCCACGCCGAGAGCCGCCATCCTGCGGACGGCGCGCCTCGCGACCGCCGGCTCGTACAACAGCTGCGCGTCGTCCTGCATGACCGTCTCCATCGCCTGTTCTCGCACAGGCTCCTGACCACCTGCGGCCAGGGCCAGCGTGACCGCCAGAGAGCATGCGAATTCGTTCATTGCCATCCCTAGCCGGGGTGATGGTGGCAGACGCCCGCGGGCCGGCCGCCATTAGACTCACCACGCGATGGAGCGCTCCCCCGACAAGAAGATCCGCGTGGTGGTGGCAAAGCCCGGACTCGACGGGCACGACCGCGGCGCAAAGATCATCGCCCGCGCACTGCGCGACGCAGGCATGGAGGTGATCTACACGGGCCTCCACCAGACCCCCGAGCAGATCGTGGAGACGGTGCTCCAGGAGGACGCGGACGCCGTGGGTCTCTCGATCCTCTCTGGCGCGCACATGACGTTGGTGCCAAAGATCTCGAAGCTGCTCGACGAGCAGGGGGCGGACGACGTGGTGCTCGTGGTCGGGGGCACCATCCCCCAGGACGACATCGCCGAGCTCAAGGAGCTCGGGGTGGCTGAGATCTTCACGCCGGGCTCGTCGGTGCAGGAGATCGTGGACTACATCCGGGGCGCCGTCCGGGCCTGAGCCCCGTCCCCCGGCTGGCCGGTGGCGACCGGCCACGGCAGCCGCTTGACCCTCTGCAGAGCCCGGCACGTACCTCATTCGGCTGGCGACTGACTCGTCAGTCAACGGAGTTGTACAATCTCGCACGGCGCCCTTCTACGGGGTGCCCCTGGGCTGCACTGACCGAAGGAGAACGCTTTGAAGATCTGTGTCCTCGTGAAAGAGGTGCCCGACGCTGCGGTCGAGAAGCGCATCGATTCGAGCTCGAAGCGCATCGACCGCACCGGCGAGAAGAACCTGAACCCGTTCGACACCCACGCCATCGAGGCCGCCATGCAGGTCAAGGAGGGCGGCGCGGTGGACGTCGAGGAGGTCGTGGCGGTGACCATGGGGCCCGAGACTGCGTTCCGCGCGCTCCACAAGGCGGTGTCACTGGGCGCCGACCGCTCGATCCACCTCACCGACGAGGCCCTCGCGGGCTCGGACTGCTGCGCGACGGGTTACGCCCTGGCCAAGGTGCTGGAGGCCGAGAGCCCCGATCTGGTGCTGCTCGGCCAGCAGTCAGACGACGGTGAGTGCTACACGATGGGCGCCATCGTGGCCGACCACCTGAAGATGCCCTCGCTCACCCAGGTGATCAAGATGGACGTCGAGGAGGGCAAGCTGCGCTGCGAGCGTCAGGCCGAGTACGGCTACGACACCGTGGAGATTCAGCTGCCCGCCGTGATCTCGGTCGGTGACGCGATCAACGAGCCGCGCTACCCGTCGCTCAAGGCGATCATGGGCGCGAAGAAGAAGCAGCTCGACACAAAGGCCATCGCTGACGCCGGCATCGAGGCCGACCGTGTCGGCGAGGGCGGCTCGCGCACATCGGTGCTCGGCATCAACCCGCCGCCGGCAAAGGCCGCCGGGGAGATCATCGAGGACGAGGACACCAACGAGACGGTCGAGAAGATCGTCGCTTGGCTCGACGAAAGGAAGCTGCTGGTATGAGCGGGATTCTCACCTACGCGCTGCA
>JBBJNU010000002.1:0-37526 GCA_037721005.1 Thermoleophilaceae bacterium | reverse complement strand
CCCTGCTGCGCCACGCTTCCGTCCTCGGGCATGCAGTCCTCCGGATCGAGCTTCGTGGCCTGATAGGCGAAGGCGTTGTCCTCGGGTAGCTCTATCGGCTCGAACTCGTTGCCTTGGTTGTCCTCCACTACGAAGTCGCTCGTGGTGGTGAGCGGCTCGTCGGAGACGTTGCAGGCCTCGACGAACACGCCGTACAGAGCGTGACCCGGCTTGGCCGGCGGACCGTCGTAGAACGCCTCGTCGGGCGTAATCTCCAGGTTGAGCTGGCGGGTGATTCCCACGTCGTAGTCGATTCCGCCGATCTCGATGGCGAGCCCCTCGCGGGCGGGCTCGTCCACCCCGGGTTCCTCGCCGCAGCCGCCCAGCGCTGCTCCGCAAGCCACGGCAATCACGGGTCCACGGAGGGCGCTCTTCAGGCGGGCGAAACTCATCGGCGCGGCAGTCTATCTCTCGCCTGTAGGCACTTCGCGAGCGGGCACGTGCGCCCCGAAGCGTGGCGCCTTGGCGCCCTCGTAGCCCGCCACTCCTACGTGCGCAAGAGCCTTGCCCCGGGGCTCCTCGAAGATCTTTCGTAGCCGCTCCAGCGCCTTTTCGGACTGGCGGCCCATCCATCGGTGGGCACGGCGCTGCTTGAACTTGTCCAGCGCCGTCTTCGGCTCGCTGTAGGTGGTGAGCTCGACCCGGGTGGTGCCCGGGTCCTCGGCGGTGAAGTCATAGACCGCGACCGTGCGCGAGCGCCCGCGCCGCCCGAGCCGGCCCTCCTCGACGATCCGCCGCGGCCGATCGGCCTCCACGATGGCGATCTCGCCGCGCTCGCTGAAGAGGGGGACGTCGAGGAGGAAGCGTGCCGCGGCCCCCTTCCCGACCGGGTTGGCGCGTGCCAGCCGGAAGTCCTTCAGGTAATGGTCGGAGTACGCGGGACGGAGTGAGAGGTCGGCAACGAAGTCGTACACCTCCTCGCGGGGCGCCGAGATGACCGTGTCGACAACGACCTGCCGCATCGGCTGTGAGTCTACGAGAGGGGCTGCTCAGGCAGCTCGCGGCGCCACGGTGAGGTGGCGCTCGGAGGCGTGCACGCGCTCTACGCGCACGGCACGCCCCTGGCCCTCGGGCAGCGAGGAGACACAGAGATCGCACAGCACGCGTCCCGTGTCCATCTCGTGCAGCCGCTCACCCACGAGCGGGGTGCGGTGGCAGTCGGTGCAGCGCTTGCGATCGCTGTCGAGCGAGCGAGCGCTCTTGCGAAGGAGGATCCCCGCCAGGTCGGGCATGGCGGGATTGTTCGCCACGTTGCGGACGAATCCTCGTTTCGGTGGATACAGACCACGCTAACCGGGTATGAAAAGACCACGGTTTCGCCTTTTGGGGAAGAGGAGAAGAGCATGACCACGTCTTTCGAAGCAGGCACGCTCGCGGGCGCTGGATCCTTTCGCTGCGAATCCTGTGACTTCGCGGTGGCACTTCAGGAGCGTGACGAGATGCCGTCCTGTCCCAGTTGCGGCAGCGCCAGTTTCCGCCGCTCGCCACTCTTCGGGGACGCAACCGCGGTCTCGCCACCGCCCCGGACGGAGAACGAGGCGCCGCAGTGGGTCGAGGAGGCGCGCGAGGCACTCGTGCGGGCTGGTGACTACCTGGCCTTCGAGGACGCCGAACGTGTGCGCGTGATGCCCTTGGGGCACGGCTGGACTCGCATCGGGCGCAGCCTCTCCGCGCAGCTGCGCCTAAACGACCCCACCGTGTCGCGCCGGCACGCCCTCGTGTACGTGGACGAGGAGGAGGCCAAGCTCCTGGACGACCGCAGCCTCAACGGCGTGTTCCTCAACGGCGAGCGGGTCGAGCTCGCGGAGCTCAGAGACGGCGACACGATCTCGGTGGGCCGCTTCACCGTGCACTTCATTCAGCTCGCCGGCGACCGCGCCCAAAGCACTCCGGCGGTGCGCTGAGCACCTGAACACACCTGGCGCCGCCGACCGCGTATCGTCGCGCGTCCATGGCCACCACAGTCGCAGTCATGTCCCAGAAGGGCGGCACCGGCAAGACCACCACCGTGCGCACGCTCACCGACGTGCTGCGGCGAACCGGAGTGGACGTGCTCGCGGTGGACCTCGATCCGCAGGGCAATCTCTCGGACTACTTCGACGTGCCGGCCGACGCCGAGCCCACGGTGGCCGACGTGCTGGCCGGCCAGGCCAAGGCCCTGGACGCCATCCACGACGACGTGCTCCCCGCGAACCTGAGCCTCGCTGAGTCGGAGCTGATCCTCAGCGGCAAGATGGGTCGCGAGATGACCCTCCGGCGCGCGCTGCGCGAGGCCGGTAAGCGCTACGACCTCATCCTCATCGACTGCCCGCCCTCCCTCGGTCTCCTGACCGTGAACGCTCTGGTGGCCGCCGACTACGCCCTCATCTCGAGCGAGGCGGAGTACTTCTCCCTGCAGGGGGTGGAGCAGGCGCTGGAGGTAGTGGAGCTGGCCAAGGAGTCGCTGAACCCCGACCTCGAGTGGCTCGGCGTGGTGCTCAACATTGCCGACCTGCGCACCGTGCACGGCCGCGAGGCGCACGTGTCACTCAAGGAGAGCTTCGGCGACCGCGTGTTCTCCTCCCCCATACGGCGCTCGGTGGCCTACGCGGAGTCGGCCGAGCGGGGAATATCGATCCTCGACCACCGGCCCGATTTAGGGGCCGACTACCTGGCCCTCGCCGGCGAGGTTCTCGACCGCCTGGGCTGGAAGGACGAGCGCACGCGGCTGAACGCTTTGGGGTGAGCGGCATCTCGGTGTTGCCCTGAGAGCCCACACCGCCCGTTGGCCAGATAGTCTCGCCGCGCGATGGCCGACCTGCTGCGCAAGCCCGCCTCCATCCTGGCCCGGATGGTGCGCGAGGGCGAGGTGACCTCCCGGGAGCTGGTGGAGGCCTCCCTCGAGCGCATCGAGGCCGTGAATCCGGCGCTGAACGCCTACACCCTGGTCGACGCCGACAACGCGCTGTCAGTCGCCGGTGAGATCCACGCCGGCGACGAGCGGCCCTTCGCCGGAGTGCCCATCGCCATCAAGGACCTCTTCGCGCCGGTCGCCGGCCTGCGCAGCGCCCACGGCTCTGACCTGCTGGGCGAGTGGACGCCCGACTACGACTACGCGCTCGTGCGCCGCTTCCGCGAGGCGGGCTTCGTGATCGTGGGCAAGACCGCCACGCCCGAGTTCGGGGTCCTCCCGGTGACCGAGCCGCGGCGCTTCGGCCCCACCCGCAACCCGTGGGACACCGAGCGCACGCCCGGCGGGTCGAGCGGCGGCTCGGCGGCCGCGGTGGCCTCGGGCACGGTGCCCCTTGCTCACGCGAGCGACGGCGGTGGGTCGATCCGCATCCCCGCTGCCTGCTGTGGCCTCGTGGGCCTCAAGCCCACCCGCAACCGCATTTCGCGCGCGCCCGACCTCGGTCAGCACTTCCTCTCCACCGATGGGGTGCTCACGCGCACGGTGGCCGACACCGCGGAGCTGCTCGACGTGATGGCCGGCTATGAGCCCGGCGACGCCGCGTGGGCCCCGCCGCCCCTCGAGCCTTTCGCCGACATCGCGGCCCGCGAGCCGGGCAAGCTGCGCATCGGGCTGACGATGGACATGCCGATCGAGGCCGACCTCGACCCCGTGTGCGAGGCCGCAGCCCGCGACGCCGCCGAGCTCCTCACCTCCCTCGGGCACGAGGTCACCGAGGTGGACGCGCCGTGGAAGGAAAACGATCTCTTTCCGATCTTCTCGGTGCTCTGGGCCGCCAACGTGGGGGCCTCTGTGATGCACGGCGGGCTGGTCACCGGCACAGAGGTGACCGAGGAGTCGGTCGAGCCGCTCTCCTGGTGGCTTTACCAGATGGGGCTCGAGCGCAGCGCCATCGAGCTTGTGGGCGCCCAGGCGATGATCGAGGCGTTCGCGAGGCAGGCGATGTCCCTCTGGGCGACCTACGACGTGGTGCTCACCCCGGCGCTGGCCGAGCGCCCCGTGCTGCACGGAAAGATCGACCCGATGGGCGACAACCCCGCCTATGAGTTCAAGAAGTCGGGCGAGTTCACGCCCTACACGGCCACCTTCAACGTGACCGGCCAGCCGGCGATCTCCCTCCCCCTCTTCCACGGCGACGACAACCTGCCGCTCGGGGTGCAGCTCGCGGGGCCGCCCGCGGGCGAGGGCGTGCTGCTTCAGCTCGCGGCGCAGCTCGAGGCCGCCCGGCCGTGGGCCGACCGAGCGCCGCCCGAGCCCGTCTGAACAGTTCAGGCGCGCGAGCGTTCGCCGGCTGGGAGTTTTCGGCAAACGGTTTGCTCCCGGCGCAAAGCGTTTGCGCCCGGCGCAACTCATTTGCCCAAATCCGTAGCGCCCATGAAGGAGCACGCGCTACCCGGCCGCCGACAGCACATCAGTTCAGGCCCTCGAGCACCCCGCGGTCGCGGTCGTAGGTGAGCGCCGCCGCTGCCTCGCCCACCGACACCCAGCGCACCTCGTCCACCTCATCGTTGGGCTCGAACTCCCCGCCCTCGACCTCCATGAGCCAGTAGCGCACGATCTTGGGGCGGCCCTTGTTGTCGTGGTATTCGGTGGATTGCAGCTCCTCACCGAGCGAGCAGGACAGCCCCGTCTCTTCCCACACCTCTCGCACGGCCGCCTCCTCGAAGCTCTCTCCGGCATCGAGCTTGCCCTTGGGCAACGTCCAGTCGTCGTAGCGCGGGCGGTGCACCAGCAGCACTTGGTTGTCGCGGATCACGACCCCGCCCGCGGCCTTCACGCGCTCGCTCATCCCACCTCGCTCACGTCGACCCCACCTGGGGCGAACATCACGCGCTGCACGATGCAGTCGGGTGCCCGTCCGCGCAGGGAGCGCAGCAGTCCGCCGGTCTGCTGCCAGTGACACCAGAAGAGCACGGTCGGCCCGGCGCCCGAGACCGTGGCGCCCACGGCCCCGAGCTCCTCCGACATCTCGAGCAGCTCCATCGAGCGCGGATAGAGGTGAGCCCGGCGTTTCTGGTGCAGCGCGTCGGAGAGGCCCCGCCCTACCAGCGAGAAGTCGTCGCGGGCGAGGCCCAGAACGAGCAGCGAGGAGTGGGCGACATTGAACACCGCGTCGTTCATCGGCACCTCGGCCGGCAGGGCGGCCCGGGCGTCGGCGGTGGCCACCGGCTGGGGAGGGATGGCGAGGATGCCCTCGAGTCCTGGCGGGGGATCGAAGCGCGCCGGCTCCCCGCCGGCGCACACCACGAACCCCCCGTGCAGGGCGGCGGCCACGTTGTCGGGATGTCCCTCGAGGTCGCGGGCGTGTGAGAACACAGGGGCGTCCAGCTCGTACATGTGGTCTGCCGCAGAGAGTCCCGCCACGATGGCCGCGGCGCTCGAGCCCAGACCGGCCGAGGGCGGAATCTCGGAGGAGATGCGAAAGCGCAGGCCGTCGGCCGGGTGCAGCATCTCGAAGGCGCGCACGCAGAGGTTGGTGCGGTCCGTCGGCACGCCCGGCACGTCGCACTCCACGGAGAACTCGCCGGTCTCCTCGACCTCAAGGGTGAGCTCGAGTGAGAGGGCGGCGGCCAGAACGTCATAGCCGGGACCCAGGTTGGCCGAGGAAGCCGGCACCCGCAGGAGGCGCCTGCGGTTCAACGGCCTCCCATCACGGCGGCTTCCACTCCCTCGATGTCGGGCTCGCAGGGGACCACGGGAGCGGCGCGGTTCATGGCCGTCTGCGGGTCCTTCAGGCCGTTGCCGGTGAGCACGCACACCACCCGGCCCTCGGCCCCGTTGGCCAGCAGCCCGGCCACCGAGGCCGCCGACGCCGGCTCGCAGAACACGCCCTCCCGCGCCGCGAGCAGGGCGTAGGCGTCGAGGATCTGCTCGTCGCTCACGGCGCGCACATGCCCGCGCGAGCTGGTGAACGCGCCCATGGCGTCCTCCCAGCGGGCGGGGTTACCGATGCGGATGGCCGAGGCCACCGTCTCGGGCTGCTCCACCGGGGCTCCATGCACCAGGGGCGCGGCGCCCTTTGCCTGGTAACCGTGCAGCTGGGGTGTCACGCCGTACTCGGAGAAGCCACGCCACCACGCCGTAACGTTGCCGGCGTTGCCCACCGGGACGCAGAGCACGTCGGGGGGCTCGCCGAGTGAATCGCACACCTCGAAAGCGGCTGTCTTCTGACCCTCGATGCGGTACTCGTTCACCGAGTTCACGAGGGCGATCGGGTGGCGCCGGGCGAGCTCGCGCACGAGCTCGAGGGCCTGGTCGAAGTTACCTCGCAGGGCGATCACCTTGGCTCCGTGCATCAGGGCCTGGGCGAGCTTGCCCGTAGCGATCTTGCCCTCGGGCACGATCACCGCTCCGCGCACGCCCGCCCGTGCCGCGTACGCCGCCGCGCTGGCGGCAGTGTTGCCGGTCGAAGCGCACACCACGGCCTCCGCACCCTCCATCACGGCGGCCGACACTGCCACGGTCATGCCCCGGTCCTTGAACGAGCCGGTCGGGTTGGCGCCTTCCACCTTCAGCCATACGTCGCAGCCCGTCTTCTCGGAGAGAAACGGCGCGCGCACCAGCGGTGTATCGCCTTCGTCGAGCGTCACGAGCGGCTCCACCGGCAGCCGGTCGGCGTAACGCCAGAGGCTCACTCGAAGGTCTCGGCGATCACCCGGATCACCCGCGGCGGCGAGCGCACGAAGTCCAGTCGGCCTATGAGGTCCACCGCCGCGCGGAACTTTGACTCGAGCACGGGGTGCATCACCATCGCCAGGCGGGCGTCCGAGCCGATGCCTCGCTGCACCACCGACTCGATCGACACGCCCTGCATGCCGAGGATCTCCGCCACCTGGGCGAGCACCCCCGGGTCGTCGGCCACCTCCACGTGCATGTAGAAGGCCGATTCGCGGTCGGTGACGAGCGGTAGGTGCTCGGCGGGCGAGGGAGTGAAGGGCGGCGGGATCATGGCTGAGATCACGTCACCCAGCACGGCCGATGCGGTTTGGCTACCCCCGGCGCCCGGCCCCGACAGGGTGATCTCGGTGATGGCGGGTGACTCGATCGTGACCGCGTTGTACGAGCCGTTCACCGCCGCCAGCGGATGGCCGGCGTAGAGAAAGGCGGGGTACACCTGCACGGAGAGCCCGCCGTCGATGCGCTCGGCACTCCCGACCAGCTTGAGCGACAGGCCGAGCTCACGCGCGTAGGCGATGTCCTCGGCGGTGACCTCCTCGATGCCCTCGTGGGGCACGTCGTCCACGTGCACGGGCGTTCCGAAGGCCAGGCGGGCCAAAATGGCCATCTTGGCCGCGGCGTCCTTGCCCGTCACGTCCTCGGTGGGATCGGCCTCGGCATAGCCCAGCTCCTGAGCCTCGCGCAGGGCGTCCTCGTAGGAAACCCCCGTGCGCTGCATGGCGGTGAGGATGAAGTTGGTGGTGCCGTTCACGATGCCGTGCACCCGCTCGATGTGGGCGGCCGCCAGCGTCTCTCCGATCACCCGGATGGCCGGCACCACCCCGGCCACCGCGGCCTCGAAGCGCAGCTGCACCCCCGCGTCGGACGCCGCGGCAAACAGCTCCTCGCCGTGCCTCGACACCAGCTGCTTGTTGGCGGTCACGAAGTGGCGCCCGGAGGCGAGGGTGGCGAGCGCGTATTCCCGCGCCGGCTCGATGCCGCCCATGAGCTCGACAACGAGATCGCTGCCCTCGAGGATCTCCGCGAAGTCGCCCTTGCTGCGGGTGAGCACGCCGGAGATCTCGGGGCGCAACCCGACCTCGGCGGCGATGGCGCCCGCTCGCTCCTCGAGCAGCTCCTGGAAGGCGGCGCCGACGGTCCCGTGGCCGAGAACCCCGACGCGAAAGGGCTGGCCCTCAGACGTCACGTGCGGTCAGATCGTCGTACGTCTCTCGGCGCACCACCACGCGGGCCTCGCCGTCGCGGCAGAAGACGACCGGCGGGCGGGGGACGGCGTTGTAGTTGCTCGCCATCGCGTGACCGTACGCGCCCGTGGCGGGGATCACCAGCACGTCACCGGGCCTCGGACCCTCCAGCGCGGCCTCGGGCACCAGCACGTCGCCCGTCTCACAGTGCATGCCGACCACCCGGCACGGGTCCGAATCGCCCATCCGCTCCACAAGGTCGGCCTCGTAGACCGCCCCGTAGAGCATCGGGCGAATGTTGTCGGACATTCCGCCGTCCACGGCCACGTAGGTGCGCACGCCGGGAATCGCCTTCACCGTGCCCACCGTGTAGAGCGACACCCCGGCGTTTCCCACCAGCGAGCGCCCGGGCTCGCACAGCACCTTCACTCCTTCGGGCACACGACTCACCATCGCCTCGGCGTAGTCGGCGACCGCGTGGGGCTTGTCGTGGCGGGTGTAGGCGATGCCGAAGCCCCCACCCACGTTGAGCAGTGGGTATTCGCCTATGTTGCGCAGCACGTCGGTGAGGGCGCCGTACACGTCGAGCTCTGACACCTGCGATCCGATGTGCGCGTGGAGGCCTCTCAGGTCGAGGCCGGCCTGGGCGCAGCGCTCGATCGCCTCACCCGCCTCGGTGAGCGGGATGCCGAACTTCGAGTCCTCCTGGCCGGTCTGGATGGCGCGGTGGGTGTCCGGGGTGATGCCCGGAGTGACTCGCAGCAGCACGCGCTGTGCCCCACCCGGCGCGAGCCGCCCGAGCCGCTCGATCTCATCGAAGGAGTCCACCACCAGGTGGCCGACGCGGCTGTCGAGCGCCAGACGTAGCTCGGCCTCCGTCTTGTTGTTTCCGTGCATGTAGATGCGCTCGGGGTCGAACCCGGCCCCGAGCGCCAGGTGCAGCTCACCGCCCGAAGCCACATCGCACGAGAGGCCCTCCTCCGCGAAGATCCGCAACGCCGCCGTGCACGGGAAGGCCTTGGAGGCGTAGAGCACTTCGAAGTGCTCGGTGCGCTTGGCGAAGGCCTCCCGCGTTGCGCGGGCGCGCGAACGCAGGTCATCTTCGGCGTACACGTAGACCGGAGTGCCGAATTCGCGCGCCAGCTCGAGCGTGTCGCAGCCTCCGACCTCCAGCCGTCCGGCGGCGTTCAGGCGAGAGCCCAGCGGATACACGCCGGCCACGCCTCCGGGCAGCTCGGCCGGTCGGGCCTGTGCCACAGATCCCTGATTGTCGAGGGGCGCCATAGGGTGGGCGATTATGAAGCACGAACCGCCCGCTCCGCCCACGCTGGGCACACACAACGGCCTGGCCTACGCCCTGTTCGAGCCGGAGGACGAACCCACCGGCGGGGTCGTGCTGCTCCACGGCGCCGGGTCGCGCAAGGAGAGCCACTTCGACTTCGGGCGCCTCTGTCGCTCGTACGGCATGTCCGCGCTGGCCTACGACGCCCGCGGCTACGGCTCATCGAGCGGAACTTTCGGCCCCACGGCCTTCGGCGACGCGCTGGCCATGAGCGACCTCCTGCGTAAACGCGCTCCCCGGGTCGCCATGCGAGGGTCGAGCATGGGTGGCTTCTGTGCCCTCAATGCGGCAGCCTTCGACCACGACCTGGCCGCCGTGGTGGCGCTGTGTCCCGCCCCCGAGCACATCCTGCTCCGCGGGCTGCGAGCCGGGCGTTTCGAAGAGTTCGGCTGGGAGGCCGAGACGCTGGAGCCCTGGCTCGCCGGCCTCGACCCGCTCCATGAGGTGGTCGGGCGCCTCGGACCGGAGACCGCCCTCCTGTTGCTGCACGCCCGAGGCGACGAGCAGGTGCCCTACACGGTCAGCGAGGAACTGCACGCCGCTGCCCACGAGCCCAAGCGGCTCCTGCTCTTCCCGGGGGGGCACCACCGCTCGCTGCAGCACGACCTCGAGGTGCAGAACCTCTCAGCGCGGTTCATACAGCGGGCGGTTGAGGCGCGAGCCGGCGGCTAGCGCGGCGCGTCCAGGCCGCGAGCCACATCGCCCACGCCCTCGCCGGTCTCGCCCACGGTCCTCCCCAGCTCGGGGCTCACCTGGGCCGCGGTCTCGCCCGCGCCCCCGGTCACACCCTCGGCCGTGTCTGCGCCCTGGTTGAGGTCCGCCGCGGGTCCAGGCGCCGGGGCCTCTGCGCTGGGGGCCGGGGCCGACGAAGAGGATCCACTCTGGCTCGCAGACCCGGACAAGCCGCTCGGGGCGGTGTCGCGCCCGCCGCGGCCGTTCTTCGGGCCGGGGCCCGCGGGGGCGGCCGCCGATCTACCGGGCGCTCCACCTCCGGACGTGCCGGCGGGGACGGGAGCGCGGGCAGCGCCGACGCCGGCTGCCGCGGGAGCGGCCTGAGCAGCAATCCGCGAAGGTCCTTTGACGCGTAGCCCGGGGGCCGGGTCCTCGAGAACGAGATCCCTGATGCCGGCGGCGATCGCCGCCGGCATGGCGCCTCGGAAGGCCACTACGGCGCTGGCAACCAGGAGCAGGGTCACTACCCCGGCGAGCAGGACGCCGCTGGTTCCAAGTCCGACGAGGTAGGCGCGCGTAGCTCGCATGGGCTCTTGTCTAGTCGGCCGCGGGCGCTGCACCTTGAAGAACGCGGCGCGATGGTGGACATTAGTGAGAACGGCTCTCATTATGCTGTGCGTGACCTTGAACCCTCCCCCCTCCCCTCTGGAGCTGCTCGAGCTGCGTCCGGTGGCTTTTGCGCTGGCCGAACTGGGACTGCTGGCCGTGGCCGGAGGACTGCTCGGAGCCTGGGTGGTGCTGCGCCGGCTCGCCTTCTTCACCCACGCCGCCGGCACGGCCACGTTCCCGGGTCTGGTGGTGGCCGAGGCAGCCGCGTTCAGCCCCCGCATCGCCGCTCTGGCCGTGGCGCTCGGGTTTGCGGGAGGCGTAGAGCGCGCCGGGCGGAGGGGCCGCGACCCCGGCGACGTGGCCACGGCGCTCCTGCTCGTGGCCGCTCTCGCCGGGGGAGCCGTGCTGGCCAGCGACGTGTTCGAGTCCGGGGCGGCAGTGGACCGGCTGCTGTTCGGCACGGCCGTGGGGCTCGACGGAGGCGATCTGCTCCTGTCAGGCGCTGCCTGCCTGCTGGCCGTGGGGGCATGCCTGGCGTTCGGACGAGCCTGGACCGCTACGGGCTTCGATCCCGACGGGGTCCCATCGCTCGGCGTGCCCGCCTCGCGCTCCGATCTCCTGCTGTTGATCACGATCGCCGTGGCTGTCGTGGCCGCACTGCCGGCGGTCGGCGCCCTGCTCGTGTCCTCGATCTTCGTGGTGCCGGCGGCGATCGCCCGTCTGTTCTCGAAGAGCGTCGGCACACTGGTGCGTACGGCAATATTCGTGGCTGGGGCCCAAGGGGCGCTCGGGCTCTACCTCGCCCTCTGGCTCGACGTGCCTCCCGGTCCGGCAGTGTCCGTGCTCGGCGCCACTGGCTACGCGGCGTGCGCGCTCGTGCGAGGCATCCGCCTGCGCGAGCCTTCCGTGCAAAGGGTCGAGGCCGCCGCGTGAGCACGCCTGGCCCCGTGGCGGTAGAGGTGCAGGGCGTCTCGCTGGGGTACGGGGGCGCACCCGTGCTCGATCGCGTGAGCTTCTCAGCGCCGACCGGCACGACCGTGAGCGTGCTCGGCCCCAACGGCGGCGGCAAGACGACCCTGTTCCGGGCCCTCGTGGGCGAGCTCTCACCGATCGCCGGCAGCCTCGCCGCCCGCGGGCGCCCCGCATACGTCGCCCAGACCGAACGCACGCGGCTCGACTTTCCGGTGAGCGCCCTCGACGTGGCGCTCATGGGATCGCTCGCCGGCGGGCGCTGGTGGCTTCCCGCCCGGGGCTCGGATCGCCGCGGCGCGCGATCAGCGCTCGGGCGGGTGGGGCTGGGCGCCGAGGCGAACACCCGCTTCGGCGAGCTCTCGGGGGGACAGCGACAACGGGTGCTCATCGCCCGTGCGCTGGTGCAGGACGCCGAGGTGCTCCTGCTCGACGAGCCGCTGACCGGGGTGGACCGCGCGAGCGCCGAGCACATCGAGGAGCTCTTCGGCGAGCTGCGCTCGGAGGGCCGCACGCTCCTCGTGTCGACCCACGACATGGACAGCGCCCGCCGCTGTGACCTCGTGCTCTGCCTCAACCGACGCCAGGTGGCGTTCGGAGCCCCGGGCGAAGTGCTCGGCCGGGAGACACTCGAACAGACCTACGGCAGCGAGATCGTGATGCTCGACGAGCCGGGGCAGCCGGCGCGGGCGATCGCCGTAGGTCACCACCACCACTGACCATGGAGGTGCTCGACCTCCTGCTCGAACCCTGGCGCTCGGGCATCGGGCGTCGCGCCCTGGTCGAGGTGATCCTCCTCGGCCTGGCCTGCGGCGCGTTGAGCTTCTGGGTCGTGAGCTACCGGCTGAGCTACCCGGCCGAGTCACTCGGGCACGGCCTGCTGCCCGGACTGGTGCTGGCCGCGCTGGCCGGGGCGCCCCTCTTGCTCGGTGCGTTCGCGGGGGTCGCCGTGGCCGCCGGCGCGGTGGCGCTGGCCGCTCGAGACGAGGACATCGGCACGGACACGGCCACCGCCGTCGTAGTCACGGGCCTGTTCGGGGCGGGAGCGCTGCTCGCGCTGGCGCCCAGCGCGCCCGCGAGGCTCGAGGAGCTGCTCTTCGGCGACCCACTCGCGGTGAGCGACGCTGATCTGATCGTGGCGACGGCACTCCTGGCTGGGGGCGCCATCGCTCTCCTCGCGCTCCACCGGCCGCTCTGTGCCGTGGCCCTCGACGCCGGCGGCGCGGGTGCTCTGGGCGTGTCGCGAGGCTGGACCCGGGCCGCCCTGTTCGGTCTGCTGGCTTGCACCCTGGCCGTGGCCGTGCAGGGTCTCGGCAGCCTGCTGGTGCTCGCGCTGCTCGTGGCCCCTGCCGTGGCCGTGGGCGGCTGGGGCCTAGGTCCGGGCCGGGCCATGGGGCTAGGGGCGGGGGTTGGCGCCTTCGCGGGGATCGCCGGGATCTATGCCTCGTATCACCTGGGCAGCGCAGCAGGGGCATCGGTGGCGCTCGCGCTCTGCCTGACCGCGGCTGCGGGTTCGGGCGCCCGGGGGCTTGGTCACCTCAGGCGGTCTGTGGCTGGACCGGACCCCGCCGGCTCCGGATGAGGATCGCGGCGCCGCCGGCCACCATCACGAGGCTCAGGAGCTGCGCCGGGGTGAGACCGGCGAACGCCGGATCATTTCGGCGGATCAGCTCGATGAGGATACGCTCGACACCCGCCAGCACGAGGTAGAGCCCGAAGAGCACACCGGGGCGCACCCGGTCACGCAGGTTCCAGAGCGCCAGCGCGATGAGCCCGACCGCAATCGTCTCGAACACCGGCGTGGGATGCACCTCATCGGTGGTCGGGACCGTGCCCTCGGGGTAGGCCATGCCCCACGGCAGGTCCGTGGCCCTGCCGTAGTCACCGTCACCCGAGAGCTGGCAGCCCACCCGCCCGATCGCGTACCCCAGGGCCAGGGCCGGGGTGGCCAGGTCGAACATCCGCCACTCGAGAAAGCCGCGCCACCGCGCCCACGCCATCACTCCGATCGCTCCCCCTAGCGCGCCGCCGAGCCACACGAAGCCCGTGCCTGAGAACACGGCGCCCAGGAGGTCGTCGGAGACCTGGTCGTAGTTCTGGATCAGGTAGTCGACCCGTGACCCGACGATGCCCCCGATCAACCCGGCGAAGACGATTTCGTACGCCCAGTCGACCGGCTTGCCGGTCTCCTTCAGCCGGCGCGCCAGAAGCGCACCGGCCCCGAGGAAACCGAGGGCGAAGCAGATCCCGAAGGTCTGCAGGGTCAGGGGCCCGAGGTCCAGTTCAGGCAGCACGGCGTGCTACGGCGTGATCTTCCAATCGCCGTCTTCCTTCAGGAGCTTGGTCTCGGACTGCTCACCCTTGATCTTCACCGTTGCGGTGTCGTCCTTCACGGTGACCTTGTCGAACTTGATCTTCTCCGGGTCGGGCGCGTCCTTGGCCAGAGCGTCAAGGGTCTGCTTGTTGAAGGCTTCCTTGCACTTCTTCTTGGAGCCGGTCTCCACCTGCTTCAGCGCTTCCTTGCTCAACGCGCCGCAGAACTTGTCGGCGTCCTTGTCCTTCGCCGCGGCGGCCACGTCCTTTACGGCGTCCTTGACCTTGTCCTCATCGCTGCCACATCCGGCGGCGAAGAGCGAGGCGGAGGCCAGAGCGGCCAGGGCAGGCGTGCGCAGTCTCTGAATCGTCATGCCCGGGAACCTACAAGGGCGGCGGACTCGCGTGCGGCTAGAGATAGCCCATCGGGTCCAGCGGCGACCCGTTCACGCGGGTCTCGAAGTGCAGGTGCGGTCCCGTGGAGTTGCCCGTGTTCCCCACGGTGCCGATCACCTGACCCTGGCTCACGGAGGCGCCCGCGGACACCGAGATGCTCGACTGGTGCGCGTAACAGGTGGAGAGGGTGCCACCGTGCTGAATGCAGGTGTAGTTACCGTAGCCGCCGGTGAACGCCGCGATCACCACCGTGCCGGAGTCGGCCGCCCGGATGGGCGTGCCCTCCGGGGCCGCGAGGTCGATGCCGGCGTGCAGACGCCCCCAGCGAAAGCCGAACGGCGAGGTGAAGGTGCCGTTGACCGGATAGATGAGCGATCCCGTGCCCTTCGTGATGGGCCCGGCCGGGAGCGCGGACGGGCCCTGTAGCTGTTGGGTCACCCGGGCCTGCTCGGCCTCGAGCTCGTCCAGGTCGCTCTCCATTCTCTGGCGGCCCTCCCGCACCGAGGCAAGGGCGCCGGAGCGGCTGTTGCGGACCACGCGCAGCTCTCCCTGGGCCGACGAGAGGCGATCGCGGCTGTCGGCGATCTCGTCGCGCTGGCGCAGGATCTGCGCGGCCGAGGTCTCCTTGGCCTTCTCCAGCTCTCCGAGCCTTGCCTCCTGCTTCTCGTAACGGGCCCTGAGAATGCGCACGCGCTCCACGATCTCGCGGTCCTGGTCGGAGATGCGCTCGAGGAAGTCGGTGCGCTCGAGCAGGTCGGAGAACCCGTCGGCCTCCAGCACCACGGTGAGCGCGTCGGGTTGGTCGGCCTTGTAGAGCTCCACCAGCCGGTCCGCCAGACCCTCCTGAGCGATTTCGAGCTTTGCCCTCGCCCGCTCCAGGCGGTCGCGGGCCGCCTCCAGTGAGTCGCGCACCCGCTCGAGCTCAGCGCGCTCGTTGTCGAGGTCTCGCTGCACCACCCCTAGCCGTTGCTGGGTGTTGTCGATCTCGCCCTGGAGGCCGTCGATCTGATTGTCGTAGCGCTGGATGGTGGAGGTGAGCACTCCCTCTCTCTGCTTCTTGGCCTCCACCTGCTCGCGCTTGCTCTCGATCCGTTGGGACAGGGGCGCGGACTGCCCGGGAAGGGGCAGCGCCAGAAACGCGGCAAGAGCCAGCGCGATGGGGACCAGGAAGGCCTTCTTCAAGAGCTCAAGGAGGGTGCTGTCCAAAACGCCTGTTTACCGGCGTTATGCAGGGACTTCTGAGAGCGGAACAGGCCCGAAACTAGCACGGGTGGGCCTGAGTTCCTGCCCGTGCAAGTGATCCTGCACCCCTCACTACAATCAATGGGAGATGGCCACCCAAAAAGCGATATTCCCCCGGGACACCGGCCTCCAGGCCCGCATGCTGTTCACGATGCTGCTCCTGGGTCTGCTCTACGTGGGCTTCGTGGTCGTGCTCCTCCAGGCCGGCGCCGGCGTGGGCGTGATGGTCGGGGTGATCGCCCTGCTCACCCTCAGCCAGGTCTTCCTCTCGGACAAGCTCGGGCTTGCGGCCATGGGAGCGAAGGAGGTCTCGCCGGAGGAGGCTCCCGGCCTGCACGCGATGATCGAGCGCCTCTGCATCCAGGCCGACCTTCCCAAGCCGAAGATCGCCGTTGCCGACACGCATGTGCCCAACGCCTTCGCCATGGGCCGTTCGCAGAAGAGCGCCACGGTGTGCTGCACCACCGGCATCATGAACACGCTCTCCCCCGCCGAGCTCGAGGGGGTCATGGCCCACGAGCTGGCCCACGTGAAGAACCGCGACGTGCTGATCATGACCGTCGCGTCCTTCTTCGCAAGCGTCGCGGCGATGATCCTGCAGTTCGGCTTCTTCTTCGGCGGTGGTCACGGCGATGGCGACGACGACGGCGCCCCAGCCTTCCTCGTGATCCTCCTCGCCTCGTTCGTCGTCTACATCATCTCCTTCGTCCTGATGCTCGCCCTTTCGCGCTACCGCGAGTTCGCGGCCGATCGTGGCGCCGCCCTGGTCACGGGCCGTCCGAGCGCCCTCTCCTCGGCCCTCATGAACATCTCCGGGGCGATGGCGCAGGTGCCCACCCGGGACCTGCGCGAGGCCGAGGGCATGAACGCCTTCTTCATCGTCCCGACCGGTGTGAAGAACTCGCTCAAGACGATCTTCGCGACCCACCCGCCGATGGAGAAGCGCATCGAGCGCCTGCAGCAGATGGAAGCCCGCCTCCAGGGCTCCAACGCCTAACGGTGGGGTTCTTCGACGCTCTTCTGGGGGGCAAGAAGAAGCTCCGGGGCGTCGCGCCCGACCGGCTCTTCGCGATGACCACCGCCTACGTGACGATGGAGATCGAGCTGGGCATGAAGAGCACCGGCGCCGCGGGCATCGCCTTCCAGTCCCTGGAGACCTCCGACTTCGAAGGCATTCTCCGCGACGCCCAGGAGCTTCTGGCCGGCACGGCGCAGGAGACGGGCACCGAGCTCGAATCGTCGGTCGACGAGTTCGGCTACCGCTGGATCATCCTGCGCGACCCGGACTTCGAGGACATCGTCGTTTCCCTGAACACGCTCTCGACCGAGCTGCAGGGTGGCGGGTACGGCGACCGCCTGCTCGCCGCGGTCTTCGCCTTCGATTACACAGACTCGAGCGATTCGGCATCCATGCCAAATCCCTCCCGGCAGCAGAAGGTCTACTTCATCTACAACTTCAAGCGCGGGGCCTTCTATCCCTTCGTGCCCTCCGGCGGATCGAAGCAGCGCGACACGCCCCGCGAGCTGCGGCTCAAGGCCCAACTCCAGAACGAGATCCCCTTCGAGGAGGACACCACCCGCTGGTTTCCCCTCTGGGAGATCCCGCTGTGACGGACGCCGCCGAGGAGCCCAAGGGCTGGTGCGTGTGCGGGGAGAAGGCCACGATCGCCGACGCTCGCGAGGTCACTCTCCCCAACGGCAAGCCCGGCTGGGAGGGCTACTGCTCGGAGTGCGGCTCGCCGCTGTTCGCCATCCGCCGCAAGGCGAAGCCGGCGGCTGACTAGCGCCCGAGGCCGCGCGTGAGCTCGCGGGCGTTGCCACGGACCACGCCGAGCAGCTCCCGGACTCCCGAGAGCCCGGCCCGCAGCTCCACGTCACCCACCTCGGGAAAGGCCGGTGAGTCCTGCACTGTGGCCAGGGCACCGTCCGCCGCCCCGATCGCGTCGACCGCGCTGTCGATGTGCCCCTTGGCTCGCACCGAGGGAGCACCCGGCGACCCGAGCTCGAACTGCCGACTCTCGAGCCTGTGGCGGTCCGCGAACTCCGTATGGGTTCGCTTGGCCCGGCCGTAGGCAGTCTGCACGGGCCCGAAGAGCTCCTCCTCGAGCCGGTCGGCGCTGGCCTCGTCGAGCTGCTCGTACGCGGCCCCGAGCGAAGCCAGGGCGAACCCGATCTCGTCGATGGCCTCGGCGAGACCCTCGAGCAGTTCTCCGCGCGCATCTGAGCTGTTGTAGGCCATGCGGCCAGATTACGCCCCGAGGTGCGATCACCTCTCCAGCACGACCGCATCACCCACAGCGATGCGTCCAGGTTGCACCGTCGCGCCGTAGACCCCGAGGCACGCGTCGCGCTGCCGAGCGATCGCCCGCAACGCCGCCGGGTCGCGCTGGGTCGTCTCCGGATCGACGTTGACGACCACGCAGCGCGGGTCGCGCCGGTCCACACGCAAGCGGACTTCGCCTATTCGTAAGATCGCACCGACCCAACCGTCCTCCGCGAACGGCTCGCGGCCGGTCGTCTCGATCACGAGATTCGGCCTGAAGCGGCGAATATCGAGGGCGGCGCCCACGAGCGCCTCCAGCCCAGCCACAGATCCGGTGGTGATGAGTGACAGAGGAGAAGCGTCGAACGCGCCACGATCCTGCTTGATCACCCGCACACCGTCGCCGAGCGCGTCGGCCAGCGCCGGGTCGGCAACGTCGAACGTACTGCCATCAGGCCTGCGGACGACCGTTGGGGACGCATCCGGCTGGGCGGGATCGATGAGCGTCGGAAAGTGCCGGGCTAGGTCGGCCTGCTCACGTATCGTCAGCCAGGGGAAGCCGCTGCGCTGCAGCCCCGGACGCACGAACGCCCAGCGACGGTCACCAGCCAGGCCGTGCCACGAGACCTCGGCATGCTCGAGCCGCTCACCGGCCATCGACTTGACCGGGTAGCGCCACAACTCCTCGACGCGTCCTACGACTTGTCCGGCCACGGGCGTAGCCGAGCCCACGGCTCAGTCCGGTATCAGTCCTTCGCCCGTGAACTCCCCCTGCGCCTCGGCGAACGTCACGTCGCGGGGCGGGAGGATCACGTCCGACTCTTCGAGGTCGTCCTCCCCCAGGGCGTTGCCGTCGGTGGCCACCAGCTCGAGCATCTGGCTCCAGAGCTCGCGGAAGCCGGCCTCGTCGCCCTGCTCCACGGCGCTCACTGCCCGGTTGTCGAGCTCGTTCAGACGATCTCGATCCTCGTCGGGGAGCTGGAACTGCCCTTCCCCTGCGATACGGACGATCATGCCTGGCCCTTAGGCTCGCCCTGCTCGAGCTGGGGCGACTCCCCTCCGTCGCCCGATCCAAGCTCGGCCTTCATCTTGGCCAGCTCATCGTCCACCTGGGCGCCCCCGCTGATCTGAGCCAGCTCCCGGTCGATGTCGTCCTGTCCGCCGCCGAGCTGAGTGAGATCGTCGAAGGTGCCGGCGGCCTCGAGCTCCTCTACAGCGCCCGCGCGGGCCTTCATCTGCTCGGTCTTGTCCTCCGCCCGCTGGATGGCGAGGCCGAGGTCGGCCATCTCCTCGCCCACTCCGTTGGCCGCCTCGGAGATCTTCACCTGCGCCTCGGCCGCGGAGTACTGGGCCTTGATGACCTCCTTCTTGGTCCGGAAGGTCTCGATCTTCGTGCGTAGCTTCTTCTCGTTGAGCGACAGCGCCTCCTGCTGGCTCTCGAGCTCGGCGACCTGGGTGTCGAGTGACTGCAGCTCGGTCTGGGCCACGGTCTTGCGCTCGAGCGCGGCGCGGGCGAGGTCCTCACGGCCCTGCGAGATCGCCTGACGGGCCTGCGTGTCGAGCTTGACCACCGACTGCTCGAGCTTCGAGGACTGCATCTGCAGGCGCTTCTTGGAGGTGACCACGTCGGCGATCCCCTTCTTCACGTTCTGCAGCAGCTCGACCTGCTTCTGATAGCCGTAGTCGAGCGTCTCGGACGGGTCCTCGGACCGGTCGAGCATTCCTGAGATCTTCGCCTTGAACACCGTGGACATACGTCCGCCTAGGCCTGCCATGAGTGTGTCTCCTCGTCTCTTTCAGGGAGCTGCGCCAAAGTGCGACAGAGACTAGTGCAGCGGGCTATGTCTCCTTTTGGCGCGGGCGGGGCGGAGAGCTGGCGCCACTCGGCGAACTTGCCGTCCTCGAAACGGAAACGCACGCGAGCTGCCCCTCCGCACGGCCCCCCGGGTCCGTCGCGCAGTTTGAAGGCGGCAACATAGGTCTCGCCGTCGTCCTTCACATCGGTCACGTCGGCTCGGCACGGCAGGCTGCGGTTGAAGGCGACCGCGGCGTCGCGGTCCACAAGGAGCTTCTCCTCGAGTTGCTCCACCACAGCGCCTTCGGCGAAAAAGGACGCCGCCTCGTCGAAGTCACCGTCATTCAGAGCGCGGCTCCAGGCCCGGATCTTGCTCACTTCCGAGGCCCCGCCAGACTCGCGCTTCTCCTCGCCCTGCGACCCGGTTGGCCGCGGCTCATCGGCTTTGAGGCTGCAGCCGGCCATCACGCAGCTCAGGGCCAGGAGAAGCGCCACGGCCCACCGCATCACGCCACCGCCGTCCTGCGCTGCTCGCGGTCGTGGTCCTGCGACGATCGGTGGAAGAAGAAGCCCAAGCAGAACAGCATGACGAGGAGGTCGAGTCCGAGCATCATCCCGCCCGCCAGCTGCTGATCGGTGAGCGGTGAGAGCCCGTGCTCGGAGGCCGTGCCCCCGTAGGACTCAACGTAGACCGGCGAGCGCAGGACCACGAAGGCCATCCCGAGGAACATGCCGGCCACGCGGGCCCCGATCACGTAGGGCACCTTCCACAACTCGCCCGGCAAGCGCCGGCGTTTGGGCTCGATCACCGACCACCAGACCAGGAGGGCCCCCGCCACAAAGGACTGGTGCTGAAGGGCGTGCACCAGGGGGTTCTCGAGCGCGGCCTCGAAGGCGAACGAGAAGTGCCAGCCGTAGAGCAGCAGGATCCACACCGGGATGGCTACGAGCGGGCGGCGTAACCAGCGAAGAAAGCGCCGAAGGCCGCTGCGGCGCGCCAGCGCCACGAGCACCGGACGCGGAAGAAGAAAGGCGTACACCGGGGAGCGCAGCCCGATCAACAGCAACGGAGCGGCCAGATCGGCGATCAGCAGGTGCTGCGCCATGTGCGCCGAGAGCAGCTCCTCCCCCAGCCCGTCGATAGGCGAGAGGAGGCCGATCGCCGTGAGCAGCATCCCGGCGTGCCAAGCCACCTGTTGTGAGGCCGGCACCTCGTACCCACGCCGCCCGAGTGTCCCGACAGCGCGCACGTAGAGGGCGGTGGCGCCGACGATCAGAACGATCACCGCAGGATCGAGCGAGAAGCCCATCGCCCAGATTGTGACGAGCGCCCAGTTACGCGGACGAGCCGACCAGCCCTACGCCGCGGCCGGCTCCTTCTCCTTCGTCTCCGCGTCGTCGCCTGAGGAGGCCCCCGGCGCCTGGTCGAGGACCTCGGCGTGCTCTTGCTTCTTGTTGCGGTAGTCCGCGCGCTGCATCCGGGCGATCACCAGACGCTGCACCTGGGCCGTGCCCTCGAACAGCTGGTAGATCTTCGCGTCGCGGAAGAACTTCTCCAGCGGGCAGTCGGTGGTCTGCGCGAACTCGCCCACCAGGTCCATCAGGACGGTGGTGACCCACATGGTCACGTCGCCGGCCTTGAGCTTGGACATGGAGCCCTGGCCGCTAGTCATCGGGACGCCGTTGCGCCCCATCCAGGCCGCGCGCCACACGAGCAGGCGCGAGGCCTCGATCTCGGTGGCCACGTCGGCGAGCACCTGCTGCACGCGCTGCTGGTCGAGCATGGGACCGTTGTGGTCGGACTCGCCCTCTAGGTACTCGAGAGTCCACTCGTAGGCCGCCTGGGCGATGCCGAGAGCCGAGGCTCCCACCATCGGGCGTGTGATCTCGAACGTGGCCAGGGCGTTGGATGGACCCGATTTCTGACCCGAGCGGGCGCGCTCGAGCTTCTTGTCGAGCTTCTCCTTGCCGCCCAGCAGGTGATCGAGCGGGATGCGGCAGTCCTCGAGCACCACCTCGGTGGTCTGGGAGGCGCGGATGCCGATCTTGTCCTCCTTCTTGCCCTGGGACAGGCCGGGCGTGCCCTTGGGCACGATGAAGGAGGCCTGGCCGCGGTGCCCGAGCTCGGGGTCCACGGTGGCCACGACCACGTTCACGTCGGCGATTCCGCCGTTGGAGATGAAGACCTTCGTGCCGTTGAGCACCCACTCCTCGCCATCCAGCTTGGCCGTGGTGCGAAGCGACTTCACATCGGACCCCGCGCCCGCCTCGGTGACGGCGTAGGCGGCCATCTTGATCTCGTCGCCCTCGCCGTAGCACTCGGGAATCCACCGGCCAACCTGCTCGGGCGTGCCCGAGGCGGCGATGCCGGCGGCGGCCAGGGAGGAGGCCGAGATGGCGAGCGCGATCCCGGCGCAGCCGCGGTGAAGCTCTTCGGAGTAGATCACGCCAAGAAGGCCGCCCGGGTCGCTGCCCATCTTGTAGAGGTGCTCGATGCCGTGCAGCCCCCAGGCGCGGGCCTCCTTGATGACCTCCCACGGCACGGCCTGCTCGCGGTCGTACTTGTCGGCGGCGGGCCGAATGACCTCGTCGGCGAACTTGCGGCAGTGGGCCTGAAACTCGAGTTGGTCGTCGCTGAGAGAGAAATCCATGGGTAAGCGCCTCCATATCGAGCCGGGCGCAGTCCCTGCCTCCCGGCGTGAAGATCGACTGACTGACCAGTCGACCAGTTACTGACTGACCAGTCAATCTTACTCCGAGGACGGAGGTGATCGGCCTAGCGTGGTCAGGCGCGGTCGCGCTGGCTATCGTGCGCCCTCGTGCGCGTACGGTTTTTCTTGACGCTGCTGGCGATGTTGGCGCTCGCGGTGCTGTCCGGCTGCAACGTCGGCGATGAGCCCACCCCCGCCCCCGAGGTGGTCGAGGGGCCGCGGGCCGACGATGAGCAGGCCGCGGAGAAGCTTGGCTTTCCCTCCACGGCCACGAAGAACACCATCAGGGTCGGGGGCGGCGACGCCACGGCCGATGCCGCCGGCGTGGCCACGGCGGTGTTCCCCGGCACGAGTCGCAGCACCAGGCCCACGGCGGTCGTGCTCGTGGACAAGGACGACTGGCAGGCCGGCGTGACGGCCTCGGCCCTAGCGGCCAGCCCGATCGGCGCGCCCCTACTCGTGTCCGACGGCGACGCGCTCTCACCGGTGACCGCCGATGCCCTCCGGCGGCTCGACCCCCGGGGCTCGGACCTCTCGAAGGACGCTCAGGTGATCCGGATAGGCGATGTCCCGCCCCGCCCCAGGGGCTTCAAGACGGCCGTGATCGAAGGCAAGGACCCCTACGACCGCGCCGCATCGATCGACCGCTTTTTCTCGGCCGCGAAGGGACGCCCCTCCAAGCGAGTGATCGTGGCCTCCGGCGAAGAGTCCGGATACGCGATGCCGGCCGCCGCCTGGGCCGCGCGGTCCGGAGACACGGTGTTGCTCACAAAAAAGGACGAGCTGCCCGAGGCCACGCGCAAGGCCCTCGCGGAGCATGAGAAGCCCAACATCTTCGTGCTCGGGCCCGAGTCGGTGATCTCACCAAAGGTGGCGGACGCCCTTCGCAAGCTCGGGAAGGTGAACCGGATCGAGGGACCGAACGAGGTTGAGAACGCCATCGAGTTCGCCCGCGACAAGCGCCTCTGGAATATCCAGGCGCCCGGCTTCAACTTCACCATCGCGGGAACCAAGCGTCCACTCGACGCCGCTGCCTCGGCTGCCCTGGCCACCAACGGAACGTTCGCCCCGCTGCTCGTGACCGACCAGGCCGATCCCCTTCCCGAGGCCCTGGAGAGCTACTTCCTCAGCGTCCAGCCCGGCTACGAGAACGACGACCCGGGCGCAGCCGTGTACAACCGCATCTGGATCCTGGGCGACTCCTCCCAGGTGTCGGTGAAGTCCCAGGCCCGCCTCGATCAGGTCGCGCAGCTCATCCCGGTGCAGGCCGGCGTTCCGTAGGTTCGTAGGTTCCGTAGGCTTCAGCGGGTGAGCGAGTACGAGCAGCCTGGACGCTTCGAGCGCGAGCCCACGGTTGAGGACGTACGCCAGCTGATGGGCGCCTCCACGCCCCACTTCGCGATACACCTGCGAAACCGGATACGCACCCTGGTCTCCGGTCTTTCGGCTGACCACCCGGCCCGCTTGCTCGGAGACCGAGAGATCGCTCGTCTCGACCAGGTGGCCCTCGGCTCCGAGCGCCGAGGCGAGGAGGGTCGGGGCGAGCCCGGAATGCCGAGCCTAAGGGCGGGCGACGTACCCGAGTCGGGTAGCCACACCGGCGCGGCCTGAACGAGGGCCCGTTGGCGTCACGGATCTCCGCGAGCGGCCGGGACCGGGCCGCCGTGCTGATCGACCCGAGATCGACCGCGCGCGTGCACGCGGCCGGCTACCTGGACCTCATAGGCGGTCACGGGCCGGCGTCCACCGGCACCATCCAGGATTTCATGCTCTCCGGCTTCGTCCCCCGGATCTACGAGCGCTGGTGGCGCCCGGCGCTCGGCCGCGCCGTGAAAGGCGTGCTCGGGCCCGGCATGGCGGACGAGCTCCGAATCGCCACGCGGCTGCTCGATCTCTCTGAAGGCGATGCCGTGCTCGACGTGGCCTGCGGACCTGGCAACTTCACCCGCCACTTCGCGCGCACCGTCGGGACCTCGGGACTCGCCGTGGGCATCGACGTGTCCGAGACCATGCTCTCGAGGGCGGTGTCCGACACGCGGGCCACGAACCTTGGCGCCCAGACGGCGTACGTGCGCGGCGACGCCCAGGAGCTGCCGCTGACCGACGGCGTCTTCGACGGCGTGTGCTGCTTCGCCGCGCTCCATCTGTTCGCGGACCCCTCCCGCGCCCTCGACCGCATGACCGAGGTGCTCGCCCCGGGCGGCCGCATCGCGATCCTCACGAGCGCGCGGTTGCGCACGGCACCCATGCGCACCTGGGAGACGCTGGCCACCGCTCGCAGCGGCGCCCGCCTGTTCGAGCGCGACGAGGTGGTGCGGGCCCTCGAGCGCCGCGGCTTCACCTTCGTGCGCCAGAGACTGGCGGGTGTGACCCAGTTCGTTGGGGGAGTGCTGGCCGGCTGAGCGAGGCGCGCGGACGTGAACCTCAGCGAAACAAGCGGGCGTTGCGATCCTCCCGATTGCCCGTCGCGCCGCCGGGGCGCCCGCCCTGCGCGTCGAGGAACGCCAGATCCCGCGCGGTGTCTGCCAGAGGATCCGGCGCGGTGTCGACCATCCAGGTCTCGAGGGCCACGCCGCCTCCCTCTGTCTCGACCAGCTTGAGCGCGCGCGCCTGCTGGGGGTAGTCGGCCAGCGACGGGGTGCCGATGAGCCAGTAGCCACCGGCCGTAGAGCGCCGCGGCTCGATCGAGCTGCGGTGCGTGTGCCCCGAGAGCGCGGCGATCACCCGGGGCGACTCGTCGAGCACGGCCAGGGCACTCTCGCCTCCGTCGGACGAGGCGAGCGGCTGGTGGGAGACGACGACCACGTTGCGCTCCCCGGCCCTCGCCAACTCAGAGCGCAGCCAGGCCACCTGGTCGGACTGCACCCGTCCGTCCGACCCACCCTCCCGGCGCACCAGGTCGAGCACCACCACCCGCAGCCTGGGGCCCACGTCGAACGAGTGGTCGAGGCGGGCGAGCCTTCCCTCACTGTTGCTCGCGCTTCGTAGCCGCTGGGTGGCCGCCGTGGCCCCGAGGTGGCGCCGCCGCGGGTCGGCCGGCACCGCCACTGTCTTTCCAGGGAGGCCGTTGCTGAGGACCGAATCCACCACGCCCGGTGAGAAGGCGCCCGGGATGTCGGTCTCGCGATCGATCTCCGAAAGGGCACGGTTGCCCACGGCCAGCTCCCCCAGGGCGGTCGAGGGCGGCGCCTCGCCCTGCACGAGCAGGTCGTGGTTGCCCGGGGCCACGTACCAGGGCGCGTTAAACCCCGGTGATCTGAAGGCCCTCTGTGCCGAGGCGAGCAGGCCCGGGTGGCGCGGCGCGTCGAGGTCAGGCCGGTAGACGAAGGGGTCGGCGCTCGCCGCCGCCTGCGGACCCTGATAGCCGGGCGCGCCCGAGTCCGGCTGCACGAGGCCGCCCTCCAGCACCCCCAAGGCCTGGTCGAGCTCGTTCACCTGGGCACTGTCGATCAGGTCGCCCGTGACCAGCACCGCGTCGGGGTCCAGGCCGTTGACTGACCTCACCGAGGCAGCCAGCACCTGTGTCGAGAGTGCCTCGTGGGGCCGGAAGGTGGAGGTGAAAGGTGGTCCGAGACGGTCGAGCAACACAGCACGCGCCGGTGATTCCTCGTCGCGCACGTGGGCGTCGGAGATCTGCCCGAGGGTGGCGAGCGTGCGGATCACACGGTCTGCCGGAGCCAGCTCGGTGCGATCGAGCATCGGCTCGCCCGGCGCGCGTTCGAGTGTCCCGTCACCGTCCCGGTCCGCGAGGACACCCGCGACGGTCGAGCTTGCGCGTTCGGGGTCACGGTCCTCGCCACGGCCGATGAAGAAGAGGACAGCCGCGGCCGTGAGGGCCACGCCCACCACGACGAGGACGTGGGACATCAGCGCTCCCTCAAGCCGGCGGCCACGGGCTCTGACTCCACCCTTCGGGCCACCCACGCCGTGGCCCCGCCCGCGAGGAGTGCGAGACCTGCGACGACCGCGACGATCTCGGGAACGCCGGCGCCCAGCGGTAGGTCCGCGTACCCGGCTGCGAGGCGGGCCGTCGTGGGTCCCAGGAGCAGTCGCTCGCCCAAGACACCAAGCGGCGCGGCAAGTGCGACCACGACCCCGGCGATGCCCGCCAGCACCAGGGCGATAGTGCCCCGCCGCGCACCGGTCGCACGGAGCAGTGCGATGGTGCTTCGCCGCTCGGCTGCCATTACGACCAGGGCCTGGGTGAGCACGTAGAGGCAGATGAGCCCGTTCACCAGCGCCACGAGCCTCAAGACTCCCGCCAGAACACCGAGGAAGGCTTGATTGCGCGGGGTAGCGGCGCCAACCGGGCGGGGCTCCGCCCCGAGCTCTGCGAGCGCCGGACGCACGTCGGCCGCGCCGACACCTTCCTCGAGCCGGATGGCGATCTCGGGCTCGACCCCCGAATCGCCCGCGACCACCCGAGCAGAACGCACGTAGGCCACGCGGCCCTCGCGGTCCACGGTGCGCACGATCCCGACGACGCGGAAGCGGGCCTCGGCACCCGAGGACAGCTGTACCGCGAGGGTTCCTCCCGGGCGTACGCCAAGCGCCTCGGCCAGCCCCTGCCCTACCTCGGCTTCCCGGTCGTTGGCGACCCGCCGGCCCTCGGCCAGCGGGGGGTCCTCAAACGGCACGTGGTCGCCGGGGAAAGCGATCAACCGCACGGGCTGGCCGAGCGCGAAGGAGTCGATGCCGTCGGCCACGTAGCGCGGCGCGGCTGCGGCTACCCCCGGGAGCGCCGCCACCGCGGCGGCGCTCGAAGCGGGGAGCGCGGCCGTGACCTCATAACGCTTGCCGATCACGCCCGGATCGTCCTGCAGGCGACCGAGGTAGGAGGCCACCGCAAGCATCAGCAAGACGACCGCGGTGGCAGCGGCCACCACCCCGGCAGTGGCCAGTGTTCGCCCCCGGCGCGCGAGGGCGAGGCGCAGGCCGAGTCCAAACGGTCCCGCCGGAGTGCGACTGCGGCGTGCCGTGTGGCGCAGCTCCGCTCCGCGCAGGATCTGGGCGGGGGGTTGGGATGCCGCTCGCCATGCCGGCCACGTGGTGGCAATCACCACCAGGAGCACGATCGCCACGAGGCAGCCGGCCAGCGGCGCGATCACCGCTGCGCCCGGCGGAAGCTCGTTGAGTATCTCCAGCAGGCGAGCGCTCGGACCGCTCGCCAAGAGCGCGCCGGCGCCGAGCCCGGCGACGGCCGCGGGAACCGCCACCAGCGCGGCGTCCCCGGCGTAGCGGGCAGCCAGCCCGGCTCGCGTGAAACCCACGGCGCGCATCACGCCGATCGTCTCCAGTCGCCGTTGAACATCGGCTCTCGCGGACGCGCCGAGCATCACGCCCGCAGTGGCCAGCGCCACCAACGAGAAGGCGATCAACAGCGCGATGACGATCCCCGCCGCCTGATCCACCAGCGCCCTCACCCCCTCGCGCGTCGTGAAGCGCAGGTTCTCGAGGCCGAAGCTCTGGCTGCGGGCCTGAACCAGCAGCTCGTCCAGTCGCCCAGGGTCACGCGCCCAGAGCATCACCAGGTTCACCGATCGCCCCCGATCCCGGAAGCCGGAGGGCAGCAGCTGCTCGGGGAGATACACCCGTGGGCTCGCGGCGAGGGGAAACGCCACGTCATCGGGCGAAACGGCGATACCCGCCACGCGCACCCGACCCAGCTGACCCACGGCGAGGGAGTCGCCAACCGACAGGTCCCACTCCCGCGCCACCCCACGCTCGATCAGCACCTCGCCGGGCTCTCCACGAAGGTCGGTGCCCTCCACCACCGCGTACCCGCGCCTACCGGCCGGCACTAGCTGCACCACTCCCTCGCGGGACGACCCACCCGGCGCCGCAAGTCCGATGCCCTCGATCTCCAGCCGCAGAGAGCGAGCCTCCACGTTGGCCAGGGCGCCCACCCGGTCCTCCACGTCCTCGCGAGTTCGGGCCTCGAAGCGGGCGACCACGTCAGGAAGGTCGGAGCGCTCAACGGCGCGGTCGAAGCCGGTGGCCAGGCCGAAGCTCAGCGCCGTAGCGGTTCCGATCATCGTGCCCGACGCTGCTATCCCGGCCGCGGCGAGCAGCGTGCGCCCGCGCCGTGCCCTCAGCCGAGCGAGGGCGCCCACCAGCGGCGCTGTCGCTCTCACCCGCGCAGCCGGCCGTCCTCGACAGTGATAACGCGATCGGCCATGCCTGCCGCCTCACGATCGTGCGTGGCGAGGATCACCGAGCGCGCCCCCGTCGCGACCCCGCGAAGGGTGTCGAGCACGGCGGCGCCCGCTGTCCGATCCAGGTTGCCGGTGGGCTCGTCAGCCAGGATCAGGTCAGGCTCGTTCACCAGGGCGCGAGCTATGGCGATCCGTTGCTGCTCGCCGCCCGAGAGCGTGTGGGGCAGTCGTTCCGCGGCCCCGTTGAGCCCTAGCCGTTCCACCAGCTCGCGTCCCCGCTCGACCGACGCTCCGCCCGTGAGCCGCGCCGGCATCAGCACGTTCTCCTCGCCCGTCAGCTCGGGGATCAGATGAAAGAACTGGAACACGAAGCCCACGTGGCGGCGACGGAAGTGGGTGAGCTGGCGCTCGGTGAGGTCGTGCACGCGCATCCCTACCACCTCGACCGTGCCCGCGTCAGGCCGGTCGATCCCACCAAGCAGGTTCAGTAGCGTGGACTTGCCGGAGCCCGAGCGTCCGAGCAGCACCACCATCTCTCCCGGCTCGATGTTCACGTCGACCCCATCGAGCACGTGACGTGCCGCCCGGCCGGTGCCGAAGGTCCTGCGCAACCCTCGGGCGGTGGCCAGCGGCACCTACTTCAGGGTAGGGGGCGCGGACCGAGCCAGGGGGCGCAAGGCAGGCCGGACTGGCGCTCCACACCGATCGCTCCTTCGCCGGCAGGACCCCGATCCGAGAGCCCCGTTGCCGTGACACGCCCGCCTCGCCACCTTCGCCCTTGTCGTCTTCGCCCTGCTACCCGCGCAAGCCCGGGTGGACGCAATCATGTTCGTGGTGTTCGAGGCCCAGGCGCCCTAAGCCACGGCGGGCGCAGCCGCGCCCAGTCCCGACAGCTCGGCGACGCGCTCGCGGTGCTCGCTGGCCGAGCCGAACAGCGCGGCGTCCACCTTCGCGCGCTTGAGGAAGAAGTGCAGGTCGTGCTCCCAGGTGAAGCCGATTCCGCCGAGCACCTGCATGGCGGACGAGGTCACGTTCCAGCCGGCATCCGAGGCGTAGGCCTTCGCCATCGCCGCGGCCAGCGGGAGCGTCTCGGGCTCGGCCTCGGCGGCCCACGCCGCCCACAGGGTCGTCGAGCGCGCGCTCTCGGTCTCGCGCAGCATGTCCGCGCAGCGATGCGACACGGCCTGGTAGGCCCCGATCGGGCGCTCGAACTGCTTACGCTCGCGCGCGTACTCAACGGACATCTCCAGCACGCGCTGGCAGATGCCCACGAGCTCTGCGGACACGGCCACACCGATGCGGTCCCACGCAGGGGTCACGTCACCGAGCGGCTCCCCGCCGCCCTTGGCCCGCACGCGGGCGTAGCGGCGCGTAGCGTCGATGGTCTCCAGCGGCTCGATCTCACACTCCGACGCCGCGTGCACGGAGCCCGAGCGGGAAGTTTTCGGCACGGATGCCGAATACTCCGTAGCCTGCTCGTCGAATAGCACGATCACCTCGGCCGAGTCGGCGTCGGGCACCAGCGCGGCCTCACCGTTACGCAGGACCCCGACCGTCCCCCGGGCCTCGCCTGAGGCGATCCCCGGGAGCCAGCGCTCGCGTAGCTCGTCCGACCCGGCGTGAGTCAGGGCAAGACCCGCCGCTGCGTTGGAGAGGAAGGGCACGGGCGCCAGCGAGTAGCCGAGCTCTTCCTGGAGGATGGCCAGCTCGACGGTCCCGAGCCCCTGGCCGCCGTGCTCCTCGCCGACGAAGATCCCGGGCCAGCCAAGCTCCGAGAGCTCGGACCAGTTGGCGTCGTCGTAGCGCTGGGCTTCGGCGAGCTCGCGCATGGTGTCGGGCTTGAAGCGCTGCGCCAGCAGATCCTTTGCTGTGCGCTTGATGGCCTGCTGGTCGTCGGTGAAGCTGAAGTTCAAGAGATCCTCGTTCCGGTGCTCGCCCGGAGGACCCCTGGTCCGGTGCTCGCGCGATCGGCGATCGCGCTGCGCTCCTTCCCAGCGACCGGGCTGCGCTCCTCTCGCATGGGTTATCGCAGCTTCGGCAACCCGAGCACGCGCTCGGCGATGATGTTCTTGAGGATCTCCGTTGTCCCGCCCTCGATCGAGTTCGCGCGGGCGCGCAAGAAGCGGTAGGTCCACTCGGAGTCCCTGGCCACGCCCTCCTCCCCCTGGATCGAAACCGCCAGCTCGGTGAGCCCTTGGTTCACGGCCGACCATTGGAGCTTCGGAAGGGAGCCTTCGGGGCCGGGGATGCCCGTCTTCATGATCTGGGTGAGCCCGCGCCAGGCGTTCAGGCGCAGCGCCTCCACCTCGATGAGCAGGGCGGCGATCTTCTGGCGCACGATCGGGTCGTCGGCCACGCCGCGCTCCTTGGCCAGGTCCATGAGCTGCCCGAGGGCGATCCGCACCGAGGCTGCCGCGGCGGCGCCGAGGCCGGCCCTCTCGTGCATGAGCGTGGTGATGGCCACGGCCCAGCCGTTGCCCACACCACCGACCACGTTCTCGTCGGGAACGAAGGCGTCTTGCAGGAAGAGCTCGTTGAACTCCGCCTCCCCGGTGATCTGGTGCAGCGGACGGGTCTGCACGGCGTCGCCCTGGTCCATGTCGAGCAGGAAGTAGGTGAGCCCCTTGTGCTTGGGCGCGTCCTGATCGGACCGGGCTACCAACATGCACCACTTCGACACGTGGGCGAGCGTGGTCCAGACCTTCTGGCCGGTCACGAGCCAGCCACCGTCGGTCTTCACCGCTCGCGTCTTGAGCGAGGCCAGGTCAGAACCCGACTCGGGCTCGGAGAAGCCCTGGCACCAGATCTCCTCAGCGGAAAGGATGGGCTCGAGGTAGCGCTGCTTCTGCTCGTCGCTGCCGTGGGCGATCACCACCGGGCCACCCATCACCAGGCCGATCACGTTGGCCGTGTCGGGCGCCTTGGCGCGCGCCATCTCCTCGCCGTAGATGGCCTGCTCGATCAGCGTGGCGCCCTTGCCCCCGTACTCCTCGGGCCAGGACAGGCCCGCGTAGCCCGCCGCGTGCAGACGCTTCTGCCACTCGACCCGGAACGCGAACCCTGCCTCGTCGCCCGTGGGCACCTCGCCGGGATGGTTCTCAGACAGCCAGCCGCGCAGCTCGTCGCGAAAGGCTTCTTCGTTGGGCGAGAGCGTGAGATCCACGGAGCGGGCAGCTTACCGAGGCACTGAGTCCGGCCGCAGGCCGCTCAGCAGACGCCGCGCCACCTCCCGTTGGACCCTTCTTCCGTGCCGCCAGCCGAGTCCCGAAGTGAGCACCGCCACTGCGACCCGGTGCTCGCCCCGCCGCAGGAGGCTCACCTGATTCTGGATGCCGGGCACGAAGCCACTCTTGAAGTACAGGGCCCACCCCGGTGGCCGCACTCGCGCTATGCCCCACTGTTGGGAGGGGACGATCGAAGCGAGCAGCTCCAACGCGGTCTGTCGGTGGGGCGCCACCACATAGCGATCGATCGCGAAGAAGAACTTCGCCTGGTCTGCCGCAGTGATCCTCGAGCTGCCCCATGAGACCGCCGTGGCGAAGTCGCGCATGCCCACCCGCCGGGCCAGGTGGCGCAGCGCGGCGTTGCCCACGAAGTTCCGGATCGTGGTGGCCGTGATGTTGTCCGAGCGACGCACCATGGGCCCGATGAGCGCCAGGTCGGCGCGGGTTAGCGATCGACCGCGAATCTTGGGGTGGTTGAGGTAGGTGACCAGGAGCATCGCCTTCACGACGCTTGCGGACACGGTCACGTGCCGCATCCGATATCCGTAGAGGTGCCTCGGGGTGCGGATGGCGAACGAGACCGAGCCCCCCTGCTCCGCGGCGTAGGCCCTGGCGGCGCGGACGTGCGGCCGCCACTCATCCGCAGCCGCTACTGAAGGCGCCAGCAGCAGGATCAGCGCTATGAAGACGAGCAAGGCGCGGCTGCGCATCCTGGGTGTTTACCCCGCCGGGCGGCCTAGGATGCACACATGGCAGAGATGGAGCCCAGCCGTCCCGCCGGACTCGACGGTAGCGCACTCAAGGGGCCGTTTCCGGTAGGCGAGTACGCGGCCGCGTTGCGCGGCCAGCTCCGCGGGTTTCGGCGGGTCCAGGTGTTCGGCGAGGTGTCAAACGTGGGTGTTCGGGCGAAGGCCGTGTACTTCGAGCTGCGCGACATCAACGGCGCGCTGCCGTGCTCCATGTGGCGCAGCGATTACGACCGGCTGGGAGTCGAGCTGCACAACGGGATGGAGGTCGTGCTCGGCGGCGGCTGTGACTACTACCCGGGCAGCGCAACCTCCTCCCCCTCCTTCACCTTCCGCTCGACCGCCCTGCGGGTGGCCGGCGAGGGTGAGCTGCTGGCCCAGATCGAGCGGCTGCGGCGAAAGCTCGCAGCCGAGGGGCTGTTCGAGCCCCAGAAGGCGCTGGCCCGTCCCGCCCTGCCGCGCTCGCTCGGGGTCGTGACGGGCGAGGGCGGCAAGGCGCGCGACGACGTGCTGGCCGGCCTCAGGCGCCGTGGCTGGGAGGGCCGGCTGGTGTGGGCCTTCGCACCGGTGCAGGACCGCCGGGCCGCCCCGCTGATCGCCCGCGCCCTTCAGGACCTGGTGGCCACGGGGGGTGTGGAGGCGATCGTGGTGGCGCGCGGCGGAGGGTCGGTGATGGACCTGATGGCCTTCTCAGACGAGACGCTCTGCCGCACGGTCGCGCTGTTGCCCGTGCCCGTGATCGCCTCCGTGGGACATCACACCGACCGCACCTTGATCGACGACGTGGCCGCGGCGTCGTGCTCCACCCCCACCCACGCCGCTGAGACGGCGGTGCGGGTCCACTGCGGCGAGGCCCGCAGCGCCATGGTGGGACACGCCCGTCGGCTGAACACCTGCGGCCGGCGCTCGGTGGTCGAGCGTGCCCGCCGGCTCTCTGACCTCACCCGCGCCCCCGCCGAGCACGTGGCACGCCAGCGCTCCTGGCTACACCAGAAGCTGCGCGAGCTACGCGCCTCTGGCCGCCGCGGAGTCGATTCGCGCCGCAGCGCCTCGGCGGTGCAGATGACCACGCTGTCACGTCGATCGGCGACCGCGGGACTCGAGCGCCGGCGGGCCTCCGCCGCCCTGCTCTCCTCGGCCGGCGACCTGGACCGCGTGAGCACCACGGCCCTCGCGCGGCGCACCGCGGACCTGGAGCGGCTGAGGCTCGCCTTCGACGCCCACGACCCCGAGCGGGCACTCGAGCGCGGATACGCCCTGGTGTCGGACGCCGGCGGCGACCTGTTGACCAGTGCAGCAGCCGCCCGTAGCGCCGGCCGGGTGTCGGTGCGCTTTCACGACGATACGGTGCCTGCCCGCATAGACGAGGAGATCTCGTGAGCACCTCGGAGCGAAGCTACGAATCCGCGGCGGCGCGAATCGAGGAGATCATCAAGCGCCTGGACTCGGGCGAGGCCGGATTGCGTGAGACCCTCGACCTGGTGCGAGAGGGGCGTGAGCTGGTGGAGCTCTGCGCGGGCGAGCTCGAGGCCGTGGGCAAGGGGCTCGAGGAGCTTCGCCTCGACGAGTTGGTGGCCCGCCTCGAGTCTGGCGCGGGCCCACCGGGCGCCGCGCCGGCGTAGCCAGAGTTGCCTAGCCTGCCGCGGCGCGCGCCTTGTCCAGCTCCGCCTGCACCACGTCGGTCTTGAAGGTCGAGATTTCCAGCCGCTTCTCGAGGTACTGAATCGCCTCGTCGGGGTTGCCCGAGCGGTTGAGCGCCGTACCGAGGTTGTAGAGGGCGAAGGCGTAGTTCATCTCCGTGCTGGTGTCGGCGAACGAGGCCACTGCCTGTCGCGCGATCGGCACGGCCTCGGCGTACTGGCCCTGCTGGATGAGCCCAAAGGCCTGAGCGTCCAGGCGTGCGCCCTCCTCGGGGTCGACGGTCCCTGCGGGAGGCTCTTCTGGGGCCGGCTCGTCCGGTGCCGGTTCCTGGGGCGTGGTCTCCTCTTCGGGCGTCGGGGTGGTCGGCTCGTCCGCCGGCTCCGGCGTCGAGTCGGTCTGCGGGCGTTGGGTCTGCTCCGAGTCAGACGCGCGGTCTCCCCCCGGGTCGCCGCCGCCCGAAAGCAGCACAGCGGCGAGCACGCCCAGGAGCACGAGTGCGGCCAAGCCGGCGAGGGGCAGCCACATGGGAAACCCCCGCCGCTGAGTTGCGACCGGTGCGGCAGCGGCGGGGGGCGGCGCGACGCGCGACGGGGGCGGGGAGCGCCGCGGCATGATCGGCTCGCGCCGAGGCACGGGCGCCGGCTCGCGACGGGTGACGGGCATCGCCTGCGTGACCTCCGTGTCGTCCTCGGGCGCGTTGCTCGGATCGAGCCCCGCCTCGAGCTCTGAGGCCAGCTCCCCTGCGGAAGCCGGACGATCGTTGGGCAGGAGGGCAAGGCTTCGCTCGATCACCTCGGCCGCGCGCGCAGGGGCCTCGGGCCACACATCCCGGATGTCGGGGGGCGAGGCATTGACCGCCTCGGTGGCGATCTCCACCGCGTTCGTGCCGCCGCGCGCGCGCTGACCCGACAACGCCTCGTAGGCCACCGCGGCAAGGGCGTACACGTCAGCCGCGGGGCCGGCCCCGTCGCCGCCGAGCTGTTCCGGCGCCATGTAGGCGGCGGTGCCGACCACGAAGCCGCTGCGGGTGATCTCGGTGGCCTCGGCGGCCCTGGCGATGCCGAGGTCGGCCAGCTTGGCCACCCCGTCGCGGCGCAGGAGGATGTTGGCCGGCTTCACATCGCGATGCACGACCCCCTCGGCGTGGGCATGGTCGAGCGCCGCGGCGATGTCGTTGATCACCGCCACCACCTCGGAGGGCTCGAGTGGCCCTTTCTCGAGCGCCTGCTTGAGCGTCTCCCCCTCGACGTACTCCATCACGATGAGCACGTCATCGGTGTCGCAGTCCACGTCGTAGATCGCGACGATGTTCTGATGGTTCAGCGAGGCCCCGAGCCGAGCCTCGCGCTCGAAGCGCTTCGCGGTCTCCCCCGGACTGTCGGCGTGCAGGCGCTTGATAGCCACCTGGCGGCCGAGGCGCTGGTCCTGGGCCAGTATGACCCGGGCCATCCCCCCGGTGCCGATCGTCCTCAGCCGCTCGTAGCGGCCCGCCAGCAGCCCTTCGGCATCAGCCATTGCCCGAAGGACCTATCCGTCAGTCCAGGTGTCTAAAGCCGCTCGATGAGGGTGCCGGTGCCGATACCCCCGCCACAACACATGGTCACGAGCCCCACCGACTTGTCCGAGCGCTCGAGCTCGTGCAGCAACGTGGTGATCAGGCGCGCGCCGGTGGACCCGAGGGGATGCCCCAGGGCCATCGCTCCGCCGTTCACGTTCACCCGGTCCATGTCGGCGTCGAGCTCGCGCTGCCACGCCGCCACCACGGGGGCAAAGGCCTCGTTGATCTCCACGAGGTCGATGTCGCCCATCGTCATCCCGTTGCGCTCGAGGATCTTGCGCGTGGCCGGGATCGGGCCCGTGAGCATGATCACGGGGTCCACACCGACCGTGGTCTGGTCCACGATGCGGGCGCGAGCCTTCAGCCCCAAAGCGTCGGCCTTGCCACGCTCCATCAGCAGCACCGCGGCAGCGCCGTCGGAGATCTGAGAGGAGTTGCCGGCGGTGATCTTGCCGTCCTCCTTGAACGCGGGCTTGAGCGCGGCGAGCTTCTCGATGTCCGTGCCCGGGCGGATGCCCTGGTCGGTCACGTGGGTGTCGCCGTTTACCTGGAAGGGCACGATCTCGCGCTCGAAGCGCCCCTCCTCGGTGGCCTGGTGAGCGAGTGCGTGCGAGCGCACGGCCAGCTCGTCGAGCTCCGAGCGGGGAATCTCCCACTGGTCGGCGATCATCTCCGCGGAAAGGCCCTGGGGGATGAGGTTGTACTTCTCGAGCAGTTCCGGGGAGAAGGCGGCGCCGTGCTCGACCTGGGTCGCCATGCCGTCGGCGAAGGAGATGTGGCCCATGTGCTCTATCCCCGAACCGATCGCGCAGTCGAGCACGCCGGAGCCGATCTGGGCGGCGGCGAAGTTCACGGCCTGCTGTCCCGAGCCGCACTGGCGGTCGAGCGTGGTGGCGGGTGTCTCGATCGGAAGGCCGGCCTCGAGCCAGGCGTTGCGACCGATGTTGAAGCCCTGCTCGCCGAACTGCTGCACGCAGCCGTTGATCACGTCCTCGACCTCGGACGCATCGACTCCAGAGCGGTCGATCACCTCGCTGAAGGTCTTCGAGAGAAGGTTGCTCGGATGGATGTCCTTGTAGTAGCCCTTCTCCGCGTGCCCACGACCCACCGGGGTACGCACCGCATCCACGATCACTACCTCACGTCCGCTTCGCATGGGTCTCCGTTCTGAGAATCTCGTTCGGTGCTCGCCCGATCAACGATCGGACTGCGCGCCTCTCGCTGACCAGTCCTTGGGGGTAGGGTACTTCATTGACTCGTGAGTCAATCGGTACAAGACATACGGCTGGGCATCGCGGGAAGTGGTGCCATCGCGTGCGGGCTGGCTCGGCTCGCGGGCAGCCATCTGGACACCGTGCTGTGGGCCCGTAGCGATGCGTCCGCCGATCGTGCGCGTGGGACGGTGGGAGAAACCGCGACTGTCGTAACCAAGCTGGACGACCTCGGCGACCGCACGATCGTGATCGAGGCGGTGATCGAGGACGCCAAGGTCAAGGAGGCCATGCTTGGAGGCCTGGGCGTACTGCTCCCGGGCGACGCTCTAATGGCCACCACCACGTCGTCGCTGTCCGTAGAGGGGCTGGCTGCGGCCAGCGACCGGCCAGACCGCTTTGCGGCCCTCCACGTGTTCAACCCCGTGTCGAGGATGGCGCTGGTCGAACTGGCCTTCCCCCACGACGCCACCGACGACACCCGAGCCCGCATGACCGCTCTCTGTGAGTTGCTCGGCAAGACGGTGGTCGAGGTTCCCGACGTGCCGGGATTCGTGGTCAACCGCCTCCTCTTCCCATTCGCCTTTGAGGCGGTGCGTCTGGCCGAGAGCCTCGAGATGGCCCCGGAGGCGGTCGACACCTGCATGAAGCTGGGCGCAGGGCACCCGATCGGGCCCTTGGCACTCCTCGACCTGGTCGGCCTCGACGTTGCCGCCGCCATAGGGGAGTCGATCGGCGCGGAGGTGCCTCAAAGGGTGCGCGAGCTGATCGCCGAGGGAAAGCTCGGGCGCAAGTCGGGGGCCGGTTTCTTCGAGTACCGCTAGACGC
>JBBJNU010000218.1:0-3084 GCA_037721005.1 Thermoleophilaceae bacterium | reverse complement strand
TCGCCCTGACCGACCGCCTCGGGCCGGCGCTCAGCCAGCCGCAGCGCGCGAGCGCCGCCCGGCACTTCGCCACCACGAGCCGGTACGAGTGGATGTTCTGGGAGATGGGCTACCGGCGTGAGCGCTGGCCCATCTAAGCTCGCCGCTGCAGCACGAGCACATCCTGATGCTCGGCAGGTTCCCCTTCACGCTGCCTCACGAGCTCGTCGACGGCCAGCGGCGACGGCTACGCATCGGCGACAGATCGGCTTAGCGTGCGTTGCTGCTCCGTTGCTACCGGGAGGCCGACTCGACCGACCCGCCAGCGATGACGACGAAGTGACCACCGCACAAGCGGTCAACGACTGGCTTGGCGACGGGACGAAGCCTGGCCAAACGAACGCCAGCCGCGGGAGCAACTGATGAGCCACTACGTGGACAGAAAACGGAAGGTCGCGTTCGAGCAGGTCTCCGAGGCAAAGATCTTGTCCGACCTCCGCCCAGCGGCCGAAAGGCTCGGCGAGCCGCTTGCGATCAACCGCTACCGCAAGGAGGCGCCGCGGCGCGGCTGGGTTCACTACACGGCGGCCAACCGGTTCGGCTTGTGGGCGGAGGCCTGCCAGCCGGCCGGCGTCCGCTCGTATCTCGGCCGGATGGGGACCTCGTTGTTTGGCGAGCGCGAGTGCTGCAGGCGCTCAAGTCCTGCTCCGAGGAGCTCGGCCGCTCACCGAAGCTGACGGAGTATGTGAGCCGGTCCGCCGAGCATCCCGAACAGCCGAAGGCGGAGACGATTCGCTCCGCTACCAGGTCACCCTCATAGAGGTTTTCCCACTGGCCTCCTGAACGGCGACCCAGGGCTGTTGAGCGTGGGCCACACGGCCAAGTCGTCCAGCGCCCTAACGGGCCTGGCGCGTGCGCGAACCACGAGCCCTGCGCGCGCCGACGCCGATATGCATGAGGTCTTCGCCGACGATCAGCCGGCCGGAGAAGCCGCGACCGGCCTTCCTCCAGCGACGCTCGGGGTTGTTGGCCGGAGCCAGGTGGTTGAGCACCAGCGTTCCGGCTCCGGCCTCCTCGGCGATGGGTCCCACTTGCTCGATCGTTGTGTGGGACTGGAGCAGATGCTCGATGATCGCCTGGATCTGCGGCGGGTGGGGACCCGGGCCGAAGAGCCCTCTGACCCAGGCCTCATCGATCACCTCGTGCACGAGAACATCCGTTCCCTGCGCCAACTTGATCAGATTCGGGGTGGGAGCGGTGTCTCCCGAGAAGGTCACCGACCCCTCGTCGCTGTCGAAGCGAAAGCCCATCGACGGGAACGTCGGCGGATGCTTGACCAGCGTCGCGGTCACCCGCACCCGGTCGTCCTCGAAGACCGGGAACGGATCGACCAGCGGCGCCGGATCGCTGTTGGGATCATCCCCGGCGCCACGGGGCAGCCGGATGTCGTGCGGTGCGAAGACGAGGCCGGGATCGACGAAGCCGCTGTCGCGAATGCGGTCGTTGAGGTCCGCGGCGAACGCCTGGCGAAGATAGCCGGTCATGGCCTCGATGCCGGGAGTCGGGTCCTCTGGGTTGACCACCGGGGGCTCTGGGCGGTTCCCGAAGACCGGCGGCAGCGCGCCGCGATCACCCGGCCCGAAGATCCCGACCTCTCGTGAGGGGTCGTTGAGCCCGCTCAGGTGGCCGAAGAGCTGGAGCGCCGGATACTCGACGGTGTGATCGGAATGCATGTGCGTCAGAAACACCGCCCGCAGCGACACGAGCATGCGGGAGAACGGGCCGTTGTCCTTTGGGCCGATGCCCGCCTCCTGGTAGCGACGCAGGAAGCCCAGGCCGCAGTCGACGAGATAGACGGCGCCGTCTACCACGACCGCGGAGGAGATACCGTGCCGATCCTCCGCGCCGGGCAGCACCACGGGGCCCCCCGCCGTGCCGAGCAGGACCAGGCGGGTGCGGTGACGGCTAGCACCACCGCCACCCCCGCGCGGCGAGGCTCCATTTCCCCGACCGCGGGCAGCCGCTGCCTCTCCGGTTAGAAGCCGGCCACCGGCCGCTGTCGCGACCGTGGCGATCCCAGTGTTGCGTAGCAGTCCACGCCGGGTCATCGACGCTTCCAACGCCACGGCTTTCCCGATCACGTCACACATCGGTTCTCCCTCGACTCGAGCCAGACAGCAAAGCGGATGCATTGAGGCTCTCGGTTAACTATCACTTTCGTCCTGCGCCGCCGCGTCCGCCTGCAGCTTCCGTGAGGGGGCGCAGGCGATCCTGCGGAGACGATCTGAACCCGGCGGACGCGAGCGGACGGATCTGACGGGCGCCGCGCAAGGTTGAGGGCCTTGTGGCCCATTTGGGCCGTGGGAGTTCGCGTCTCCCTGGGCGCGCTGGGAAGCCCCTCCACGGCGGGGTTTGTGTGTTCCGCCGGCCACTGCATTGCCGGACCCGGCGAGGGCGGCGAGGGCGGCGAGGGCGGGTGTGACACCGAACGGTCGGCGGCTGGTCGCGTCCCAGTTGCCGGGGGAAATTAAGAAGGGCGTAGCTTCCGCTCTTCTGACCTGACAAGTCGAGCAAAGGAGCTACACCCCATGGCCAGCATAGTCCCGTCCGAGCGCGTCCGCGCGCAGCTCGCCGGCGTCCTCGAGGGCGTCGGCGAGGAGCACGATCCGATCGAGGCGGTCGGCCGTCTCGGGGTAGCGCCATCATCGGCGCGAATCCAACGCTTTGGGTTTGTCGCCACTGCTCCGGAGGTTTCCGAGCACCTTGTACACCCATTCGCGCCCCCGTTTTCTCCGGCGCGCTCCGCTCTGCGCCGGGATGGCGGCGACCCGGGCACCCCCGGGAATGGGGGTTCTGTGGGGTACGCGCAGTATCTGAGCGACGCGCCCTCCCTCCGTGCCGAGGGCATTCGCCGAGGGCGCGCACCTCGCGGCAGACGATCAACTCCCGGCCGCTCCGTTCACGGGAGGAAGCAACCTCGTCAGGTCGCCCAGCGGGGTGGTCCTCTCGCTACTCCTTCGCGCCGCGAGCGATCGTCCGCGTGGGCGACTCCGTCGCTTCTGCTTCTCGTCGAGGCTGTCGCGGAAAGGGTGCGCGCGTCTGGGG
>JBBJNU010000217.1:0-3100 GCA_037721005.1 Thermoleophilaceae bacterium | reverse complement strand
GTCTATGGACCCCCAAACAGACCAGGGTGCCGCGCAACCGGTGTGGGCGCTTGCGCGGTCCCAACACTGGGTGCTCGCTCGTGAGCAACTGCTCGCGCTCGGCGTCCATCCCGACGCGATCAAGCACCGGGTGGCCACCGGGCGGCTGCACCCCGTTCACGCCGGCGTCTATGCGGTGGGGCGGCGTGAGCTCTCGCGCGAAGGGCAGCTGATGGCCGCCGTGCTGGCCTGCGGCCAGGGCGCAATGCTCAGTCACCGTTCGGCCGCGGAGCTGTGGGGCATCGCGGGTCGGGCCGCCTTCGAGGTCACCGTTCCCGCCGTCCGCAAGCCGCGGCGACCGGGCATCAGGGTCCATCGCCGCGTCCTCGATCCGGCGCACACGACACGGCGGCGGAACATCCCGATCACCAGCATCACCTGCACGCTTGTAGACCTGGCTCCTTACCTGTCCAAGGACCACCTTGAGAGAGCCGTGAACGAAGCGGATCGACTGGACCTGATCAATCCGGAACAGCTACGCAAGGCGCTCGAGGGCTTTGCGGGCCACCTCGGCGTGGCAAAGCTGCGCACCCTGCTCGACCGTCTCACCTTCACCCTCACCGACTCCGCACTCGAACGCCGCTTCAAGCCGATCGCCCGCGCGGCCGGACTACCGCTGCCGAAGACGCGGACATGGGTCAACGGCTTTCTGGTGGACTTCTACTGGCCCGACCTCGGGCTAGTCGTCGAGACCGACGGCCTCAGGTACCACCGCACCCCCTCCCAACAGACCAAAGCACTGCGCCGAGACCAAGCCCACTACGCCTCAGGACTCCTGCCCCTGCGCTTCTCTCACGCCCAGATTCGCTGGGAACCCGACTACGTCGCGGAGATGCTGCGCCGGGCGGTCAACCGCCGCAGCTTCACCGGCCCCCGATAGCGTCCGTCCGATCAGTCCCCGCCTGCGCTATCCCGGCCAGCACCCAACCCGCGCGACCGTGGTCGGCGCGGGCTCGTTCGGTACAGCCATCGCCCTCCTCCTGGACAGGGCGGGCGTGCGCACGACGCTGTTGTGCCGGACCTCTGAACAGGTCACGACCTTGGAGGACGCGCGCGAGAACAAGCGCTACCTCCCCGGTGTGGAGCTGCCGCAGTCGCTGAAGGTCGGGGCCTTCGGAGACCGCGACGACCAGTTCCACAGGGCCGACCTCGTCTTCCTCGCTGTGCCCTCGAAGGGCATGGGTGAGGCGCTCGAGACGATCGAGCGCCTCGGTGTGACCGCCACGGCGGGGATGGTCTCCCTCGCCAAGGGGCTCGTGCCCCCGGCGGGCACCCCTCCCACGCTCGCGCTCGAGCGCGTGTTCGGGGTCGAGCGCGTGGCCTGCGTGGGCGGTCCCGCGCACGCGCGGGAGATGGTCGAGTCGGGCGCCGGGCTCGCCTGCGCCTCGCATTCCGAGCCACTGGCCCACCGGGTGGCCGAGACCTTTCAGCGGGCGGGCGTGGTGTGCGAGGTGTCCAACGACCCCGTGGGGGTGGAGCTGGCCGGAGTGGCCAAGAACGCCGCGGCCGTGGCGGTGGGCGCCACCCAGGCTCAGGGCCTCAACGCCGCCGGCATGGCTGCGGCTGACATCTTCCTGGAGGTGCTCTCCCTGGCCGAGGTCTCCGGCGGCAGGGCCCGCACCTTCGTGGGACGCGGCGGCACGGGCGACCTCGTGGCCACGGCGCTGGCGCCCACCTCGCGCAACCGCACCGCGGGCGAGCTGTTGGCGGAAGGCGTGCCCGCCGCAGAGATACCGCTGCGGCTTGGGCAGGCCGTGGAAGCCCTGGAGACCGTCAAGCTCCTGGCCCGCGCGATCGAGGATGCGGGCCTGGAAGCGCCGGTCACGTCCGCGCTCGCCCGCCTGATAGACGGCACCCTGCCCCTCGAGGAGTGGCTCGAGCTCGTGCGCGCCAAGCAGCCGCCCCCTGCCCGTTTTCCCCCGCCGAGCACCTGGTGGGCGCGGCTCAAAGCGTGGCTCGGGCGCACCGGCCGGCGTAACTCTCCCCAGCTAGAATGACTCGGACGATGAAGACCGAGGTCCATCCCGAATACCTGGAGGCTCACGTGCGCTGCACGTGCGGCAACGAGTTCACCACTCGCGCCACGAAGCCGCAGATCAACGTGGAGATCTGCTCGAACTGCCACCCGTTCTACACGGGCAAGCAGAAGCTGGTGGACACGGGCGGGCGCGTCGAGCGCTTCCGCCGTCGTGCGGCGCGGCGCGGCCGCGAGTAGGCCCACGCTCGGCGGTCCCCTTCCGTACCGCAACTACAGGCTTTCCGGCCTGTTTAGGGACCCCCATGCTTCGTCTCTCATCGCACCTGATCGCGGCCGGCGCCGTGGCCGTCTCCGTGGCGGCGCCCACCGTCGGCCTCGCGGCCCCTGGGGTCGGCACGTCGGCAACCCCGGTGGCGAGCGTGAAGGTGGTCGAGTGCCTACGCGGGCCTTTGACTCGCAGCGTGGAGTTCCGCGGCTCGATGCGCCGGGTGGCCGGCACGCGCCGCATGTGGATGCGCTTCGGGCTGGAGGAAAGGGTGGGCGACGGGTCCTTCTCATCCGTGGCCGCCCCTCAACTGGGGGTCTGGCGCAAATCACGGGTGGGGGTGCAGCGTTTCTCCTACCGCCAGGGCGTGGTGGAGCTCGCGCCGGGCTCGGCTTATCGCACCACCGTGCACTACCGCTGGTACGGATCGGGCGGCAGGGTCGTGCGGCGTGCCCAGCGCAGGTCTGGCGCATGTGCGCAGCCGGGCCTCCTGCCCAACCTTCGCGTCGCGCGCATCGCAAGCAGGCCCATCGGCAACGGGTCTCCGCGGCTCGCGCGCTACACGGTGTTCGTGGCCAACCGCGGTAGGGCGGCCTCGAACCCGACGAAAGTCGCCCTGGCGGTGGATGGCGCCACGGTGGACACCGTGCCTCTGAGTGCCCTCGCGCCGGGCCAGGAGGCTCGCGTGTTCGTGAACGGCCCGCTCTGCACCAACACGGTCAAGGCGAGGGTGGATCCGGGTGACAACGAGCGCGAAGGCTCCGAAGGCGACAACGCCCGCTCGGTCGCCTGCCCCTCCGCTGAGTGAGATTCTCGTT
>JBBJNU010000216.1:0-3133 GCA_037721005.1 Thermoleophilaceae bacterium | reverse complement strand
CTGTCGCCATCACGGCCATACCGTTCTCCTATCCCCGTTGACTGCCTGTCGGGGGAACCTACCCCTACTCGCGCTCCCTGAACACGAGCACCAACACCACGATCACCACCACGAGCGTCGCGGCCTGCGCCCCGAACATGACTCCCTTGCTCTGCCCCTCGGTGGCCTCCCGGATCAGGCCGAACGCAACGGTGGCGCCGAAGAAGGCCACGAGCGTCCACATGGCGGTGGTGCGTTCCAATCAGCGCTCGGGGAACACGTCGGCGAGGGCCAGGGCGAAGCCGGGAAGGAGCGGGGAGGTGACCTGCTGCTCGCGATCGAGCTCCAGGGCGACATCGAAGGTCGGCGCGCCCGCTCGCGAGCGGCGGAATATGAGTACCGCCTCGGCCCGCGTGTCGACGAGCCACAGCTCAGGCAGGCCGCTCCGCTCGTAGCCCGCCTTCTTCGCACCGATGTCGTAACGCCAGGTGGAAGGCGAGCGCACCTCCACCGCGAGGTCGGGGAGTGGATAGGGGGGCTGGTCGAACCGGTCGGGCACGTGTCCGTCGCCGTACCAGAGAAGGTCGGGTACGTAGACGTTGCGCTCGTCGATCCCGACGTCGGCCGGTACCCGGACGGCGCCTCTCCGGGGCTCGGCTCGAGCCCAGACTTCGAGCGCGAACTGGAGGTCCCCCACCACCTCACCGTGCAGCATCGTCGGATCGCTCACGACGACCTCACCCTCCACCAGCTCGAGTCGCTTGCCGTTGGGACGTTCCGGAAGTCTCAGGAACTCCCGGGCGGTCATCCGTTGGGCCACGGGCATGGTCGTCATCGTAGACCTCCTCCAGGGTCGTGTGCATGGCTTACAAAGGCGCGGTGGTGGAGAAATTCGCCCCCCGAATAGATTCCTGTCGCATGGACTTCGACCTCACCGACGAGCAGGCCGCCATCCAGCGCCTCGCGCGCGACTTCGCCCAGAACGAGGTGAAGCCGGTTGCCGAGGAGCTCGACCGCACCAAGTCCTTCCCCTACGAGCTGGTGAAGCAGATGGGCGGCCTGGGGCTCATGGGCATCCCCTACCCCGAGGAGCTGGGCGGCGGCGGCGCGGACACCCTCTCCTACGCCCTGGTGGTCGAGGAGCTCGCGCGCGTGGACTCCAGTGTGGGCATCACCCTGGCCGCCCACACGAGCCTCGGCACCTGGCCGGTGTACGCCTTCGGCTCCGAGGACCAGAAGCAGGAGTGGATGCCCAAGCTCACGGCGGGCGAGACCCTGGGCGCCTTCGGGCTAACCGAGCCCGAGGCCGGCTCGGACGCCGGCAACGTGCGCACGCGGGCCAAGCTCGAGGACGGCGAGTGGGTGATCGACGGCGCCAAGCAGTTCATCACCAACTCCGGCACTGACATCTCGGGCTTCGTGGCCATCACCGCACAGACAGGCGACGGGGAGATCTCCAACATCATCGTGCCGCGAGGCACACCCGGGTACGAGGTGGGCGAGGCCTACCGCAAGATGGGCTGGAACGCCTCGGACACGCGGCCGCTGTCCTTTGACGGCGCGCGCGTGCCCGAGGAGAACCTGCTGGGCCCGCGCGGCATGGGCTTCAAGCAGTTCATGCAGACCCTCGACGGCGGCCGGATCAGCGTTTCGGCGATGGGCGTGGGGCTGGCCCAGGGAGCGCTCGACGAGGCGCTGGCCTACGCCAAGGAGCGGGTGGCCTTCGGCAAGCCGATCTCCAAGTACCAGGCGATTCAGGCCAAGCTGGCCGACATCTCCACCGAGATCGAGGCCGCCCGGCTGCTCACCTACAGGGCCGCCCGCGAAAAGGACCTGGGCCGGAGCTTCTCGCTCACCGCCGCGCAAGCCAAGCTGAAGACGGGCCGGCTGGCCGTGCGGGCGGCCGAGGAGGCCGTGCAGATCCACGGCGGATACGGCTACATCGAGGAGTACCCGGTGTGCCGCTTCTACCGCGACGCCAAGATCCTCACCATCGGCGAGGGCACCGACGAGGTGCAGCAGATGGTGATCGCCCGCTCCCTGGGGGCCTGAACTCCCCCCAGGGCCTTGAGTTTCCTCCCCCAGGGGGTACCCTGGGGGGACATGGACCGTCAAGGAAGCCGGTCGGTGGGGAGGGTGCTGTTCCCGCTGGCTGCTCTATTACTGCTCGCGGGGCTGATCGCCGCGCTGGTGCTCGGCATCGAGGGCGACCTGGCCGACGCGGGCGACGACGTGCTCCCGCTGCTGCTGGGCCTGGCCGCGCTCACGGGCGTGATCGGGTGGTTTCTCGAGCGCCGTCACGCGGACGGAAGGGCGGCCGAGGCCGACCGCAGGCGTAAGGAGGCCGAGGCGCAACGCCAGCAGGCCGAAGAGGAGCGCTCCGCGCGTGAAAGCGAGCTCGAGGGCGAGCGCCGGGAACGCAAGCAGGAAGAGAACGAGGCCGAGGAACGCGAGCGAGAGCTCCGCTCGGAGGCCCAGAAGCGCGACAAGGACCTCCACCAGGAACGCTCCGTGCGGGCCCGGATGCAGCACGCCGCCCAGGCCGAGCGCGAGTGGACCCGCGAGCTGCGCAGCCAGGTCCTGCGCCTGCACCGCGAGCGCGGTGCCCTCGCCCACACCGGCGACGTTCGAGCGATGGTGCTCCAGGTGGCCCTGGAGCTCGTGGAGGCCGACAAGGGCCTGCTCCTCTCCCGCCAGGACCGCGACAACGACGGCATGCTCGACTTCGTGTGCCACCAGGGCTTCGAGAACGACCCGACCGAGAGCGCCCTGGCCCAGGAGTTCGCGACCCGGGCGATGAAGCACGAGGACACGATCCGCGAGGACGACTCGCGGACGGTGCGCACCGAGGGCCGCACGCCCGCCGACGAGGAGATCGACAACCTGCTCGCCATCCCGGTGTATATCCAGGACGACTTCGAGGGCGTGATCATCTGCGCCAACCGCGACGGCGGGTTCGAGGAGCTCGACGACGAGGTGCTGCTCTCTCTTGGCGATCACGCCGGGTCGGTGCTCGAGAACGGCCGTCTGCACGGCGAGCTGCGCTCCTCCTACATGGCGACGGTGCGGATGATGGCCGACGCCATCGAGGTGAAGGACCCCTCGCTGCGTATGCACTCCGACGAGGTGGCGAGCTACGTGGGAGCGGTGGCCG
>JBBJNU010000045.1:0-11898 GCA_037721005.1 Thermoleophilaceae bacterium | reverse complement strand
CTCCCCGTGTTGGACGCTTCCCACTTCCGAGAGCTGAGCGAGCCAGAGCTCGCCCTGCGCACCGACGATGAGCTCATCGACTACATACGCGGCGCCCGTGCCGCTAGGCGTCTGCCGACGGCCACGCTGGCGCTGCGGATCCTCGTGTTCGGCTACTGGGACACGCTCGTGGCCCGAGCCGGGCTCAAGCTACCCAGGTCTGCGGCGGAAGATGTGGCGGCAACCGCCCTCGAGAGCGCAATCAAGTCCGCCTTCGACGGCGAGTCGGTCGGCGAGTTTCGCTCGTGGATGCACACGGTCCTCGCCCGCAGGATCTCCGACTACTACCGCTCGCGCGAGGGCAAGCCGAAGCTCGTGCCGCTGATCTCTGAGAACGCCGGCGACGAGGAGCTCTGGGGCGAGGAGCCCTCGGTCGGTGCCCCCGATGGCGGCGTGGTGGACCTGCGCAAGGCGATCGAGCAGGCCTACGGGGAGCTCGCCCCCTCCCACCAGGCGGTTGTCGACCTCTACGTGTTCTCCGAGTACTCGGCGGCGGAAACTACGGCGCAGACCACCGAAAGCGAGAACAACGTGCACCAGATCGGCTCGCGCTTTCGTAAGCGCGTGAAGGGGATCCTCGGACCGTGAACCGCGTCGACGAGCTTCTGGCCTCCTACGCCGCCGCCTTCGAGGCGGGCGAGCGACCCGACCCCCAGGAGCTCCTGGTGGCGGCCGGCGATGAGCGCCCCCGGCTCGAAGTGGCGCTGGAGCACTACCTGCGCGACGCCCCACGCAGGGGGTGGGATTCCGCCGCTTTCGCCGGCTCGAGGGCCGCGGCGGTGTCAGGCGGGCTCGACCGTTCGCTCGGTTCGGGCGCCGGCCTCTGGCCCGCGCTCCTGCCGCGCTTGAGGGCCCGATCGCGGCTACGCCGCTCCGACCTGGTGGGTCACCTGGCTGCCTCGCTAGGGGCGCAAGCCCAGCACGAGAAGGTGGGCGCCTACTACCACGAGATGGAGCAGGGTCTATTGCCCGCGAGCGGCGTATCGGACCGCGTGCTGGAGGCTCTTGGCGCCATCGTGGGCGAGAGCGCTCGAGCCTTGCGCGAGGCGGGGGTTTCGACCTTTGCGGCCCCGGGACCGCAGCCCTCAGCGCCAGCTTTTGCGCGTACCTCCGCTCCTGTGGGTAGCACGCCGGACAACCCCGCGCGACCAGCCGACGACGAGCCGGACGTGCCCAGGTGGGATGAGGTCGACCGCCTCTTTCGAGGCGGTCCGGCCTAGCCGGGATCTCTGCGTAAGGCCGCTCGGGTCGCGGACGACCCGGTGTCCATGACCGCAGACCGCGATCCCCTGCGCTTCCTGCACTTCGTTCTTCGCTCTGGCGACCTCGCCTTCGCTAGGCGCCTGGCCCGGATGTTCGACAACGAGCTGCGAGCCCACCCCCGCCGCCCACGCCCTGCGTCGGTCGGCGCCACGGGGGTCCTCACCTCTCTCGTGCGACGGCTCGAGCTCGGCACGGCGTAGCCGGCGGGCCTAGGATCGTGCGAGGTGATGCAGACGACTGAGATCGAGCGTCTGGCCGAGACCGAGCTCGACAGGGTGCCCGGGTACGTGTGGGACGGCTTCTCGCTGCCGGTCCCGGTTGAGCACATCGCCGACAGCCACTTCGGCCTGCTCGTCCGTGACGAGGACGATCTCAGCCGCGCTCCGGGCGCCCCGGACGTGGGCCCCGGCCAGTCGCTGTCGGGCCTCCTGTTACCCGACCGGGGCGAGATCTGGGTGAACGCGTCCGAGGCCCGCGACTGGCCGCCACGCCGGCGCTTCACCATCGGTCACGAGCTGGGGCACTGGTGCCTGCACCGAGAGGCGGGCGCCGGGGTGTTCTGCCGGGCGGCGACCGTGGAGGTCGAGCCCGATCCTCCCCCGATCAGGCCGGGTAGACCGCGCCGTTCGGCCGCGGAGTCCGAGGCCAACGCCTTCGGCGCCGCGATGCTGATACCGGCCCGGCTCCTTCGTCACCACTACACCGAAACTGGACGTGATTTCGGACTGCTCTGCGAGATCTTTGGCGCGTCGGGTGCGGCGATGGGCCGGCGCCTCCACGCTGTGATCTGAGCGGCCTCCCCCCTGCCTATCCTCCGGCCGTGGCCGTCACCCCAAGTCGATCGAGCAGGTGGCCGAGGAGGCCGCGGCGGGGCCCGGGCCCAACGAGGAGGCCGAGGAGCGCGTAACCCCCCTCGAGCTCTTCTTCGACCTGGTGTTCGTGTTCGCGATCACCCAGTTCATCGCCGACGATCCCTCCTGGGGCGGCATGGCCCGGGGAATGCTCATCCTGGCGCTGGTCTGGTGGGCATGGGTGGGCTACTCCTGGCTCACCAACTGGCTCGACACCGAGGCCGACCGGACACGCCTGGCCATCTTCGCGGCGATGGCCGCCATGTTCGTCGTGTCACTCGCGATCCCGGGCGCCTTCAGCGACGACGCAGTCGTCTTCGCCTTCGCCTACGCCTTCGTGCGCGTCCTGCACATCCTCCTCTTCGCGTACGCCTCCAACGACGTGGACATCGTGGGGGCCACGAAGCGCTTCGCACCGGCGGTGGGCCTGTCGCTGGCCCTCATCTTCACTGCCGCCTTCCTCGACGGCCCGGTGCAGGGCGTGCTCTGGACCCTCGCCGTGCTGATCGACTGCAGCGGAGCGCTACTCGGCGGATCAGGGTGGAAGCTGCACCCCACCCACTTCGCCGAGCGGCACGGCCTGATCGTGATAATCGCGTTCGGCGAGTCAATCGTGGCCACCGGCCTCGGTGCGAGTGAGACCACGCTGACCCTGGGCGTCGTGGCCGAGAGGCGGCTGAAGGAAGCTCCGCACGCCGAGCAGGTGTCCATGGCGCGGGATTCCTACAGCTACATCCACCTGCTGCTTATCGCCGGCATCGTGCTCTTGGCGCTCGGAATGAAGAAGACGATCGGCGACATCGGCGAACCACTCAAGACGGTGCCGGCGGTGGCCCTGTGCGGCGGCGTGGCTCTCTACCTGCTCGGCCATGTGGCCTTCCGCCTGCGCAACATCGGCACGCTGAACAAGCAGCGCGTGGTGGTGGCGTCGATCGCCACCGCTCTGATCCTTCCCGCAACCCGGCTGGACGCGCTTGTCACAGTGACGCTGCTCGCCGTGCTCACCGCGGGGCTGATCACCTACGAGGCGATCAGGTTCTCAGAGGCGCGCCAGCGCATCCGGGCTTCCGTGCACGCGTAGGCGTCCTGCCACAATTCGAGGGGCCATGGAACCACAGCGTCTCCCGGCCACCGATCCTCAATCGCCCACTCCGGCGTACTACCCACCCACCTACGAACCCCAGCCGGTTCACAAGCCTCCGGCGTGGAAACGGGCCGGGGGGCTCGCCGTCGCGGCGGGACTGCTCTTGCTCAAGTTCGGGGCCAAGCTCAAGGTCCTCCTGCTTCTCCTTCCGAAGCTCAAGCTCTTCACCACGAGCGCATCGATGCTGGTCTCGATTGGCGCCTACTCGCTGATCTGGGGGTGGAGGTTCGCCCTCGGGTTCGTGCTGCTGCTCCTCGTGCACGAGATGGGGCATGTCTTTCAGCTCCGGCGGGAGGGCATCAAGGCCAGCGCCCCGATGTTCATTCCCTTCCTGGGCGCCATGGTGGCAATGAAAGAGCTGCCAAAGGACGCCGCGGCGGAAGCGCGCGTGGGGCTCGCCGGGCCGGTGCTCGGGTCGATCGGCTGCCTCGTGCCGCTGGGTCTCTACGCCCTCACCGGAAACGAGCTGTTCCAGGCGCTGGCCTTTGTCGGCTTCTTCCTCAACCTCTTCAACCTGCTGCCGGTGCTGCCGCTAGACGGCGGCCGCGCCATGGCCGCCCTCTCCCCCGCCCTGTGGCTCGTGGGCTTCGCGCTGCTCATAGCGGTGACACTGCTCTACCCGAATCCGATCATGCTGCTGGTGCTGCTGTTCGGCGGCATGGAGACCTACCGCCGCTGGAAGGCGCGCAAGGAGCCCGAGGCGCAGGCCTACCATCGCGTGTCCCGTCGCACCCGTTTCGCCGTAGCCGGTGTGTACCTCGGGCTGGCGGCCCTGTTGGCTCTCGGCATGGACGCCACCTTCATCGAACGCGACTTCAGCGACGTCTAGGCTCCGAGGGAGAGCCATGCGACTGATCCTGCCGCTCGTGGCGCTCATGCTCTGCCTCCTCTGCGCTCCGGCGATGGCGCAGACGCTCACCGCCTCCCCGCTCACCGACGCCGCGGAGGCGCTGCGCAATGACACCGTCTACGTGGATCCCTCGGCCGAGCAGGCGATCGACGAGGACGAGGCAAACGCCCTCCGCGAGCGCATTCGCGAGCAGGGAGCGGGACCGCTGCGAATAGCCATCCTCCCCGCCAGCGCTGCCGACGCCGCCGGAGGCAATCCCAACGAAGCGCTCGAGGAGATCGCAAACGGGGTAGGCGAACGGGGCACCTACGCCGCGATCATCGGGTCGGCCTTTCGGGCGGGATCGATAGGGGACCTGCAGCCGGGCGCGGCGGCCGAACTGGCCACCAGCTCCCTCTCCAAGAAGGATCAAGGACCCGCGGTGGTGCTCACGGAGTTCGTGGACGGCGTCGGCGAGGCCCGTGCCAACGGAGGGAGCGTGCCCGGCAGCCGTGACCGGGGAAGGGGCAGCGGTGGCGGGGGCTCGGGCTTCCTCCTGCTGTTGCTCGCCGTTCCCATCGCCCTCCTCGGCCTCGGTCGCCTGCGCCGCAGGCGCGAGCAGAAGGCGCAGCTCGAGGAGGTGAAGGCCTTCGCCCGCGAGGACCTCGTGGCGCTCGGAGAAGACATCAGGGCGCTCGACCTCGACGTGGAGATGCCTGACGCAGACCCGCAGGCCAAAGCGGACTACCACCGCGCCGTGGAGTGCTACACCGCGGCCGACGACGCTTGGGATCGCGCCCGGAGGGTGGAAGACATGGAAGGTGTGGCCTCGTCCCTGGAAGAAGGACGCTTCGCGATGACGGCGGCGAAGGCCCGCCTCAACGGCGAGGCCGCGCCAGAGCGCCGGCCGCCGTGCTTCTTCGACCCCCGTCACGGGCCTTCGACCACCGACGCTGACTGGGCGCCGCCGGGCGGCGCTCCGCGGCCGGTACCGGTGTGCGCGGCTGACGCCGCGGTGATGGAGGACGGCTATGAGCCTCAGAGCCGCCAGGTCGTGATGAACGGACAGCAGATGCCCTACTGGAACGCCGGCCCGGCCTACATGCCGTGGGCGGGCGGGTTCTTCGGCGGCGGCCTGCTCCCGGGGCTGTTCCTCGGGTCCATGCTCGGCGGCGGGTTTGGCATGTTCGGCGGAGGATTCGGCGGCGACGCCATGGCCGGCGACGGTGGCTTCGGCGGAATGGACGACATCGGCGGCGGCGACTTCGGTGGAGGAGACTTCGGCGGCGGGGACTTCGGCGGCGGCGACTTCTAGCCGGTCCGGCAGCCTCTAGCGGCCGTGCTCGGCCAGCGCCCGCTGGATCTCACGGCGCTGATCCTTCGCCTTGAGGTCACGCCGCTTGTCGAATGAGTCCTTACCGCGGGCCAGCGCCACCTCCACCTTTGCCCTGGGGCCCTTGAAGTAGAGGCGGGTGGGGACCAGGGTGAGACCGCGCTCGGCGATCTTGCCGGTGATCCGCTCGATCTCGCGACGGTGCATGAGGAGCTTGCGCGGGCGCTCGGGCTCGTGGCCGTCGCGCGCCGCCGGTCCGTACGGGGCGATGTGCACGTTGTGCAGCCAGATCTCGCCGTCGCTCAGCGCGGCGTAGCCGTCCTTGAGGGTGACGCCGCCGTCGCGGATGGACTTGACCTCGGATCCCTGCAGCTCGATGCCGCACTCCCACTTCTCGAGGAACGTGTAGCGGAAGGAGGCCTGGCGGTTGGTTGCCACGTCTCCGGCTGCCGCCTTGCGTTTTCCACCCTTCTTGGCCATCACGTCGAGGTTACGCGCTCGGCACGAGGTCCACGCGCCCGCGCGGGGCGTCAACGCGGTCCACGGTCACCGTGATCGGGTCCCCGAAGCGCAGCGCCCGGCCGGAGTCCTGGCCGATGAGCGCCGTGCCCTCCTCGTTGAGCTCGTACCAGTCGCGCAGCCGGCGCGCGGGAAGCAAGCCCTCGAAGCCCTCCTCCCCGAACCGCACGAAGGCCCCCTTGGCGATCAGGCCCACGATCTCTCCCTCGAAGTCCGGGGGATCCTCGCCGGGGAAGGATTTGGCATGGATGCCGGATGCTTCGCCTCCCCTCTCAGCGAGGCGGCGCTCCAGGAGAAAGGCCGAGCACACGTCGTCGGCGTCGCGCTCGATCTTCATCGCCTCGCGCTCGCGGGCGCTGCTCTCGATGCCGATCTCCTCGAGCTCGCCCGCCTTGGGCGCCGTGGAGTCGAGCCCGAGGCCGCTCAGCAGCGCCCGGTGCACCACGAGGTCGGGGTAGCGGCGGATCGGCGAGGTGAAGTGGCAGTAGCGGGCACTGGCCAGGCCGGCGTGGCCCCGGTTCTGAGGCGTGTAGTAGGCCTGCTTGAGCGAGCGCAGCACGAACGACCCGAACGAGGAGCGCCCGCGGCCGGTCGAGCGCACGTAGGCCGCGGCCATGCGGGATGCCTCGGCGGCCAGGTCGGCGGCCTGCTGGGGGCTCATGCGCTCGGGCACAGGCGGCGTGGGCACTTTGAGCGACGCAAGCTGGGAGATCATCCGCTCCACGGCCATCGGGTCCGGTCGCTCGTGCACCCGGTAGAGCGCCGGCAGCTTGCGATCGGCGAGGTAGCCGGCCACCTGCTCGTTGGCGAGGATCATCAGCTCCTCGATGAGGGTGTGCGACTCCGACTGGGACTCGTGGCCCACCGAGAGCACGTGGCCCTCGGCGTCGAAGGCAAAGCGCGGCTCGGAGGATTCCACCTCCAGCGACCCCCGGGCCGTTCGGCGATCGCGCAGTGCGGCGGCCACCCGGCGGGCGGCGGCAAGCGCGGTTCCCCACGGTTCCTCGGCCCGCTCGCCTCCCTCGAAGACCTCGTCCACCTGCCCATAGGTGAGCCGGGCGTCGGAGCGGATCAGGGAGCGGTGAAACTCGACCTTGGTCACATCGGTGCCCTGGATGTCCATCGCCACCGTCACGGCAAGCTTGTCCTCCCCCGGGCGCAGGGAGCAAGCCCCGTTGGAGAGCGCCTCGGGCAGCATCGGCTCCACCGCCCCCGGCACGTACACGCTCGTGCCGCGGCGAAACGCCTCACCCTCAGCGGCGTTCCCGGGCCGCACGTAGGCCGACACGTCGGCGATGTGAACCCACAGGCGCACGCCGTCGCCGTCGGTTTCGTGCGCCGAGATGGCGTCGTCGAAATCGCGAGCGTCGTCGGGGTCGATGGTGAAGGTGGGAAGGGCGCGAAGGTCGGTCCGCCCGGCTTCACTCGTGGCGGTGAGCTCGGCCGCCTCGGTCTCCACGCGCCTCGGAAAAGCACGCCTCAGCCCGCGGTCGAGCATGAGCGCCTCGACCACGTCGCGGGCGACCCAGGGCTTGCCGAGACCGCGCACCACCTTCGCGCCACGCTTGCCGGCGCCCACGAGGACCATGTCGCCCTCCAAACCTCCACGGCCGTCGAGGGTCACCCGCGAGCCACGGGCGCCGAACAGCGGCTCGGCCACCAGAAACCGCCCGCGCTTCGCGAGCACGCCCACCATTGGGAAGTCGATCCGGGCCGGGCGCCCCTGCGCCCGCGGGCTCACTTCTTCTCTTGCAGGGTCTTCAGCGCGATCGGGATCGCCTCGTCGCGCTCGGTGTCCGGGTCGTCCTCGGCCTTCACGGTCGGCGTCACGCCCTTCTTGCCGATGTTCTCGCCGCTGGGGAGGAAGTACTCGCCGACGGTGATCGACAGCTGCCCTCCGTTCGAAAGGCTCTCGACCTCCTGGAAGACCCCCTTGCCAAAAGTCTTCACCCCCACCACGGTGCCGCGTTTGCGGTCGCGCAGAGCACCGGTCACGATCTCGGACGCCGACGCGCTTCCGCCGTCCACCAGCACCACGACCGGAACGTCGGCAGCAATGGCCTCCCCCTCGGCCTCGAACTCGCGCTTGGAGCGCGTGCGTCCCTTCGTGAAGGTGATGAGGCCGTCCTCGATGAACTGCGAGGACACGAGCACCGCCTCGCTGAGAAGGCCGCCGCCGTTGCCGCGCAGGTCGAGCACGAGTCCGTCCACGTTCTGCTCGAGCAGCTTGTCGATCTGCTTGCGCAGCTCGCCGTGGGCCCCCGGCCCGAAGTTGGTCAGCTCCACCACGCCGAAGGTGTCCAAGCCGCGCTTCTCGACGCGGCCCTCGGAGGTGGGAACCTCGATCTTCGCGCGCGTGAGCTTGAGTGTGCGGGGCGTGCCCTCGTCGGGGTTCACGATTTCGAGCCGTACCTTCGTGCCCGCCTTGCCCTTGATGCGCGAGGTGGCGATCTGTGATGCCACCCCGGCGATCGACCTGCCGTTTACGGCGGTCACGAACTCGCCCGCCTCGATGCCCGCCTTCTCGGCCGGGGAGCCGTCGAAGACCCTCACCACGCGCAGCCCGCGGCGGTCCTCGTCCACGTTCATGCCCACACCCTCGAACTCCCCGCGCAGGGACTGCTCGAACTCCTTCGCCTCTTTCGGGGTGATGTAGTTCGAGAACTGGTCGCCCAGTCCGGCCACGATGCCCTTCAACGAAGCCTCGTCGATCTGCGAATTCTTCACCGGCTTGTAGTAGTTGTCCTTGATCGCTTCCACGATCTCGGCGCGCACCGCCCGGTCGTCGTCGACGAGGGCGTCACGGGCTGGGCCCGGCAGGGCCTCTGGGTGTCCCCCGAGGAAGATGCCGCCGGCGAACAGCAGGAGAGCAGCAAAGAGGGCCAGGAAGAGTTTGGCGAACGAGCTCACAGCCCGGCGGAAGCCTAGAGGGCGCGCCCGCGCGGGCTGATCAGACCCGCAGGAAGCGCCGCAGGGTGATGGCGCTTCCCGCGGCCGAAACGGCTACGCAGGCCACCAGCAGCAGCACGATCAGCAGTGGAAAGTCGATCGTCTCGGGTGCGGCCAAGAGGGCGAAGCGCTCCTCGAGCGGATCGATGAAAGTCTCCTTCGCGATCGTGAGCAGGAGCACGGCGAGCACCCCGCCCATGAACCCCACGAAGATCCCCTCGATCACGAACGGCCAGCGGATGAACCAGTTCGTGGCGCCCACGAGCTTCATCACCTCGACCTCCCGCCGACGGGAGAAGATCGACAGGCGGATGGTGTTGGCCACGAGGGCCACGGACGCGAAGATGAGCAGCGCGGCGAGCCCGGCCGTAAGGATCTTGACCAGCCCGGTGGCGGAGAGGATCTTGGCCGTGTCCTGCTCCTTGTTTCGCACCTCGTCGATGCCCGCGAGCGAAGGTACCCGCACGCCGTCGGGATCCTTGGGCGCCAGGCGGTCAACCACCCCGGACACTTGGCCCGGGTCCTCGGGCACAACGCGGAAAGTGTCGGGCAACGGGTTGGAGCCGAGCAGCTCCGCGCCCGCTTCGAACGCGCGCGGATTCTTCTCCTTGGCGGTGGCCAGACCCTGCTCCTTCGAGATGAACTCCACGGACTTCACGTTGGTCGTGGTCGCGATCGCACGGCGCAGCTCGTCGCGCTCGGCCCCCGTGGCTCCGTTCTTCACGAACACGTCCACCACCACGCGGCTTCGCACTTCGTTTGCGGTGCCGGTGGTGGCCTGCACGATCGGGATGAACACGCCCAGCACCAGCGCCGTGAGCATCACCGTGAGGAGAGCGGCCAGGCCGGGCGCGGAGTTGCGCGAGAGGCCCCGGAAGGCCTCCTTCAAGAAGAAGGCGAAGCGCACTAGTTCGGGTGGCCTTCGGGACCTACGCCGAGCTCGCCCCGCAGCCTGACCGCGAACTCGGTGGTGGATTCGTCGGGGCGATAGAGGCCCGACAGCTCGTCGCGAATGATCCGCCCTTCGCGCAGCTCGATCACGCGCCGGCGCATCTTGTCCACCATCTCCTTGTCGTGGGTGGCCACGACCACGGTGGTGCCCGTGCGGTTGATCCGGTAGATCAGCTGCATGATCCCGATCGAGGTCTCGGGATCGAGGTTGCCGGTGGGCTCGTCGGCCAGTACGAGCGGCGGGTGGTTCACAAAGGCGCGCGCGATCGATACCCGCTGCTGCTCGCCACCGGAGAGCTCATCGGGGAAGTTGTGGAGCTTGGTCGACAGGCCCACGAGGCGCAGGATGTCGGGCACCTTGCGGCGGATGTCCTGGCGGGCTTCACCGATCACCTCGAGCGAATAGGCCACGTTGTCGTACACGGTGCGGTTAGGCAGAAGCTTGTAGTCCTGGAAGACCACGCCAATGTTTCGCCGCAGAAGGGGCACCTGCTTGCGGGTCACGTCGGACAGCGCCTTGCCGGCGATGAGCACCTCTCCCTCGGAGACCTCGAGCTCCTTCATCAGCAGGCGGATGCAGGTGGACTTGCCGCAACCGGTCGGGCCCACGAGGAACACGAACTCGCCGCGGCCGATCTTCATCGAGGCGCGGTCGAGGCCCACGTGGCCGCCGTCGTACACCTTCGAGACCTCGCGCAGCTCCACCACGGGCACGCCGGTGGGCTCCGGCGCCGTGGGGGCACGCGGAGAGGCGGGTCTGATGCGAATCGAGACGGCCATGAAGACACCGTGTTTAGCGGAGGTCTGCCTGCTTCCCAAGGGGTGCAACTGAACCTGCAGAGGTGAGCCTCCAGATTGGGCTCGACTCAGGGGCGGGGCAGGCGCCAGCGAAAGAAGAGATCGCCGCCGCACTCGTAGAGCCACACCAGTTCGGCCCGGGCCGGCTCGAGCAGCTCTCGTCCCGCCACGAGGGTGAGCGCGTCCGCGCCGCCCACGATCTTCGGCGCAACCGTGACGAACAGCTCGTCCACCAGCCCGGCGGCCATGAGAAACGAGTTGAGTGTGGGGCCTCCTTCACAGAGCACCGACCGAACGCCGTGCTCGTCGCGCAGGTGAGCCAGGAGCAGCTGGAGGTCGTCGCCCGTGCGCGAGTAGGTGATCTGCGCCGTTGTGCCCTCTAACTCGTGCTCGGCCCCGGTCGCGATCACCACGCGGGCTTGGGGCTCCCGGAGGATCGGCAGATCAGACGGCAGGCCCAAGCGACCGCTCACGATCACGGTGAGCGGATCAGGGTCCAAGCCCTCCGCTTCTCTGCGGGCGCGCAGCTCATCGCTCTTGGTCGCGCGCCCGTAGCGCTCGGATCTGGCCGTACCCGCGCCGACGAGAATGGCGTCCGCCTGCGTGCGCAGTCCGTGGAAGATGAGGCGGTCGGCGGGACTGCTGAGGTCCCGCGTGTGGCCATACATCGCTGCCTTGCCGTCGAGCGAGGAGACCATGTTCAGTACGAGATAGGGCCGGCCACTCGGGGCCCGTGAGCCCAGATCGAGTCCGGAGGTCATCTCGGCCGGCGTTGTTTGCCCCGGGCGCGGATAGAGGCGGCTCAGCTCCACGCTCAGGCGCTCGGCTCCTGGTAGAGGCTGAACACGTTCCCCGCGGTTACCCACATACCGCTCACCTCGCCCGTGGTGTCATCGAAGGCAACGCCGCCCTCACCGCTCCGTCTGATCCCCCAGCCGAAGACCTCTTCGTAGAACTGGCCCGACCGTTGGACGTCCGCGGCCGGTATCTCGAGGTAGCAAATCTTGCCGTTCGCCAGCGTAGGAGGCATGAGTGCCTACTCCTTCAGGTCGTGTGCGCTCATTCTGGCGAGGCGCGCAAGCGCTACACAGTGTCGTCCTGTTTTTTCGCCGGGTCGAGGCCAGCCGCCGGGAGGCGAACCTCGCCAGGCGGTACCGTGCCTCTTCGGTGCGCGCCCTCCAGATCACAGAGCTGGGCGGTCCAGACAGCCTCCAACTGGTAG